>DASRNM010000106.1:0-22260 GCA_035647435.1 Clostridia bacterium
GAATTATGACTAAGTTTTTTTATTGATAAAAACATAACACTTATGATAAACTAATATTAATATTTGGGGGTGATTTTGCTGAAAAACGATAAACCAGTTGTAAAACATCAGAATCGTCGATATGTCGGCTCTAGAGAAACTATGGCATACATACTTTTTGATGTTTCCAAAAGCTTTAATATCAACCTGTATTCAGAACGATTTGTTTTTGATGTTCTTAAAATTGATTTAAGGCTTTTGGCTGTTGTGAATTTCATAAACACTATTTGGGATGTTATCAACGACACCTTCACGGGCGCTATTGTTGACAAAACACGAACACGCTTTGGCAAGTTCAAGCCATATCTTATCGCTTTTGCAATCCCCGGCACTATAGGCACATGCATATATTGGATGATGCCTGTTTTTTTCAGTGATGGAGACCCGATGAATTCGACAAAATTCTTTATCTGGCTCCTTTTGGCTCTTGTTAGAGAGGGTGCGGATACTTTTAGACTGGTTGCGCAAACGGGGTTTTTGTCAACAATTACACCAAACCCCATTGAACGGACATCACTAATCACGAAAGCAAACCTTCTTTCGGGTTTTTTGGGTGAACAAATACCCGAGATTTTGATGGGCGTGCTCATTGACCTTGTAAATCACAATATAATTAAATTCACCCTTAAAAGCGTTTATGTCACAATGGGCTTATTCACAACAATTGTTTCTGGCGTTCTCGCTTTATCTTTCTTTATTGTCGGTAAAGAACGAGTTCCCCAATCAATTAATCCGCCGAGCATTAAAGAGGGTTTTAAATCCATTTTGCAAAATAAACCTATTCTTCTGATTACCCTTTCAGAGTTTCTTTCAGCATTTTCAATCAATGCGGGCATGAACAACTATTTCATTGATGTTTTAGGCTCCGCTTCAATTAAAAACATTGTCGGTGTACCCGGTGCAATAGTTTCAACTATAAGCTACACATACATACCATGGGCTCGAAAACGCTTTTCAACAAAGCTGCTTTGGATAGTTAGTGGTAGCTGGGGCGACTTCCTCATGTCTATCGTCTTCTTTTTAGGCTCAATCGGTGGAATAGGGCCAAACGGGCTTTACAACAAACGCTCTGCAATGATACCTATAATTATGGCACAAGAAACACTATTCACAATGGTTATGGGGTTAAGACGAGTTATACCTCAAGAGATTTTTAATGAAGCAATGGACTACTGTGAATGGAAAACAGGCTTCAGAACAGAGGGCATGACAAGCACTGCGAAGGGGCTTGCAACAAAACTTGTGAAAAGTATCAGTGGCACTATCAAACCTATACTTATGAATAAATTCGGTTATAATTTAAAAGCAGGCTTTGGAAAACAGACATATCGTACAAAATATTACCTTTTTGCAATGTGTACTATTCTGCCGTTTGTGACTGGAATATTAGGCATTGTTCCAAAGTTCTTTTATGATTTATCTGGCAAGAAGCGTGACAGAATGTACGATGAACTCTTTGCACAAAGGCTTGCAAGGCAAAAGCTTTTGCAAGGAATAAAGAAGAATTCAGTTATAGACGATGAAGCTGAAAAGATATAATATAGGCGCATAAATAAAAACGACGGCAAATGCCGTCGTTTTTGTCGTTATTTTGAATGGTCCTTTGGCTCAACGATTATTGTGCTGTAAACATGATAAATCACCTTGCCGGGTTTTGCGCCAACAGGCTTTTTCAGTTGCTTTACAAAAGTGTAATCAACTGGCACATTGGAGGAATTGCTTGCTCTGCTATGAAAAGCCGCAATTTCTGCTGCCTGTTCAATCGTTGTTTCGGGTATTTCCCTATTTTCTGAAACAACAACCACATGTGAGCCCGATATTTTTTGTGTGTGAAGCCATAAATCATTTTTATTTGCAATTTTTAGAGAAAGCTTATCGTTTTGAATGTTGTTTCTCCCAACTAAAATCTTAAAACCATCTACTGACTCATATTCTATAGGCTCAAGTGGCTTTTGCTTTTTATTTTTATTCTTTTTATGTCGTCTTAAAACACCCTCATGCTCGAGCTCCCCGCGAATCTCGACAATTTCTTGCTGCGTGGTTGTTCTAGAAAGTGCGTCTATAACAGAATCTATATATATAAGCTCCTGCTCGCCCTGTTCAATAAGCCCTGAGAGCATTTTTTCTGCATTCTTTGCTTTTCTGTACTCCTTGTAATACTTTTGAGAATTCATTGCAGGGGTAAGAACAGGGTCAGCCGATATTCTGATAACCTCGTTATTATCATAATAATTCTCTAAAACATAAAAGCTTGAACCCCTTTGCAAATTATGTTGGTTTGCATTAATAAGCTCTGCCTTTATTCGCAACTCTTCACGGTTGATACTTTTTTTAAGCTCACTTCTTTGAATTTCTAGCTTTTTAATAATTCTTGCACTCGCATTGTTTAACACTTTTAGTATATCTGCCGCACGCTGCCTCGTCCTTTCAATTCTATCTCTTTCAAAATAGAACTCTTCCAAAAGTTCAGAATAGGTTTCAAATTTTAATGATGCGAGGGTAAATCCATATTGCGTTATGTCCATATAGGAAAACTCTTTGGGCAACCCATTAGCATTTTTTAACATAATTGGTGTTCCACTAAGATTTTTGACAGTATCTTTAAGCTCTTCAAGCGTTTTTCCTATTCTTTGACACTCATTTTCTGTAAAGCTATTGACCTTTACATCTATTTTGCATCTCTCCGCTAACTCACGACTTATAAGCGGTGACACCCCTTGAATTGTCGCTAAAACAGCAGAGGAGAAATCAATATCCCTATGCTTGTCAAGGGTTTCAATAATTAACGAAGTGGGTTTCTCAAGAATGTTCAACTTGCCCTGTGAGGGTGGCAACTTGTATTCTATGTTCGGGAGCACTTGTCTTGCAGATGATTTTGTAAAGTCAATTCGCTTTACAGCACCAACTATGGTATTATCCTCCCGAATCAAAATCATATTGCTATGTTTTGACATAATCTCGACACAAAGGCTTAATTTCACCCTATCGCCGATTTCATTTGTTGCATCAAAGTCAATAAAAACGACTCTGTCAAGTTCATTTTGGCGAAAGCCTTTTACTATTGCTGAGGTTAAATGTTTTCTAAAAAGCATACAAAGCATTGAGGGGTTTCGTGGATTCTCAGGCGGATTTTGGGTAATATGCATTCTTGAGCTGTTAGCATTTGAAGAAATCAGCAACTTGTTTGCACCCGAGCGAGAACGCAGATAAAACACCAACTCATCTTTTGTGGGTTGGTGCACCTTTTCAACTCTGCTCCCTATTAGGGTGTCATTGAGTTCTTTTATAAGTAAATGTAAAAAAATTCCGTCTAAAGGCATATTTTTCTCCTGTATTATTCAACCGTTAGATACTTTATGGACGGTTTTTGGGGAATAATTACGGTTTGGATATCTTCAAACTGCAAATCCAATTTTTGTGCAAGAACTCTTACAATTGGATTTTCCGTTTCAAAATGCCCTGCCACAATGAGCGTCAATCCGCTTTCGCACGCATAAAGCATGTCGTGATAACCTGCCTCACCCGTAACATAAGCGTCTATATCCGCTTGAACAATGTCTTCGATAAAACTATCACCGGCTCCGCCACAAACCGCAACGGTTTCAATTGGTTTACCACCGTCACAATACTTTACGGCATAATTCTCATGCCCTAAAGCGTTTGCAACTGTTTTTGCAAGCGTTTTTGCATTCATTTCGTTGACAAAACCTACACGTAGCAAGGGAGTTTCATTTTCATCAGCATAGAAAGGTTCAACCCTTCTTAAACCGAGCAACTGTGCTAAAACATCGTTCACTCCACCGTCAGCACTGTCAAGAGAGGTGTGCGCACAAATAGCATTTATCCCTTTTACTGCAAGCTGATACGCGGCGTTGTTTTTAGTAAAGCTTTTTTGAGGCTTAAAAATAACAGGGTGATGACTGACTATTAAATCAACTTCATGCATTGCTGCAAGGTCAATTGTTTCGGGGGTTATATCAAGCACAACGCCGATTTTTTTCACGATTTTATCAATATCCCCGACTAAAAACCCGCTGTTATCCCATTGCTGTTGTGTATCAAAGGGGGCAATGCTATCTATAAACTCGAAAACATCTTTAACGCTCGCCATATTTTTCCCTCCGCTCGATTTTTATCAATATTTTTTCCATTTCCTTTACAACTTGAGAAAGCTCGGCCTCCTCTTTTGGCAACCTGCCTACGCTCAACAAGCTTTCGCTTCTTTTTTTAACTCTTAAATACTGTTTTTTTAAGTATTTATAAGCACTTTCTTTATTGCACTCTTCGAGTTTGCCAACATAATAATTAAATGGCTCTTTGTGTTGTTGTTTGCCACTGTAACGCGCATGAATTGCTATGTAAACCCTGCCTTCGTCTATGCACGAATCCTCTTTCATTATTTCAAATCCGTTTGTATACAAAAACTTTCTGACAACCTCCGCATGAGATTGGGGTTGAATTATTAATTGCTTTCTGCTGTCTTTTACCCATTCACAACGTTTGAGAATTTTTGATATCATCACACCGCCCATGCCTGCAAGGATAATATCGTCCGCTTCATCGCGCTTAATATCGTCAAGCCCGTCTGAAAGCCTGAGCAATACTCTGTCACCTATTTTGTAGGCATCTAAGGTTTCTTTTGCATTTAAAAGCGGGCCTTTTTTTACATCAACGGCTATTGCTTTTTCGCAAATTTCGTTTAAAACCAGATAAGAAGGAAGAAAGGCGTGGTCAGTGCCTATGTCGGCAACACACCCGCCTTTTCTAACCATATCAGCAACCATTTTTAGTCTGGTGCCAAGCTCTGATGAATTCATTCGTTCTTTCCGGCAAAATGCCCGTTCAATTTATCAACAAGCACTTGAGCGTCAACAGCGTGAACCATACATGCCTGCTCGATTGTTTCCGCTTTCGCAGAAGGGCAACCCAGGCAATGCATACCCATTTCCATAAAATAGGGCGCCGTTGATTTATCCATTTCAAGGATATCACCAATGATTGTATCTTTAGTTACTTTTTGCATGATTCAAAACCTCCATATTCATAGTCTTTTCCGTTTGTTTTTTTATTCTCTGCTTATTAGAGTTCAATTATGCTTTTGCAACAGCAGCTTTAACTTTAAACTCGCCCACTTCAAACACTTTTTCACTGTCTGCCTTTATTTCTTCGTTGAACACAAGCTTATCTGCAAGCAATTCGCTTGAAATATGCTCCCTTTGCTCATTGAGTGCGTCGAGCAAAAACTCGCTGTCTGTACTGATTGACATTGCAACATGCTGTTCAACCTGGTAGTCTGCCTCTTTGCGCAACAGCTGACATTGACGAACAACATCTCTCACTGCACCCTCTTTGCGAAGCTGCTCAGTTAGCTTTGTGTCAATCGCCGTTACGATATCCTCAGAACATTCGGAGCTGACAATGCCCTGCTTTGTCTTCATCTCAATATTGAACAGCTCTTTATCGAGCTCTTCTTCAAAACCATCAACCTTGACTTTGCCGTTTTGCTCAAGCTGCAAAACCATATCGCTCATTTTCTCTGCTGATAGATTCTCAAGACTCTGTTTGAATTTGTTTACATTCTGCTTTAAAACAGCACCCGCTTTTTTGAAGTTTACAGAAAGATATTTCTCCTGCAAAACAGAGAAATCGGTGATATATTCAACACCTTTAATGTTTAGCTCATCTAAAATATTTTTTTCAAAAACCTTGATTTTCTGTTGTGAAGATTCTTCACAACAGATATAAAGCTTATTCAATGGTTGGCGAACCTTGAGCTGTTGTTCGTTGCGCAAACGCATTGCCGTTGTGATAACATCCCTTGCAAACGCTGTTTGCTCGATTATACCCTCATCCTCAAAGCCCTCCATTATTTCGGGCCAATCACTTATATGAACGGAAATCTCAGAATCGGGCATAATCTTTCTTGTGAGCTTCTGCCAAATGTTTTCTGTCATAAAGGGAATAATCGGTGCCATAACCTTCACACAGGTGTTAAGTGCAAAAAACAGTGAATAGTACGCAACCTTTTTGTCGTCGTTGTTCTCAGTCTTCCAAAAACGGCGACGGTTTGTGCGGATATACCAGTTTGATATATCATCGACGAACTCTTCAAACTCCTTGACAAGCAAGAAAGTTTTGTAGGCTTCCATGTTTTCAGTTGCTTTTTTGATGAAGTCGTTTGTGCGAACAATCAGCCAACGGTCTGTCGGAGTGAAAGCACCTTTATCGGGCTTATAATTTTTATTAAAAGTCGGCTTGTCGATAGATGCGTATGTGTCAAAGAATGTGTAAATATTATTAAACGCAATCAACTTACGTCTCGCTTCGTCGCCCAATGAATAACCGAAACGAACATCGTTTGCGACAGGAGCACCTGCATACAGGTAACGAATTGTGTCTGCACCGATAACCTCCGCCGCCTCGTCAAATTTAACCATAAACCCTGTTTTGGAGAACCTTGAACCGTCCTCCGCAACAACACTGCCATGGCAAAGCGAACGCTCGTAAGGTGCCTTGTCCTCAAGCACAACGCTCATGAACAGCATTGAATAGAACCATAGACGAACCTGCTCATGCATTTCCGTTATCCATTCCGCTGGGAAGTTTGCACGCCAACTGTCTTTATCTTCAAAATAATCAAGTGTTGAAAACGGGACTATGCCGGCGTCAAGCCAAACATCGCCGATTTCAGAAACACGGCTGACCTTTGCGCCGCATTTCGGGCAGTTGATTTTTACATTATCAATCCAAGGTCTGTGAAGCTCAGGCAAATCGTCAACACCCTCGCCACCCAAATCCTTAAGCTCCTTCTTTGAGCCGATAACGGTCAACTCGTCGCATTCAAGGCAGGGATAAAACGGAAGCGGCATGCCATAATAACGCTTTCTCGAAATATTCCAATCGCCCATATTGTTGAGCCAATCATTCATACGCTTGCCGTTTGAAGCGGGCTCCCACTTAACACTTTCCGCCGCTTTTATCAAACGAGGTTTAAGCTCCTGCGTTACTATATACCACGCGGGAACAAGTCTAAATATAATCTCGCTCTTACAGCGCCAACAAACAGGGTAGCTGTGCTCGTGAGGCTGAACCTTATAAAGTTTGTCGGCCTCTTTGAGCTTTTCAAAAGCCTCATCTGCTATTGTATGACTGTCTTTACCCGTCATAAACCCAAAGCCTTTGAGGAATATACCCATATCGTCAACAGGCATAACCTGCTCAAGACCTAATTTGCAACCGAGTTCAAAGTCTTCTATACCGCAACCGGGTGCGATGTGAACAACTCCTGTACCCTCTTGAGCGTCAACATCCTCCCACTCGACAATCTTGTGCTCAATGCCCTGTTGTGCCTCAAACTCGGGGAAGCAGGTGTCGTAATGCATGCCTACGAGTTCAGCGCCTTTAAAGACTCGAACAACCTCAACCTTATCATCACCAAGATATTTAATTGCATTTTTTGCAAGAACTATGTCTTGCGAATCGCTCTTAACTTTAACTTGAGCATAATCTATTTTGGGGTTTACCGCCAAAGCAACGTTCGAGGACAGTGTCCACGGGGTTGTTGTCCAAACAAGAATCTTAAATCCTTTTTCAATGACGGGAAGCTTGAAAAATATAGAGTTATGAGTCATAAGCTTGTATGAGCCAGTCATTTCGTGCTCCGAAAGCGATGTGCCGCAACGCGGACACCATGGCATTGGCCTGTGTTCGCTGCGAAGCCAACCGTTCTCATAACACTTTTTCAGAAAATACCAAATTCCCTGAATGTTTTTGTCGGTATGAGTATAGTACGAATTATCCCAATCCATCCACTGGCCTAATCTTTTTGATTGCTCAGTAATGATTGCTGAGAACCGTTCAACTCTTTCAACGCACTTGTTTGTGAACTTGTCCATACCATAGTCTTCAATATCCTTCTTTGTCTTGAAGCCAAGCTCTTTTTCAACCTCAACCTCAACCCAAAGACCCTGTGCGTCAAAACCGCTCTGGTAGCGACAATTATAGCCTTGCATGCCTTTATATCTGATAAAGATATCCTTTAAACTGCGCCCCCATGCGTGATGAATTCCCATAGGGTTATTTGCCGTTATAGGCCCGTCAAGGAACCTGAACATCGGCTTGCCTTCGTTTTTTTCTCTAAGCTTGTTAAAGCAGTCATTCTCCTGCCAAAAATTGAGTATATCGTGCTCCATCAAAACAAACTCGCTTTTTCCATTTTCTGCCATTCTTAAACCTCCGCATGAATCTAGTAACCATTAGATATAACGCTTTACACATAATGATTTATTATACACTGAATTCATATTATTTCAAGTTTTTTCTATGCTTTTGTGTTACTGAGCCAAGATAGCGATTGTCTGTGTGAGTGCGTTCTGGTCAATTTTCTCTAATTTGCCGATTGCAGAAATCAACCTTGTCATATCGGCGGTGTTCAAATCTGCATCACTAAACACATCGGCTGCGAACCAAAACGGACTATATTTGTCTAAATCAACAATTTTCCCCACAACAGAAATAATAATGGTCGAATCCGCACTTGTAACGAATGAGTCGCCATCAACATCCCCAACGATAACAATGCTATATTGGGCAATGACATCACCCGTGCTGTCATCAATAAGCCTCACAACACTGCCCGTTCCTAATGCGCCTAATTTGTAATAAATATATTCAAACGAACAACCAAGCGGTGCTATCACATATTCACTTTCAAACCGCTGTGCCGTTAAATTGTAGTCAAGGCCGTAAATTAAGCTGTACTCCTCATTCACAACAGCCGTTGAACCTTGCGGAACAATTGCTTGCGTTAAGGCAACTAAATCGTTGAGCGCTGTCATGATTGCGTTTTCCATATCATCTACAAGCCCCTGCTCCAATATTGTAAGCTCTCTAACAACGCTTTCAATCGCATTGTTTAAGGCATTAATGCTCTGGGCTGTGTAATAAACTTCGTTTATGCTTGCAGCTTGAGCTAATGCATTGTCAACGCCCGAATAGTCCGCCTCCCTTAAAACAAGCTGTGAAATAGCATCAAGTATGTTTTGTGCCATTAAATCAACTTCATCTTGCTCAAAAGCAGACAACCCTGTTTCAACAGAGTTTAATGCAGCATTTAATGCTTGAATGCTCTGCGCCGTGTATATTTCCACGTTTATAAGATTTGCCTGTGCTATTGCATTGTTAAGCTCTGTGTAATCGGCAGGTACAGTTAAAAGAGCACCTTCAACACAAAGCTTTGCATTTAACAACCCGTAAGACAACTCAAGTGGATGGTTCTGCTTAGTATTATAGTCAACCGTATAGGGTTGATTATCGCTGTCACAAATAATCGAGCGAACCTGAGCGCCTGTCAAATCGGGGTTTACCGACCACGCGAGGCCCACAACACCTGAAACAAAAGCCGCTGACTGAGAAGTGCCTGCAAGACTTATGTACGGGTTTTCGTCGCCGCCACCGTCATCATAAACATCGCAGCTATAAATACCATAACCCGGCGAACAAATATCAATCTGTTCACCTGAATTTGAGAAGTACGCTTGTTGATAGGTCTTATTGCCCGTGTTTTGCGCACAACCGACAATAATTATTCTGTCATTTATCTTTTGCGCCATTGCGGGGCTTTGGCCAGTATTATCGTTCTTTACGCAACAGAACATCCCATTGTTAATTGCATCAAGACTTTTACCTGCTCTATTCCCGTTGCCCGCCGATTGAACGACAATGAATTCGTGCCCTGTATTTATAAGCTGAGCCATATACATTGATGCAGTTTCCGCTTCTTCTGCGATTTTTGCTGCCGAAATTTCCGTTTCCCAAGCAGGGATTGATAAACCAATCGAAAAATTAACAACCTTTGCGCCTTGCTCGACGCACTCTACAAGCCCGGCATAAATTGCCGTTGCAAAATCCCATTGTTGACCTGCGGCTTCAACAGGCGAATAATCATAAGCATAAATTGTTGTATCCCAAAGAACACCGGCAATACCAACCTGATTGTTTGCCTTTGCACCGATTATTCCCGAAATATGTGTTCCGTGCCTTGCTTTAATATTGTTTTGTTCGGCCTCCATACTCGGAAATTCAATAATTCCGTCAAGCTCCTCGTGAGCTATATAAAAACCGTCGTCAACAATACCTACAGAGATATTGTTAAAATACGCTTGGTAATCCCAAGCACTCGGCAACTGAATTGCCTCCTGCCCCCAATTGTGACCAGCCGGCGCATCTTCATTCCAAAAATAATTTCCGAACGGGTCATCTGGTATTAAACATGTTACTATTTTGTTTGCTGTTTCTTGCTTTGCATAAATCACTTCATCAAACTCAAGGAGCTTTGCGCATTTTTGCTTAATTTCAGGTAAATTCGTTTCTTCTATTTTAACCTGCCACTGATTGACGGTGTCCATATAACCGACACATTCTCCACCAACAGTTTCAATAATTTCAAGTCGTCTTTCGTTGCTCGTTCCCTGCTGGAAAAACATAATGATTATGTTGTTGACATAATTAATATCATCTTTTTCATCATAAAGAATATTGCTACTCTCGGAACCATAAACAATAATGGATTTAGAGGTACCGTCTTCATTTTTTCCTTTTTCGAGAACCTCTGCGCCCTTGACGGGGGGAATATGTTCATTTACCTTTGTTATTTCGCCATTATTTGAGTTTTCAAAGGCTTGATTTTGAATTTTCGTTTCATTTGTTCTATTTTTGACCTCATCGCTTTTCGCTTCAAAGCTATCGTTTTCAACCACGTTTAAATGCTCAGACTCTGTTTGAATTGCGTTTGAAACATTCAAAGGTGTTTGTTCGTAGTTATTGTTCAGTTGTAGTGAAAAATTAAAGGTATTGAAAATTACTAATAAAACCAAAACACCCGTTATAGCAATAGCGGTTCGTTTAATCTTCTTCATAATAAAATACCTCCGTTTATAGAATAGAATAATCCACGTTAAGTATATATTTTATACATACTTTTGTCAATTTTATTTATTAGAAAACTCTACTTTTCTTTATTAATCTTACAAAAAATAACGCCCGTGCATCTTCAATGACACACGCAGCGTTAAATCTACTTCGTATTTTTGGTTTTATTTGGTTAACCCTCGTCAACTATCTGCTCCAGACATTTTATTAAATCGTTAAAACTGTGAAGGTTTACATTTCGTTTTAAAATTTCATTTTTTAATTCAATCGGCAACGATTCGAACTTTGGCTTGAGCTTTTCGTCAATATAAGAAGCCATAATATCACCTCAACATTATGTTTTGCAGTCAATGCCAAAAAATACATAAAAGAATTGTTTTTTTTCGTAATATTTAAGTCGTAACAATTATGTAGTTTCTCTACATAATCTTTCCACTTACCATCACCATGTCAAGGTTTAAATCATTATCAACCGCTATTATATCAGCCATTTTTCCGGCACTAAGGCTGCCTGTATGAATGTTCTTGTTTATCACCCTCGCAGGGTTAATTGTGCAAGCCTTTAGTGCAATTTTGAACTCAATGCCATAATCTAAAAGGTTTTTAAACTCTGTAAACATATTTGTTGTGCTTGCAGCTATTGCGCCGTTCGAAAGTCGGGCCTCCCCGTGGCGAACATAAACCGTTTGACCGCCCAGGACATAATCTCCATCTTTCAATCCCGCCGCTTTCATTGCGTCGCTGACAACTACCGCTCTGTCTTCGCCGAGAAGCTTAAATGCCATTCTAATAATTGCAGGGTCTAAATGATAACCGTCGCAAATAAGCTCCGCCGTTACCCTTTCGTTGTCAAAAACTGCAGTAACGGCTCCCGGTTTTCTATTGTAAATCGGGGGCATTGCATTGAAAAGATGCGTTGCGTGAGTAAACCCATTTTCAAAGGCGTTTTTCGTCGTGTAATAGCTTGCATTCGTGTGCGCTACAGATACTGTGCAAATTTCGCTCGCCGCTCTTGCGAATTCAAATGCACCCTCAACCTCAGGTGCCATATCCACAAGCTTCACCGACGATATTTCATGGAGATCACGAAACTCATTAAAATCGGGTTTTCTTATATGATCCCCTGCCTGCGCGCCCTTCTTTTCATCGGATATATATGGCCCTTCCATATTAATACCGTGAATGTAAGCGCCACATTCCTTGCCTTTATAACTTTCAACTACCTCAAAGCTCTTTTGAATTTCTTCAAAAGGCAGCGTCATTGACGCAGGGCAAAATGATGTAACGCCGTTCTTTGCAAGATAAGATGACATTTTTCCTAAGGATTTCTCGCTTGCATCATTCATATCTCCGCCGTTACAGCCATGGATATGGATATCAATAAACCCCGGCAAAAGGGTTCGGTTTTCAAGGTCGATTATATTCTCCCCATCAATGGTCTTAGCAATTTTTATTATATATTCGCCTTCAACAAGAATATCCGCCCTTTGAATCTCAAAGTTTTCATCATATATCAGTGCGTTTTTAAGAATCAAAATGCCACCCCCTCCATAATAAAAAATAACACAAAACAAAGAAAAACACAAGCAAACCCATCTTATAAAAGACAACAGCACCGTAAGAGTGCTAAAAAAAGGAAAAACGTTAATAATCGCTAATATAAACATAGTTGTTCATCGTCTGCATAACTGACTTTAAAAATTGTTTCGCACGATGTTGGGGGATATTACCCATTAAAAAAGGGGCTGTCGATTGACAGCCCCAAAAACATTTAAGTTAGTATGCCTTGCCCCAATAAAGCATTTGCTTTGCGGGCTTGCCGCAACAAATACATTTTTCACTGACTTGCTCCTGTTCAAAGGGAATGCAGCGTGAGGTTACACCTGCAACCTCCTTGAGCTTATCTTCACAGCCTTGGTCGTCGCACCACATAGCTTTGATAAAGCCGGGACGATTGTCGGCAATTTCAATCATTTGCTCAAGATTCTCAGCAGTGTAAGTCATCTCTTCCCTTCTCGTTTGGGCCTTTACAAAAAGCCCATCTTGAACAGCTTCAAGCAGTTTTGGGATTTTTTCCTCAAGCTCATCAAGTGAAACGAAGTATTTTTCCCTATTATCTCTGCGAACGAGTACACATTGATTTTTCGCAATATCTTTAGGCCCGATTTCAAGGCGCAAGGGTACGCCCTTCATTTCGTATTCAGAAAATTTCCAACCGGGTGAATTATCGGAATCGTCAAGTTTGGTTCTGCAAACACCCGAAATCATTTTTTCGATCTCTCTTGCTTTCTCAAGAACACCTTCTTTATGCGTTGCAATTGGCAAAATAACAACCTGAACAGGTGCTACTGCAGGAGGTAGAACCAGCCCATTATCGTCGCCGTGTGTCATAATAATTGCGCCAATAATACGGCTCGACATACCCCAAGAGGTTTGGTGTGGATATTCCATTGTGTTCCCTCTGCCCGTGAATTGAATATTAAACGCTTTGCTAAACCCATCTCCAAAATAATGCGATGTTGCACTTTGCAAGGCTTTACCGTCATGCATCATAGCCTCGATTGTGTATGTGGATTCGGCACCGGCGAACTTCTCTTTATCCGTCTTTTTGCCTTTAACAACAGGGATTGCAAGGTAATCCTGTGCGAAGTCGGCATAGACGTTGAGCATGCGCTCCGTCTCCTCCACAGCCTCCTGTGCTGTTTCATGCATTGTATGGCCTTCCTGCCAGAAAAACTCCATAGTGCGAAGAAACGGTCTTGTAGTTTTCTCCCATCGAACAACAGAGCACCACTGGTTGTATAGCTTAGGTAAATCTCTGTATGATTGAATTATTTCGCTGTAATGGTCGCAAAACAGTGTTTCTGATGTCGGGCGAATGCAAAGCCTTTCTTGAAGCTTTTCATCACCACCGTGAGTAACCCACGCAACCTCGGGTGCAAAACCTTCAACATGGTCTTTTTCCTTTTGTAAAAGTCCCTCGGGAATAAACATAGGCATCATAACATTTTCATGTCCCGTTGCCTTGAACCTTGAGTCAAGCTCGTTTCTAATGTTCTCCCAAAGAGCAGTGCCGTAGGGACGAATAACCATGCAACCTCTAACACTCGAATAAGATGCCAGTTCGGCTTTTTTCACGACATCTGTGTACCATTTGGCGAAATCCTCACCCATAGAAGTGATTTCTTCAACCATCTTTTTCTGCTGTGCCAAAAATAAGACCGCCTTTCAACTACTTTGTATTAATTCTCCTCAATATATTTAACGATATCACCAACCGATTTAATTTCCTCAAGTGCTTCATCGGGCACTTCGATTTCAAACTCATCTTCAATGCTCATTGCAAGGTCTATAACGTCCATGCTGTCAGCGTCTAATTCTTCAACTGTTGTGTCCATCGTTATCATGTCTTTATCGACAATGTCAAATTGACTGCAAATAATTTCTTTTACTCTTTCAAAAATCATGCTTACTCTCCTTTCATAGTTTTTAAAGTGATAGGATTACAATATCCTATAGTATGAATATTATTAACTATTTGCGCCTTTGTCAAGACCGAAATCAAAAATTTATTAAATGTTTGCTTTAATCCCCTCTCTTTACTTGTATTGCTTTTTTTATTTGTCATAATTATCGCCTGTGTGATATAATTGTGCTTGCATTTAAAATGAGCAGTTCGCTCTATGTATAAATTCATATGTATATTTATGTATTACGGAGGATAATATGCTTTCCAAAAAAGTTGAAGAAATATTGCCACTCGTTCAAAAGCCCGCACGATACACGGGCGGTGAGCTTAACAGCGTTATCAAAGATAAAGAAAGTGTAGATATAAGATTTGCATTTTGTTTCCCCGACACTTATGAAATAGGAATGTCACACCTTGGCATGAAAATACTTTACAGCCTTATAAACTCGAGAGAAGACTCTTGGTGTGAGCGTGTTTTTGCGCCTTGGACCGATATGGAGGAGTTAATGAGGAGTAAAGGGGTTGACCTTTACGCGCTCGAGAGCGGTGATTGTGTTAAAAATTTTGATATAGTCGGTTTCACAATACAATATGAGATGTGTTACACGAATGTGCTCAATATGTTAGACCTTAGCGGACTTCCTATTAGAAGCAAAGACAGGGCTGATTTGACACCGCTTGTCATTGCTGGCGGCCCTTGCGTTTGCAACGCTGAGCCACTCGCTCCTTTTGTTGATGTTTTCACTCTCGGCGAGGGAGAAGATATTGTAAACGACCTTATTGATTTGCTAAAAGAGCACAAGGCTAAAGGCTCAACCAAACAAGAATTTCTCCGCTGTGCCGCAAAAATCAAAGGTGTATATGTGCCGAGTTTATATGATATTTCTTACAATGCAGACGGTACAATAAAAGAAATCTTACCTCTTGACGGCGCACCTCAAAGGGTTGAGAAACGGATAGTAACAGACCTTGACAAGAGCTACTACCCCGACAAATTCGTCGTTCCTTTTATAGATGTTGTACACGACAGGGTTACAGCAGAATTGTTCAGGGGCTGTATTAGAGGCTGTCGCTTTTGTCAAGCAGGTTTCATTTACAGACCTGTCAGGGAAAAAAGCAACGAAACTGTTAACGCCCAGTGCCGAGACCTATGTAACACTTCAGGTTATGACGAAATATCCCTATGCTCTTTGAGCACAAGTGATTACTCACAGCTTGAAGATTTGCTAAACGAGCTACTCGAATGGACAGATAATGAAAATATAAATGTTTCCCTGCCCAGCCTTAGGATAGACAATTTCCCGAAAGAGATTGTTGAAAAACTCACAGGTGTTCGCCGGAGCGGCTTAACCTTTGCGCCCGAGGCAGGCACTCAAAGGCTTCGTGATGCAATCAATAAAAACATCTCCGAAAGAGAAGTTATTGAAACGGCGCAAAAAGCCTTTGCCGGCGGGTGGACTGCTGTCAAGCTTTATTTCATGCTCGGTCTGCCAACTGAAACACTTGAAGACGTAGAGGGCATTGCTACGCTTGCACAAAATGTAGTTGATGAATACTACCAAAACCCAAACAAAGCAAAGGGCAAGGGCGTTATGGTTTCTGTGAGTGCGGCTTCATTTGTACCAAAACCGTTCACTCCCTTTCAATGGGAGCCACAGGACACTCCTCAAGAGCTTTGGGATAAACAGAAACATCTAAGGGGACAAATTAAAACAAGAAAAATAAATTTGAGCTTTCACAAGGTGCCAATAAGCTTTATTGAAGGCGTTTTTGCAAGGGGCGACAGGCGCCTTGCCGACGTTATCGAATCAGCTTGGAGAAACGGCTGTAAATTTGACGGGTGGGACGAGAAATTCAATTTTGATACTTGGATGAAAGCATTTGAAAGTCAAAAGATTAAACCCGAATTCTATGCCAACCGCAGACGAGAATTTGATGAGGTTCTGCCGTGGGACCATATGGATTTTGGCATCAGCAAAAAATTTCTTATCAACGAGAATAAAAAGGCTCACGAGAGCATAACCACACCGAATTGCAGAGAAAAATGTTCGGGTTGCGGAATTGGAGAATTCAGCGGAGGTGTTTGCAATGCGAGCGATTAGAATATGGTATAAAAAAAGCGGACATGCGGTTTATATTTCTCACCTTGACCTTTACCGAACAATGTCAAGAGCAATACGCAGAGCACAAATACCCATTTGGTACACAGAGGGGTTCAACCCAAAACCTTACCTTAATTTTCTTCTTCCGTTGCCGTTAGGCATAGAAGCATTGTGTGAGCCGATTGATTTGAAAATCGACGGCGAAATACAAGATGACGAAATTGTAAAAAGGCTAAATGATGTGCTACCCACCGGTTTGGAAATTCTAAAGGCAAGCAGTGCCGAGTGTTCGGTGAATGAAGTAAGATTTGCATCTTATAACATTTCCCTTGAACTTGACTCAAACGAAAATGCCGAATCTTTTGCACAGGAGTGCGAAAATCTCGTTGCAAGCCAAAGCATAATTGCGGAAAAAATGGGTAAAAGTGGCCGAAGAAAAGTTGCAAAACAAATTAACCTTTGCGACAATATTGAAAAATTTCACGCAAAGGCAATAAACGTTACAGTTAACATTCAAGCAGTACTCAGCGCAGGCAACTCTGCAAACTTAAACCCGTTTTTACTTATCAATGCTTTCAAATCATACATTGAAACCGATCTTTTGCATATAACTATTAGCAGAACATCACTTTTAAAGGCGGATTTTTCGAATTTTGAATAATGCCTTGCTAAAATTATCGTTTTTATGTTAAAACACTTGCAAGAAAGTTTTTTTTATGATACTATGATTCAGCATTTGTTTCCGTCATAATGGACGGGGTTTAATGCTAAGCAAAGTTGCTAAACATTAAAGCTGGTGCTCCTCTTTTACCTTTTTGGGGGTATTATGAGCATCTGATAAAAATTGGAGGAATAAAAATGGACGCACTCAAATTAATTGCACAAGACAGCATAAAAGAAGAAAGACCGAGAATTGACATTGGCAGCACAGTCAGAGTTCATGTCAAAATCCGTGAGGGTGAAAGAGAAAGAATTCAAATTTTCGAGGGTACTATTATTGCCCGCAAAGGCTCTGGAGTTTCAGAGACTTTCACTGTTCGCAGGCTTTCATACGGCGTTGGTGTTGAAAGGATATTCCCTATCAACTCACCTAACGTTGAAAAGGTTGAATTTGTCAGAAGTGGTAAAGTTCGCAGAGCAAAGCTATATTATCTTCGTGACAGAATCGGTAAAGCCGCAAAAGTTAAAGAACAGATTAGATAAACCCTATTTTCTTATCTTAATAACACAAATTGACGGGTGCCCGGCACTCAGCAATGCATCTGAGCAATGTTTGCGGCTGTTTTAACCGCTACAACGGCTGAAAATTTTAGCCTTAGCTGATGTGCGTTGCTGAATGTCGGGCTTTCGTTTTGAATTGTTCTTGTCAAACAATAATTCCTATGTAACAGTTAATATACAGGATGTTTAACCATTTGCATGAAAGGCTGTGTTTTTTTGCACGTTACAGGTGAGTATTGGATCAAATTTCTTAAAGAAGAAGACTGTATTCCGTCAGCTAGCAGGTTTTGGGTATATTTCTATGAATTTTTAACCTCTTTCAGGAATGCGGTAATAATCATTTTTATAATTTTTTCTTTTGTCGCACGGCCTGTTTTGGTTGACGGCAAATCAATGCTCCCTACTCTCCAAAACAACGACTGGATATTATTGAGCGAGGCTAGGGGTTCTGTTCAAAGAGGAGAGATTATTGTTATCCTTCAGCCAAACAAATTCGATGAGCAATTAATAAAGCGGGTTGTTGCCGTTTCAGGCGACAAAATCGATATTGATTTCGACTCTGGCAATGTTTATCTCAACGATGAGTTGTTGCACGAGCCATATTTGAACGAAAAAACACTCACGGGGTTTGATGTCGACTTCCCCCTAACTGTTGAGGACGGGCATGTTTTTGTAATGGGTGATAACCGCAATAATTCGCTTGACAGCAGGAGCTCAGAAATTGGCTTGGTTGAAAATAGATTTATTCTGGGCAAGGCTAAATTTAGAATTTTTCCGTTCAGCGGCAAAGATATATATTAGGCATTTATCTGACAATATGACACCGGGAGAGAATAATTATGGAAGAAAAAGAAGTTAACACCAATAAAGCAAAAAGATATCTTACCCGCAACATTTATGATGTAGCAGAGATACTTGCAACCGCTATAATTTCTATAATGATAGCATTTACATTTATTTTTAGATTTGTTGGTGTCATCGGTGCTTCGATGGAAACAACACTGATTGAAAATGACTGGTTATGTGTAAGTGCACATATTTCACAGCCAAAAAAAGGCGATATAATCATAATCACCCACTCAAACTACTTCACGCAACCGTTGGTTAAAAGAGTAATCGCCGTCGGCGGTCAAACAGTGGATATAAAAAACGGTGAAGTTTATGTGGATAGCGTCAAGCTCGACGAGCCATATGCGCGTGGCTACACACGACCGCTTGATTACACAATCAATTACCCTCTTGTAGTACCTGAAGGTGAATATTTTGTGATGGGTGACAACAGAGAGAACTCGACGGATAGTCGCTCCTCACTTTGCGGTTTTATTGATGAAAACAATGTTTTGGGCAAAGTTTGGTTTAGGATGGTTCCGTTCGGTGATTTTAAGATTGACAACTAATAATTTATATTTATATTATTTCGGAGGTTTTAATCGTGTCTGAGCAAACAGTTCAATGGTTCCCGGGTCATATGGCAAAAACTCGCAGGCTTATCAAAGAAAGCCTGAAAAATGTTGATGCCGTAACCGAAGTTTTGGATGCCCGGATTCCAGAAGGTAGCCGAAACCCCGAAATTTCTGAACTTGTTGAATCTAAACCCGGCATTATTCTGCTCAACAAAAGCGATTTGGCCGATGAAAACGCAACCCATCTTTGGATTAAACACTTTGAAAGCCAAGGTTCACGCGCTCTTGCTGTTGATTGCAGAAGTGGCAAGGGGCTGAACAATTTCAACAATGTTATTCGTGAAGTGTTGAAAGATAAAATACAGGCAAACGAAGCGAGGGGACTTGGAAAAAGAGCATTGAGAGTTATGATTATCGGTATCCCGAACACCGGAAAATCCTCATTTATTAACCGAATGGCTGGAAATTACCGTGCAAAGGTTGCGGATAAACCAGGGGTTACACGCCAAAATCAATGGTTTCCGATAGGCAACGGAATTGAATTGCTCGACACCCCAGGTGTATTGTGGCCAAAATTTGATGACCCTGCTGTTGGTGACAGATTAGCTTTTATAGGCTCAATAAAAGACAGCATTCTCGACATTGAAACTATGGCTGTCAGGCTCATTGATGTGCTCAAATCCTCCTATTCAAAAAGGCTTGAAGAAAGATATAAAATTATAGATTTTGCAGACAAGGAGTCCTATGAAATTCTTGAAATGATAGGCGCAAAAAGAGGAATGCTTATCAAGGGTGGTGAAACAGACACCGAGAGAGCTGCTACAATGTTGCTCGACGAATACCGAGCAGGCAAGCTTGGCAAAATAACACTTGAACACCCACCAAAAAAATAGTGTCAAACTAAGAAGAAAAGCATCGCTTTTCTTCTTTATTGTTTGCATTTTATCGAAAGGATTAAGGGTATGGATTGGCATTTGTATGAAAATGAAGCTCGTAAAAATGGTTTCCGTATGATTTGCGGAATTGACGAAGCTGGCAGAGGTCCACTTGCGGGCCCCGTTTTTGCCGCCGCCGTTATTCTCCCAGAAAATTTCAAT
Organism: Clostridia bacterium; assembly: GCA_035647435.1. Taxonomy (GTDB): domain Bacteria; phylum Bacillota; class Clostridia; order Oscillospirales; family Acutalibacteraceae; genus JAAZFZ01. The sequence continues at coordinate 20,261 of DASRNM010000106.1, forward strand.
ATAGAAGGCTTAAATGATTCAAAAAAGTTGTCTGAAAAAAAACGGAATGAGCTATTTGACGTTATAAGAGAAAACGCTGTCGCCTATAATGTTGCCGCTGCAACACAAGAGGAAATTGATAATATTAATGTTTTACAAGCAACTTTTTTGGCAATGAAAAGAGCACAGGAAGGGCTAAAAACTAAAGCTGATTTTGCACTTGTGGACGGCAATCGACTGCCTCCCCTCACGATTCAATCAAAAATAATCACTAAAGGTGATTCCATTTCCGCTTCAATTGCCGCAGCGTCAATTCTTGCAAAAGTCGGCAGGGACAAGTTTATGCTTGAGCTTGATGAAATCTATCCACAATACAAATTCGCGCAACATAAGGGTTACGGTACAAAACTACACTATGAAATGATTAAAGAACACGGCATTTCACCTGTTCACAGACGAAGTTTTCTTAAAAAATTATTATAGTCGGTGATAAATATGGAAAATAAGAAAAGGTTTTCGGGTATTTGGGGCGAAATCTATTCCGCAAGATTTTTGCGTGATAAGGGTTTGACTATTCTAAGCGCAAATTATCGCACAAGAAACGGCGAAGTTGACCTTATTGCGCAAGATAATACATATATTGTTTTTGTAGAGGTTAAAGCAAGAGGTAAGGGTGCAATTGCTGAGCCTAAAGAGGCCGTCGGTTACACAAAACAAAAAAAGCTGACAGCAGCGGCACTCGAATTTTTGTCCGTCAACCCGTATGGTTTAAATAGCAGATTTGATGTTATTGAGGTTTTTTTGGGTGAGGAATATAAACTTGAGAAGATAAACCATATAGAAAACGCTTTTGACGCAACAATTTAGACGAGGTGATGTGTTGAATTTTTTTGACCTGCATTGTGATACAATAACTGAATGCTATTCACAGAAAAAAGAGCTTTTTGATAACGACATGCACGTTTCAATGTGTAAAGCTAAATGCCTTGACAGGTGGTGTCAAGTTTTTGCTGTTTGGATGCCTGATGAATACAGAGAACAAGCTGCAATTGATTATTTTGATTGTGTTCATACTTACTTTTTAAATGAAATCGATAAGAATCCCTTATATATCAACCATTGTAAGAACTATAGTGAAATCGAAAAATGTTTGAGCGAAAACAAAAGCGCTGCCATTCTTTCGGTTGAGGGCGCAAGCGCATGTGCTGGCAGCTTGGATAGATTTGACTATTTGAGTAGTATTGGTGTAAAGCTTATTACCCTTACATGGAACGGCTCTAACGAAGTCGGTCACGGCTCTCTTTCAGGCTGTGATGACGGCTTAACGCACTTCGGAAAAGCTCTTGTACGAGAAATGGAGCGAAAAAAAGTCATTATTGATGTGTCACATTTGAATGTTAAAGGTTTTTTTGATGTCGCACAAACAACAGCCGCCCCATTTGTAGCGAGCCACTCAAATTGCGAACATGTTCGCTCTTGTCCGAGAAATTTAAGCGATGAACAGATTAAAGTTTTAATCGAGAGAAACGGCTTGTGTGGAATAAATTTTTGTGATTATTTTTTAAGCGAAGGCAAAAACAATGGTTTCGAGGCTGTTTACAAACACATCGCTCACATATTAGACCTTGGCGGTGAGAAAATATTGAGTCTCGGCAGCGACTTTGACGGCTGTTCAATGAGCACCGAATTAGACAGCCTTGACAAAATGCCTGCTCTCTATGAATATCTTTTATCAAAGGGTTTGCTAAAAAGAACAGTAGACGACTTGTTTTTTGAAAATGCTTATAGTTTTTTCAAAGACCTTGATTAGATCAAATCAATGCGTTGCAGAACCCTAAATTTTTTTTACAAAACACAATGAAAAAATTGTCGAATCATTCACTGACACGGCTTGTGAATGGTTCGATATTACGTTTGCCTTTAAATCCTTGTGAAAGTATGAAAAATATCATGTGAAATGTTTGAAAATTTGAGATGGAATCCCACTTTCAAGTTTAACATTTAAATGTTATAATGATAGC
>DASRNM010000107.1:0-5976 GCA_035647435.1 Clostridia bacterium
TTCTTGCTCTCTCTGCCCCAAACATGAGAAATTACAGCTTGCGGATAATAAACCGTTCTTGCTTGCTTTTTAACGGTTCGAGTTAGGTCGCAATCCTCGAAGTACATAAAATAATTTTCGTCAAAACCGCATATGGCTTTAAAAAGCTCTGTTTTTATCATCATAAAACAGCCCGTAGCATTTTCTATATCAATGGGCTTTGTCAAATCCTGGTCGAGCATCGCATATTTTCTGAGAGTGCGTCCGGGTGAGGTCTCATTTCTAAATCTGCTTGCAATTAAGTATTTAAGTTTAGGGTTTCTTTTGCCCAAAATTTGTTCTCGGCCGTCGGGGAAGCAAATTCGTGGAGATAAAAGCCCGATATCTTCATTATTGTCAAGATATTCAGTCATAACGGCTAAAACATCGCTTGTGAGAATAATGTCCGGATTGATTATTACGTGGTATTTTGAATGCAACTTGTCCAACACAACATTGTGTCCTGCTCCAAAACCGTAATTTGTGCCAGTTTCAATGATTTCAATGTTTTCATTACAAAAGTTTTTCCTGATGAAATCAACCGTTCCGTCTGTCGAGCTGTTGTCAACAATAAAAAGCTTGAAATCAACACCCTTTGTGTTGAAAAAAAGTGATTCGAGCGTGGCTTTTATTGTTTTCATATTGTTGTGTGTAACAATACAGCCAGAAACAGTATATTGTTTCATTTTGCACCTCTATTTTTTTTTACCAATGATGTTCGTTTTAGGAGTTCACCGGCAAGGTTAAAACGCCATTTCAGCTTTTGCCCGAATGAGGTTGAAGCACCTGTAACGGTATTGCTGTGGCGCCTGTAAAGAATAAGTGGCTCGTCTATCAAAGAAACTCTGCCGTAAAGTTCAACGAGCAAGCCAATCCACTGGTCATGCATCGGAAGATTTTCGGGGAAGGGCAGGAAAATATCCTTGAAGTCTGCCTTGAAGGCCATGCAACAGCCTACATAGTTGTTGCGCATAAAGTTTGAAACAAACCCCTGATGAGTTTTGTGTGAATCAAAATAAGACTTGTGAATGATTTGTAGTTTTCCGTCTGTAACCATTGCGTTGTGCATGACAAGGTCTGAATTATTCTCAAGCTCTTTTACCATAAACTCAACCTTGTTTGGAAGCCAGACATCGTCTTGGTCACATAGAAAGATATAGTCACCCGTGCAGTTTAGTATAGCATTTTCAAAGTTTTTACATACACCTTTGCCGGGTCCATGAATGTATTTTATTCTGTTGTCGTAGGCATGATAGAACTCAACAACTGCTCGAGTTTCCCCCTCGGGGAAGTCGTCGGACACAATAATCTCATCCATCTCTCCCAATTGAGGAAGAATGGATTCGAGCTGTTCGCCAAGATATTTTTCACCTTTATAAGCCGCTAAGGCTACTGAAATTTTCATATATTCACTATCGGATTAAAGACGTTTCATTGTTGGGAACAAAAGAACGTCTCTTATGGAATAACTGTCGGTTAGAAGCATTACGAGCCTGTCAATCCCGATACCTATACCGCCCGTTGGGGGCATGCCGTATTCAAGAGCCATAAGGAAGTCTTCGTCAGTGTGGTTTGCCTCCTCATCGCCTGCGGCGCGCAACTCTTCTTGAGCTTCAAAACGGACTCTTTGGTCGAGCGGGTCGTTTAGCTCGGAGAAAGCGTTTGCCATTTCTCTTTGTGTAACAAACAATTCAAAACGCTCTGTGTATTCGGGGTTGCTCGGCTTTCTTTTAGCCAATGGAGATATCTCAACAGGGTGGTCCATTATGAATGTCGGTTGGATTAGCTTTTCTTCAACATATTTCTCAAAGAAAAAGTTGAGCAAATCACCCTTTTTGTGATGCTTTTCATATTTAATGCCCTTTTCGTCTGCAAGAGCTTTTGCTTGCTCGAAATCAATGGTAGAAAAATCTATACCTGCGTATTCCTTAACAGAGTCAACCATAGTCATTCTTTTGAACGGCTTTGAAAGGTCGATTTCAACATCGCCATATGTTACAACAGCTTTGCCTAAGACTTTTGTTGCGACTGTTCTGAAAAGTTCCTCGCACAAATCCATCATTCCGTTGTAGTCTGTATATGCTTGATAAAGCTCAAGTAAAGTGAACTCAGGGTTGTGGCGGACAGAAAGGCCTTCATTTCTGAAAACTCTGCCGATTTCATAAACCCTTTCCATGCCTCCAACTATCAGCCTTTTGAGATATAGCTCAAGCGAAATTCTCAAATTCAAATCCTCATCAAGTGAATTGTGATGGGTTTTGAACGGGCGCGCTGCAGCACCACCTGCATTTGACACAAGAACAGGCGTTTCAACCTCAAGAAAACCCTTTGAATCAAGGTGAGTTCTGATTTCACGAATTATGAGTGAGCGGTTGATAAACGTTTCCCTAACCTCGGGGTTCATTATAAGGTCAAGGTAACGGCGACGGTATCTTATGTCGGTGTTTGTTAGGCCATGGAACTTCTCGGGCAGGGGAAGAAGTGTTTTTGTCAAAAGCTTTAAGGATTTTGCATGAACGGATATCTCGCCCCTTCGTGTTTTGAAAACAAAGCCCTTGACCTCAATTATGTCGCCTATGTCCCATTTTCTATATTCGGCAAATTCATCTTCGCCAATGTCGTTAACTTTTATATAAACCTGCATACGCCCCGAACGGTCACGAATGTCGATAAAGTTTGCTTTACCCATATCACGCCTTGACATAATACGACCACAAATAGATACATCCGAGTTTTCAAGCTCTTCAAAACGCTCGTTAATCTCAAGTGCATTGATTGAGTTTTCGGCAACAGTAATTTTAAAAGGATCGTTACCATTGGTTTGAAGCTCCGTGAGCTTGTCCAGTCTTATCTGCCGCTGTTCGTTTGTTTCCTGCTCATCTTGTGCGGCATTCTCTTGAATAGAATCGTTGATGTTTTCTTCCTGCATATATTAAAACTCCTTATACCTAAACATAAAGTGGCAGGATTCCCCTGCCAAGTATGAATTATTACTATCTTGATATTGATAAAATCTCCAACTCAAAGCTGTTACCGTTCGGTGTTTCAACAGCAACGATTTCGCCCGTTTTACGGCCTGCAAGTGCTCTGCCGACGGGTGATTGGTCAGAAATTATTCCTTTTGCCGGGTCAGCCTGTGTTTTGCTAAGAATCTTATATTCCATAACATCGTCTGTTGAGATATTACGAACTTTTACCTTTGAGCCTGTTGAAACAACCTCTGTACTAATATCGTTTTCGTCAAGAATATCGGCGTTTGTAATTTCTTCCTCAAGCTTAGCAATGCGTGCCTCCATCTTAGCCTGCTCATTCATTGCCTCGTCATATTCAGCATTTTCGGAAAGGTCGCCGAATGACCTAGCTTCTTTTATTTTTTCTGCAATATTGTCACGACCTGTTGTTTTGAGGTGTTCGAGCTCCTCAAGAAGTTTAGCATAACCTTCATGAGTGAGGATGTTTCTTTCCCTTGCCATTATTATTCTCTCCCTTTCAAAATGCTAAAATTTATATAAAAAAATTAATAAATTGCAATGATACACATTAATATTGCCATTATAATGAAACATTACGGTGTTGTCAAGTGCCGGAAATTGTATCAGGATATCACAAGGCAAACTTAATCAAAGCGTTAATTTTGTTATTTTACTACTTTTGAAATAAGCTTTGCTACATCATATGTGTTTGAGGGGGTCAAGTCAATCATTAGTTTTTGAAAATAGCAGTTGCCTAAAGTATCAACTCCGCACAGCTCATGAAGAGCTGAGGCAAACAAAAGAGGCTCGATCCCTTCGGGTAGAAGTTCCTGATACTCGGTAGGCATATTTACCCCTTCGCCCGAAACAACATTTTTAAAGCTGCCTTCACAAGTGTTTGACGGGGCAAATATAATGCCCTCCTCCTTGCCTGATAGCATAGAGATATCCGTTGTAATAACAACGGTGCAGTCTTGAGCAAGCTTGATGTTGTCGTCAATGATAAGGGTTGCACCGAATTTGTCCATAATCTCAGAGGCAACGATTGAATACGAGCAAACATCCTTTGTAACAATTTTTATTGTTGTTGCATACATAACTATATTATCAATAAACTGTGATAAAACCCCTTTTTTGTCAACAATGCAAACACTTAGTTGCGAGGTTTTAGCCGCACACCTTGAAAGGGTCTCGGCAGCACAGTTGAATATGAGCCTTGCAGGTAAAACCTCAGGCACAAACACGTCCATATCGTATTTTTCGGGTAGCTGAATGTCTTTCGTGAGTAGCAGCTTTTGTGAAAGCCTGCCACAAATGGATTTTACGGACTGCCACGGAATGCCATTCCTTGTTTCTTTGACCTTAACCTTAAAAAATGGTGCACCGCTTTTAACCCCGACAGAATATATTACAGGTTGAGCGGGTTTGAATCGCTCCCTGAAAGCCGCCAGCCAATCCTTATCCCTTTCAAGTACATATAAAACCGCAAACACAGAATCCCTCCCTTACATATTCTTATATGCAAAAGAGGTTGCAAATATCAGCACAATTTGCGAATTTTGATATTTTTTTTGATAAATATTACCAGTTCTTATTGTTTAATTTGCTGTTAGCGTATATTTCTTTGCTCTTTAACATTAGAAGCAATGGTATTCCTAAAGCATAACAAACGATAATCTCGCCTGTGCCTACGGTAAGCGCCGAATAGGCAAAGCCTATAAATGTAAGACCTTCTGGCATGAAAAAAGAGATTTGAAGCCCGATTATCAATGCATTAAATATAACAGGAGCCATGGGTGCCGCCCAAGGGATACCCTTAATGCAAAGTTTTCCCAATGCCCTTGTGGTTACAGCGGCAAGAAAGGTTGCAAAGGTGCCAAAAAAAATATCAGCAGGGTAGGGGCTTGCGAGATTTGCAATTAGACAGCCGATTGTCAGCCCGGGGACTGCGGCAGGTGTGAGTACGGGCAAAATTGTGAGGGCCTCTGAAAAACGGAATTGAACACTTCCATATGCAATACCGAAAATTGATGCCATATATGTCAAAGCAGCATATGCAGCCCCTATAAGTGCGCCATGCACAACATATAAAACTTTATTATTTTTCAAAAAAATTCTCCTTAGTTTTGTTTTTGCGGTCAGGATGGTTTCGAACTGACCGAGAAATCATCTAGTTCAAATATTTACTTATGCTTGAAATGCTGTCAACTACCAAATCAGGCTTGATTTGTGATTTATCGACATCATCCTCGGAAGTAACCCCCGACAAAACAAGAACGCAGGGAATGTTGTGGTTTTTGCCAATTGCGATGTCGGTTGCAAGCCTGTCGCCGATGAAACAAAGCTCTTCCCTTTTGCAGTTAAGCAAGCTTGTGATGTAGTCGACAGTTGCGGTCATGGGTTTGCCCATGATTTGTGGTCGTTTTCCCGTCGATGCCGCAAAAAGCTCAATCATAGAGCCTGTGTCGGGCATGTATCCGTCAGAGGTGGGGCAGTTCATGTCGGGGTGTGTTGCGATGTAAACAGCACCATTTTCAATATACTTTGCTGCTTTTCTAATTTTTTCATAGGTGAGCGTCGTGTCAAAACCGAGCACAACAATGTCAGGGTTGTCATCAACAAGATTTATTCCGGAGCTTTTAAAATCTTCCGTCAATCTCTCGTTACCTAAAAGATAGACACTTTTAGAAAAATAATTTTTTTGGATATAATCGATCGTAACCTGAGTTGAAAGAATAATTTTATCCTCAACCACAGGGAAACCCATTTTTGCAAGTTTTTGCCGACAAACAGATTTGTTGTTCGAAGAATTATTGGTAAAAAAGAAATAATCAAACCCCTTTTTCTCAAGTGAGCTAACAAAATCCGCCGAACCCTCTATAATTGTGTCGCTTAAATAGAAGGTCCCGTCCATGTCGATAATAAAATATTTAGTTTTTTCAAAGATTTTAAGCTTATTCAAGTAATCACCTCATACATTATATAT
>DASRNM010000108.1:0-7751 GCA_035647435.1 Clostridia bacterium
GATTCTATGTATCAACACTTTTCTTATTCACTTTTTGCCGCAAGATGTTTTGCCGTTTTATACATAAGCGTTAAGGCATCTTTTTTTAGTTCTTTTGGGAACGCAATTAAAAAAAAATCGGACTCAAGAGTAAATTCCCCGTCATATTTAATTTCTTTCAATGCGCTCGTTATGGAATCAAAGTCAATCTTTGAAACATAGGGCATAGTGTGCAAATCCCTTACACCGTCGTTGTCTTGTATGTGCAAAGCCTTCAACCTGTCATGCCCCAATGTGCGAATCATATCCGCCGGATTTTCGCCCGCTAAACCCGCATGGCCAACGTCAAGGCAAGCAACAAAATATTCACTATTGAGTGAATCGATAAAATCAGCTAATTCTTCCGCACTGCTGCATACGTTACTTGTTGTTTTGCCTTTTTTGGCGTCCCAACCGAACATATTCTCAATGGCAATTTTGATGTTATATTTTTTACAGTAAGGTAAAAGATTGTTAAAAAAGTCAAGGTTCGCCTGTTTTTGGTTCTCATGATTAAATGGATGAATTATTATATGCTTTACACCTAATTCAGCCGCAAATCTCATTGCTCTAATAATTGCGTAATATGTAAACTTATTGTATTCCTCATCGTCTTTTTTGTAGGAAGGAAAAGGCGCATGCGCTTGGTTGAAAAAAAAGCCCTTTTTCTTTGCTTTTTCTTTCAGACGCCCTGCATACTCAATATAATCATCTCTTGAAATAACGTTTTCCTCCCACCTTTTTGTGTTATCCAATGAAACATCAATTGCGTCAAAACCCACTTCGGAAATAAGGTCAATCGCACCTTCAAAGCCAAAAACTTCTTGCAAATGGAATGTCTGTGTAGAAACTTTCATGTTATCCTCCCTTTCAGAATATGTTTGTTGTTTCCGCTCTTTAAATTTTACTCCTTTGCTTGGTTAATTTCAATCGTTTGATAAGAACATTTGAAATATGAACTATCTTTTATATTGGTACTATTTAACTGTATTTATTGCATAGCGGCAAATAATGCTTTATAATATAAGAGACAAAATTTCAACGAGGTGGACAATTTGAACTATAGAGATAAATATAATTTATGGCTGACATTTGACGAGAGCACAAAAAAAGAGCTGTTGAGCATTAAAGACGAAAAAGAAATTGAGGACAGATTTTATAAAAATCTGGCTTTTGGCACAGGTGGTCTGCGAGGCGTAATGGGCGCAGGTGCAAACCGTATGAATAAATACACTGTGGGCAAGGCAACATTGGGACTTGCAAACTACTTGAAAGCAGAATATGGCGAAAACATAAGCGTTGCTGTGGCTTATGATTCAAGAAACAACTCAAAAGAATTTTCTTTTTTTGTCGCAAGCGTTTTAAATGCCTGCTCAATAAAAGTTTTCATTTTCGATTATCTTGCACCAACTCCGGTTTTATCATTTGCGGTAAGGCAACTTAACTGCAACGCAGGCGTTGTCATAACTGCAAGCCATAACCCAAAAGAATACAACGGCTATAAAATTTATGACAACGAAGGGTGTCAGCTTGTTCCAAAATTTGCGAACAGGGTTACCGAACATGTGAATGCTGTTGATAATTTTATGTCTATTCCTTTTATGGATATTAATGAGGCAAAACAACAGAATCTTATAAAATTCATTGGTGGCGATATTTTAGATGACTTCATTAGTGCGATTAAGGAACAATCGCTTTACAATGAAAAAAGTGACCTAAAAATTATTTATACTCCCTTGCACGGAACAGGTAATATTCCTGTTCGCAGAGCGCTCGAAGGAATGAATTTAAGTATTGTAAAAACGCAGGAATTGCCCGATGGTAACTTTTCAACAGTGAGTTCCCCAAACCCTGAAGAGAGAGATGCATTAAACCTTGCAATAGAACAGGCAATGCTTGAAAATGCCGACATTGTTTTAGGCACAGACCCTGACTGCGACAGAGTCGGTGTAGGAGTTCGGCACAAGGGTGAATTTGTTTTGCTCACAGGCAATCAAATTGGAGCGTTACTTGTTAATTTTGTTTTAAACATGAAAAAAGACTCGCTCAATAATAAATCAACGCTTATCAAAACAATCGTTACAAACGAGCTGGGAGCGAACATTGGTCGACGTTTCGGGTTGTCTATTGTCGAAACTTTGACCGGCTTTAAATATATTGGCGACATAATCAATCTTTATGAGCAAACGGGCGAAAAAGAATTTGTAATAGGTTATGAGGAAAGTTATGGCTACCTTGTCGGCACCCACGCAAGGGACAAGGATGCAGTTGTATCATCTATGCTTATTTGTGAAATGGCAGCATTTTATAAAAACCGTGACAAAACCCTGATTGATGTGCTTAATGATATATATGACGAATACGGCTTCTATCTTGACGCTTTAGATGCTTTTGTTCTCAAGGGTAAGGACGGGGCTGAAAAAATTAAATTAATTATGTCTGAGTTTCGTTCAAAGGGCTCTGAAATTTTTGGGAATGTTAAAGAAGTTAAGGATTACAGCACTGGCATCGATAACCTACCAAAAGAAAATGTTTTGAAATTTATTTTTGATGAAGGGACATGGCTTGCTGTTCGTCCCTCAGGCACAGAGCCTAAACTAAAGGTGTATTATTCTGTTCGCTCAAGCGACAAAGCAAGTGCAAATGCGGAGTTGGACAAGCTCAAAGCTACCGTCGGCAAAATTATCGGACAATAAACGGTTATCACAGGTGCGTAATGCATGGAATATTGATTTTAAAAACGACATTGCATCAAAAAAACATTTGAAATGTTTGGAACAACACAAAGGCGCCTCATCAAACGGTGAGACGCCTTTGATTATATTCATTAGAATTTATTACTGTTTGCTTGAAAGCTCAAAGTCAATGTATATCGGGTAGTGATCAGACACATATCGGCCGTCAATGCCTTCAGTGATTACACGGTAAACCTCAACATCAATTTTATCGTTTACTAATATATAGTCTATTATTTCACTTTTTTTACCAAAGCTATGAAAAGTCGGGCTTTCGATCATATCCTTTGCAATATATTTTGAATCGCAAAGAATTCCACTTATCATCTTTTCATAAAGACTGCTGCCCTCTCTGATATTAAAGTCGCCTGTAAATACTACGGGTAAATCAAATTCTGTAGCCTTTTCAAGGATAAGGTCAATTGATTTATCCCTTGCCACTTCACCTCTGTGGTCGAGGTGAGTATTCATATGCACATATTGAACTGATGTATGTTTATTTTCAAGGATAGCCCATGTGCATATACGATTAAATGAGGCATCCCAACCTATTGATGGCTTTTCTGGCGTTTCTGAAAGCCAAAAGGTTCCGCTGTCAACAACTTCATATTTGTCTTTCAAATAAAAAACTGCGGAGAACTCGCCCAATAAAAACCCGTCCTCCCTGCCGACTCCGACAAACCCATATTCGGGCAGATTAGCAGCCAGAGCAGTCATCCAAAACGGTGTAGCCTCTTGAACACCGAAAGAATCAGGATAGTATTCGGCTATTGTTTGCGTTGCTATCCCCACTCGTTTTTTTGCGATATTTTTGCCCGCACCAAAGCAAAGAACATTAAAAGAAATCACTCTCAATTTGTTTTCCCCTCTTTCGTAAATATCCCTTTCGGGGAGTAGTGGCCCATACACTTTTGAGAAAAGCATTAAAATCACATAAAGAATTGAAAAAACTCTTTTCAAAAAGCTTCTGCTTACCACATTAACACCCCTTTTTGGCATTTTATATATAATACCATAAATTGGTAATTAATCTCAAGGTAAAAAAATTGCACTTGTTCAGTGCAATTTTAATAAAACTAATTTTAGTGTATTCCTTTTTGAGCAGGGTTATCAAGAAGTTTCCCATAATAATCAAACCTTGAACCATGGCAGGGACAATCCCAACTTTTTTCGTCCGGATTCCATTCAAGCTGACAGCCCATGTGAGGACACTTTATGCTCACTAAAAAAAGTTTGCCATTTTCATCTTTATATGCTCCGACCTTACTACCGTCCGCTTCAACAACTCCTCCATGTCCATTTTCTAACTTATCTAAAACGGATTTTGATACGGTAAGGTTTTTTGTCGCAATCCCCTTGATTGCCTTTGCCCCCTCTTTTGCAAGGCTTGGAACACTTGCTGTATTAAAGCGGCTTGGTTTGAATACTTCTTCATAGGGAGTTTCCTGCCCTGATATCATATTTGAAATTATTGTTGCCGCCACCATAGAGGTGGTCATGCCCCATTTTTTAAATCCCGTTGCAACATATTGATTCTTTATGCTGTTCGAGTAGTGCCCTATATAAGGAATGTTATCTAATGGCATGCAATCCTGTGCGGACCAATGCGCAATCTCCTTTGCGTTTGGATAAAGTCCTTTCGCCTGAGCTCTCAATTCGTCATATTTGCCACCTTTTGAATTTTCTCCCGTTCGGTGGTTTCCTCCACCTAAAAGTACCGCATTACCATAATTTCTTAAAGAGCAACCCTTTTCATCAATACTGTAATACATTCCGTCAAGTTTTTGAGCGTTCTCAAGAGCAATTACATATGAGCGCTCTTGATGAAGCCTTGCAAAATAGTATCCGGGAACATTCATAAACGGATAATGTGTTGCGAAAACTATGTGTTTTGCCTTAATTTTGCAACTTTCGGTTTTGATTGTTTTTCCTTCAACAGATAACACAAAGGTCTTTTCATAAATGTTAAGGTCTTGAGAAACAGACTTTATAAATTTTAAAGGATTAAACTGTGCCTGATTTTCAAAACGAACCGCACCCTTTACGCTAAACGGTAGTGAGGTCTCAGTTGTGAACGAAGCCGGAATACCGAGCTTTTGAGCGGCAGCCGTTTCTTGTTCAAGCTGATGTGTTTGCTGTGTGGAATAAAGGTATGACGGCAAAGCTTCAAAGTCGCAATCAATATTATTGTCTTTTATTATTCTCGAAAACTCTGAAATTGCGGTTTGATTTGCAACTGCATATTGCTCAGCTTTCTCAATACCGAATTTTTCTAATAAAGTGTTATAAATAAACGCGTGTTGAGATGTAATTTTTGCGGTTGTGTTTTTTGTCTGGCCGCTTGCAATGCGGTCCCCCTCGAGTATAACACTCTCAATGCCTTTTTCTTTGAGCTTGTAAGCTATCAATATACCTGCCAACCCACCGCCAATAATCACAACGTCGGCTTGCAAGTCATTTTCAAGCTTGTTCCGTTTTTCGATTTCGCATGATATTGTCCATAAAGAATCCATATGATACACCCCCGTCCCTTATGTTTTCCAATTTTTTGCACGGTATTCATGCCATGAAACAAAAAAAGACTGCCGTTTTATCAGTCTTTTTATAGTATTCACTTAGTGAAAATCAATTTACACTAAATCCTCAATAAAATAAGCGTTGGTGTTTGCACGGTACCCGCTGTTATCGGTAACCTGAACACGAATATAAACATCTTTTTCACTGAAATTGAAACAAGCCGAATTAACACTCTCACCTTTTGCCGCACGGACAACCTCCGCCCTTCTGCCTGCGGTAGTCATGTTTATACTCCTTGCGTCGGAGCACTCAATATACAGCTTGCCGTCCTCAACATATAACTCCTTGATTTCGGGCCCCGTAGAGGCATAAAAATCTCCCTTTTCAAGAGAATTCATTATTGTCTGATATTTAAGCTCTGGAGCTTTAATCATAATAAAACCGCCGAAAGAATCGCAAAGAGGGCTGTCAAATGGGTGCTTATTGTGGTTGTCATCGCTAGCAATACAGAATATCTTATTTCCGTTTCTGAGAAGAGCATCATATGGCATCTCTTGGTTTCCATCAACTCCACCAATGGCGGCACTGTGATTGTAAATTTCACAAGCGAAAAGTCCTTTTAGATTACTGTAATCCTCAAAGGTTTGCAACGACCAATTAGGGTGATTGTAACAAACCAAAAAACCCAAACGGTTATGCTCACTAATAAAGTCATTTATTGCGTCTATGTCCGTATATGGTGGCAACGGTTTCAACGCCTCAAGGGGTGGCTCAACATTTTTTGAATAGCAGTTTAAATGATAGCATTGGATAAAGTTGTTGTCATTAAAAATACGGTGACTTATGTCTATTTCATAAGAGGTTATTGCGACAAAATTATCGTCTATCAAATCCGCATGACCAAGGCACCTGTCATGGTCTGAAAAAGCGACAATGCTGTACCCCCTATCCATATAGGCTTTCTTAACCTCATTCGAAGTTAAATCCCCGTCGGAAAGTGTTGTGTGGCAATGCATATTTGCTTTGTAAAATTTACCTTGGTTAGGCAAAAGATACTTTTTCATTTTGTCTTCCTCCTTGATTATATGTATTTATATTTTAAATTAACGTCCACTATTCGTTCTCTGCAAGAACCTTTTCTAACGCTTTGTATTCCTCGGGCGCCAGTTTTCTAAATGGCTTTCTGCAAACTCCAACATTCAAACCTTGAATTTCAAGTATCGCTTTTTCTGAAGGCAATACGCCGAATTTAATCATTTTTTGCAAAATGTTGTTTGCTTTCCTCTGAATCTCTAACGCTTCGTTCATTTTACCCTGAGAATAAAGCTTGTAAATTTGAATAAACTTTTCTGCCATTGCATTGTAAGTTGTTCCGATTGCGCCGTCGGCTCCTGCGGCAAGTCCTGATAAAAACATTTCATCAAACCCATTAAACACCACTGTATCTGGGCGAATTTGTTTGAAACGCTCGAGCATATAAAAGTCAGAGCAAGTGTGCTTTATCCCTAAAATTCGATTATCTTTTAAAAATTCAGCAATCTTTTCGGTATCCATTTTAAATCCCGATGCATCAGGAAAATTATACATAATCATCGGCAAATCCACACTATTGAGAATGTCAAAATAGTAGTTTTTTATCTCCTCATATGAAAACTTGTAATAAAAAGGTGGAATGCTCGAAATTGCGTCCGCCCCGACAGCCTTAGCATGGCTAGCAAGGTCAATCGACTGATGTGTTGCTATTGAGCCTATGTGTGCAATTATGGTAGCCTCACCGCTGACTTCGTCAGCAACAACCTCAAGAACCCTTTTTCTTTCCTGTGGGCTGAGAAGAAACGCCTCGCCTGAGCTACCGCAAACATAAAAACCCTTGACGCCCTTATCCAAATTGTAGCGAACCAAACGCCTAATAGCCTTTTCGTCAATTCGGTCGTCAAACGTAAAAGCGGTCAGAAGTGCAGGGAAAATTCCATTGTACTTTTCATTCATTGTTAAGTCCCCTTTTTCTGAAATTATTTATATCAATCTTTGCAAGATATAGCCCTTTTATAAAAAAATCGTTACCTTTTAAAGTTCTTTTTTCGTAAAAACAGAAAACCCATTTACCATCCGGAGAAACGGCTACATCTGAATATCCTGCAAATCTTTCTATTTCAACGCCTGAGCTCCATGTTTTGCAATCATCAACACTGCACCTAACTGTAAGATGATTTCTCGGCGCTGATTTTCCGTCGGCTGACTTGTTCGCACAGTTCGAAAAGAAAATTTTACCTGACTGTGCTCTCACAAGGCCGGCACAACAAACAGGGTCGGGCAAAGAATAATCAAACCTCGGTTTAGAAAAACCTTTTTCACCGTCGTTGCTAATTGAAAAAGCTCTATACTGGTGTTAGTATATAACTATGGACATAAAAAGTTGAACACCTTATAATAATATTTAATAAGAGAAGGAGCTGTTCAACATGGAAAAAAAGCAAAAGA
>DASRNM010000109.1:0-6652 GCA_035647435.1 Clostridia bacterium
TGTCAATTTCACTGTCAGTTTGCTCATTCTTCCGTTTTTCCTCAAGTTGTCGAGGTTATCAAGCACAAAGAAAGTTTTCATGTTTTTAATAAATTCTTCAACAGTATTAATTATTGAGTTTTTATCTAACTTTTTTTCAACAAGCTCTTTAATTTTTAAAGCTATCAAAAGCTCACCTGCAGATGCACTTTTTGAGTCAAAAACATGAACCTGTGTTCCGTCTTCATTTGCAATGTTCTTTGCAATATTAGCCGATGAATTAGAACCCGATAACTGAGAGGAAAGAGTTACAACAAAGTTTGTTTCATCCTTTTCAAATTCGTCAACAAATGCCTGTGGTGAAGGACATGAGGAAATAGTTTTATCGCTATAATTGTTCATCTTTTCAATAAAAGCGTCGATATCTAAATTCTCGTCGTCAATAAATGTTTCATTCCCAACAGTCATTGATAAAGGAACGCTAACCGCGTTTAAAGGTTCCTCTTTAAGCTCGGGCGTTAACTCGCAACAGCTGTCTACAACTAGTTTAAATTTCATTCTAATCCACCTTTTTAAAAGATATTATATTTTAATACGATCTACTTTTACAAAATTCGCTACAAATCTTGCTTTAAGTATGCTAATCAGTATATATTAATAAGGCTACTTTATAATTATTATTTGTAATTATAACCAAAGTTAACAGTTTCGCAATATAAAAACTTCGGGGTGAAAAATATGATTAATAAAAAACCGCTGTTCTCTATTCTCGTCTCCAAATATTTCAATTTAAAATTGGGAATGAGTGTTACTTTAAAGCGTGGTTTGATAGGAAAATCAGGCTACATGTGCAAAAAATATCCCGGCCTTGTCGCTTCTTTCGGTTTTGAGGGTGATAAACATGCGCCCATTGCATATATTGACGGTAGCTATCGCATTCGAGACAGAAAACTATTCATTACTTTTGGTTTAAAAAATATTGTCGGGAAAATTAAATGGTACAATAAAGAGGGTTGGCTGCCATGCTTCGTGAGCGAATTTAACACCGACAATTTTTATGTGTGCATTGAAAGCTTTGCAGACAAGGTTGAAGTTGACGGTCTGAGCTTTGAAGTTGTATATTCAAGGTTAAAGTTAAAAAACATTACAAGCTTTAACGTAAAGTTGCCAAAGCCTTCAAAAAAATTGATTTTGCTTAGCAATAATAGCAAGAAAAAAACATTAGATGTCGGCGAAGAAGTTATAATGGATTATTGTATAGTATCCGACAGGTTCGGTTGTAATTATTCTTTCCCTGCCGATGTAAAAATTTCAAATCTTGGTGGATTTGATGAGCATTTCGAGATAATGAAAAATTATTGGAAGAATAAGCTTTCAAAAATAGCGCAAATAAATAAATTGCCTGACAAAAGACTCATTGATGCCTATAAGGCAGGATACGTCTACACAATGATAATAAAGGACGGCGACGAGCTTCATGTTGGCGAAAACGGGTACGACAGAGTATTTGACCACGATGTAATAGGCATTATCGCAACATTGCTGACAATTGGTGATTTTGAGCATTTCGAAAAGTATTCGGAGCATATTCTCAAAAACATACAGTATCCCGATGCAAGGTGGAAATACAGCTGGGTTTTTGCACTTTATCTTCAAAAAACCGGCAATATTGATTTGATTAGAAAAAAGTTTGACGATATCAAAAGTAACACACATTTTATTGAGCGAGACAGGTGCAATGACGGTAAAGGTATAATGAAAAAAACAATAGCTATTGATTCAAACGGACATTGGACAATTGACAATTGGTCTGCACTTTTCGGTCTATTAACATATAAATATATTTGTGATAAAACAGGCAACAAAAGCGAATCATCCTGGGCACAATCGCAATACAATTGTTTGCTAAAAATCTCAAATAAAACTATCGGTGAAACAATAAAAAAGCACAACCTTCAATATCTACCCATTTCAATGACAGAGCCGAACGAATTCGGAGCAAGGCAGGACCCGCGAGACGCAAACTGGGCATCAATGTTTCTGTTTGGTAGATGGGCATGGGACGGTTACTTGTTCGGAGCCAATCAACAAGGATGTATGCTTGACTTGATTGACGATACATACTACTACGGTTTTGACAAACGCAAAGAAATAAACGGCAACCATGCCAACTTCGGCGGTTACCCTCACGGTTATTTTTGCAGCTCATACAATGCAGGCTATGCAAGCAGTGCACTCAGGGGGCAAAAATATCGAGATTTAGGTATAAAAGCCTATCAGTTTATGATTGATTTTGCACAAAGTGGTCCTTATTCATGGTGGGAGGGAATTGATTACCCTGACAAAGCCTCGCCATGGAATATAAACCATTGCCCTAGGGGTGGTGGCTCTTGTCAACATATGTGGGGGCAGGCGGTTGCAACAAAGGTTTTGTTCGATTCATTGATCTGTGAAAAAAGTGACGGCTCTTTGATTATAGGCCGTGGCATACCCCGTGAATGGCTTTGGGACGGCGAGGAAATTGAAGTTGAAAACTACCCTATCAGTCGAAACAGGCGTGTCGGATTCAATATCAAAACGCAAGGTAACAATATCACTGTTCACCTTTTAGGTGACGAAATAGATAACGACACCTACATTGAATTCCCGCTGCTTGGAAATAAAGATGTAATTATCCCTTCTGGAAATAAGTCAAAAACAACAAAAATCTAAATTTTAATTTCTAATTTTTGTTGAAATTATATCAGATAAGTGATACGATAATAAAGAAAATAAAAACAGGGGTGTTGTTGATGAATAAAATGTTTAAAAGAATTATTTCTATTGTTGTAGCTTTCTCTATAGTCTTTTCAGTTTCGGGGCTTACGGTTTCCCCTTATGCTGTTAAGAACAATTCAGGCAATAGTCAACCTTATGTTTCTAACGCTGTTCAGAGCACGCGCTCTTCTAATTTGGGCGATAGCTTAATTGATTCTTTCATGCGTGTTTTTTGTAACACTCTTGATGTTGTAGTTAATGTCATAATCGGTGAAATAGTCAACCTTTTCCCTGAAGTTGAGCTCGAGTCGGGAGAAGATTATGTAAACGAGAGCTTCTTTGTCGGTCATGAAAACTTTCTAACCTCACCTGCACAAGACGCTGTTTGGCGTTTAGGATATTCGAGTGCAAGTATTATCCCAAAAAACATGATGACAAAAGATTACTATTTTGGCGGTTTTATGTTCCCGCTTGAGCCTGCAAGGACTATTGCTGATGACCAACGAGTAAGAGTCATCTGCATTGACGACGGCTCAGGCAGAGGCACAACAGCTTTTGCTTCAATTGATGCGGTCGGTCTTGGCAACGGCGACGTTACGGCAATCCGTGCGCTGCTTAAAGATTTCGCACGAGAAAACAATATTGTAAGCATAAACATTTCATGCACACATGCCCATTCATGCATTGATACACAGGGTTTAAGCGGCAAGTTTATAGTCTCTGCGATTACGAATGCGGTTTATACTAAGTATGGTTTCCTCAACGGCAAGATCACCTCAGGCAGAGACGAGGAGTTCATGAGCGTTTTATATTCAAAAACTGTACAATCTGTTAAAGATGCTTTCAACTCAATGAAAGAGGGCAATCTTTATTTCTCAACTGTCGATGTTTCAGAATATATTAGGGATAAGCGTGACCCTCAAGTATTTGACCCTAACATAAATTCCTTGCATTTTGTGCCGAATGATAGCAGCCGAGATGTTTGGATTGCAAACCTTGGCGCTCACCCAACTTCATTGAGCAGGGAAAGCACAAGCATAAGCGCCGACTTCCCACACTACATGGAGCAGGCAGTAAATGAATATGCCAATGCGGATTTCATTTTCTTCCAAGGTGCGCAGGGTGCAATCGCAACAAACAGAGGCGTTTTCAACACAACAGGGGAAATGACAGGCTATGAAGTCATGACGGCAATGGGTAGAGAATTTGGTAGACTAATGATACAAGAAGGAACACAAGAGGTTAAGCTAGAGCCATTGTTCAACATTCGTCACAGGGAAGTTTTTGTACCTGCTACAAACCCTATAATGGAACTTGTTCTGAAAGCACAGCTTGTCAATAATATTGCCGTTAACACTGAGAATGGTCCAAAAATTGCAACTGAAGTTGGATATGCGGAATTTGGCACTAGTCTTGCAACAGCTATTTTACCGGGTGAATTTTTCCCCGAAATAGTTTGGGGTGGCACTTTTGGTGCGGATAAAGCTTGGAACAAAGTTGAATTCGACAGACCTTCAATTCAAGAAATTATCGGTGAAAATAGAAAAGTCGTTGCATTCGGTCTTTCAAATGACGCAGCAGGATATGTTGTGCCAGACAACGATTATGCTCCTTTCATAGCAGACTTCTTAGGATATGACCACTATGAAGAAACGCTTTCGGGCGGTTCACAAATGGCATCAACAATTGTCGACGCGTTCGAACTTCTTGTGAATTCAACTAATTGAATATAAATTAAAATCGTGTTGACATAAATTTTAGATTGTGCTAAACTAAAAAAATCAATAAAAGTTTGAGGTTTATTATGAATTCTTCTTTGCGTTTTGCAGTAAATTATTACTACTATATTTATTCAATGATAAATATGGTTAGTGTGAATATTGCTGCAAACCAAAAAAGGTCATAATGGTAAATTAATTTTTGCTAAACAAAAGGGCCCCGCAGTGAATTTCACGGCGGGGCTCTTATTATATTTTCTGACACTATTAAAGGAGGCTATTAAAATGATTGTTGTGGTAAGAGAAGATGCACAGCAAGAGCAAGTCGACAATTTAATTTCTTGGATTAAAAGTCAAAATGTAGGGGTTCATATTTCTCATGGGGAGTATCAAACCGTTCTCGGTCTTATCGGGGACACTGCCAAAATTGACACAGATTTAATCGAAGGGCTGGATTTTGTTTACAGCGTTAAGCGAATCAGCGAACCTTTCAAAAACGCAAATAGAAAATTTCACCCCGACAACTCGGTAATAGACATCGGCGGTATAAAAATCGGCGACGGCAACTTTCAATTCATTGCTGGGCCATGCTCGGTTGAATCCTCCGAACAGGTTTTAGAAATTGCAAAAAAGGTAAAGGCCTCGGGTGCAACCCTTTTGCGAGGCGGAGCGTTCAAACCACGCACTTCACCATATGACTTTCAGGGGTTGAGGGCTCAGGGAATAGAAATTCTACTCAATGCAAAAAAAGAAACTGGCTTGCCTATTGTTTCTGAAATAATGAACCCTAACCATGTTTCGATGTTTGAAGATGTCGATGTAATACAAGTCGGTGCAAGGAATATGCAAAATTTTGAATTGCTCAAAGAATTGGGCAAAACCGACAAGCCTATACTTCTTAAAAGAGGGCTTGCGAACACACTCAAAGAGCTTTTGATGAGTGCAGAATATATTATGGCTGGTGGCAACGAGCAAATTATTCTTTGCGAGCGTGGCATCAGAACATTTGAAACCTACACAAGAAACACGCTTGATATTTCCGCAATCCCAATGCTAAAAGAGCTTACTCATTTGCCTGTTATTGTGGACCCGAGTCATGCGTGCGGAATGTCACGAATGGTTTTGCCGATGTCCCTTGCTGCGGCGGCTTGCGGAGCTGATGGTCTAATGATTGAAGTGCACAACGACCCTGCTCATGCACTTTGCGACGGCCCTCAATCTCTCACGCCTGAGCAGTTTGAGCTTGTTGCACAAAGAGTTAAACGCATTTTGGAGGTGAACAAAGAATGAATGTTGGAATTGTAGGGCTTGGTCTTATAGGCGGTTCGTTTGCCAAAGCGATTAAGAAAAACACTACTCATAAGATTTTTGCCTTTGACAAAGATATATCTACCCTAAAGTTTGCCAAAATGATAGGAGCTATTGATGGCGAGCTTTCGAGCGACACTCTACCCCTTTGCGACTTTGTCATTATTGCGCTTTATCCAGAAGCGACGAGGGACTATATCAAAAACAACGCAAGATTAATTAAAAAAAATGCTATTGTTGTTGACTGTTGCGGAGTTAAGAGAAGTGTCTGTGATTTTTGTTTTGAGGTTGCTAATCAAAGCGGATTTAATTTCATCGGCGGTCACCCTATGGCAGGCACGCAAAACTCAGGTTTCAAGCACTCAAGGGGTACGCTTTTTAAAAACGCATACATGATACTTGTGCCAAAGCAGGGTGAAGATATCGCTTTGCTTGAAAAAGCGAAAAAGCTTTTTGTCGAGCTTGGATTTTCACGCATTACAATTACCTCCGCCGCAAGGCACGACCAAATTATTGCATACACCTCACAGCTTGCACATATTGTATCAAACGGTTATGTTAAAAGCCCAAATGCTCTTGTGCACAAGGGATTTTCCGCAGGCAGTTATAAGGATTTAACCAGAGTTGCAAGGCTCAACAAATCAATGTGGACACAGCTGCTTATCGAAAATTCGGATAACCTCTCAAGCGAAATCGATTCATTGATTAACGAGTTAGAAAAATGCAGTGCTGCGATAAAGGCAAAGGACGCAGATTCACTGAACAAATTGCTCAGTGAGGGGGTAGAATGCAAAGAAAAAGCCGAATCAATGCAAGTTAACTCTTGTGATTCTTTTTAATTATGCAAACCATCTTTTATTTTGATAATCAATATGGTAGAATTGTTAAAG
>DASRNM010000110.1:0-5847 GCA_035647435.1 Clostridia bacterium
GTTTAAATTAAGTTCTTAGAAATAAGTTAAAAGGAGGGATTTTCATGGTTGACAAAAGCAAGTTCGGCTGCTGTTTGCTTATTGATTATTATTCATTCTCATACGCTAACAGCATTTTCGAGTCGGGCAGGGCTTCTCAAATTGCGTACTATGACATGTTTTTCAGAGAATGTCCCGATAATAGCGGTTTTGCTATAATGGCAGGCGTTGAGCAGTTGGCAACGGCGTTGAAAAACATAGAATTTAAGGATAGTGACATTGAGTTTCTGCGTGAAAACGGCATGAGTGAAGGTTTTCTTGATTATTTAAAAAACTTTAAATTCAGTTGTGATGTTTGGGCTGTTCCTGAAGGGACACCGATATTCCCAGGCGAGCCGATTGTAACAGTAAAAGGTCCTATTATTCAAGCGCAGTTAATTGAAACGTTGATATTAATGTCTATAAATTTTCAAAGCCTTATTGCTACCAAAGCAAACAGGATTTCAAGGGCAGCGCAAGGTCGGGCATTGGTTGAGTTCGGCACACGAAGAGCCCATGGAGCTGATGCCGCAGTTTTAGGCGCAAGGGCTGCATATATCGGTGGAGGGGATGCGACATCCTGCACCTTAGCTGCTAAGAAGTATGGTATTCCAGTTTTTGAATCAATGCCACACAGCTGGGTTCAAATGTTTAATAATGAATATGATGCCTTTTGTTGCTATGCTAAAAGGAATCTTAACAACTGCACGCTTCTTGTTGATACTTACAACACACTCAAATCAGGAGTTCCAAACGCAATAAGGGCGTTTAATGATATTCTTTTGCCTAAAGGGTTTAGACCAAAGGGTATTAGAATAGACAGCGGTGATATATGCTATCTTTCAAGAAGAGCAAGAAGAATGCTTGATGAGGCAGGCTTCCCTGATTGTGAAATTATTGCCTCAAATGCGTTGGACGAGTATTTGGTCAGAGATATGCTTTTGCAGGGTGCAAAGATTGACACATTTGTTGTTGGTGAACGCTTAATCACATCAAAATCCTCACCCGTATTCAGTGGCGTTTATAAACTCAGCGCCGTTGAGGAAAGCGATGACATTGAGTCGAGAATAAATATAAGCGAAAATGTATCAAAAATCACAACTCCTGGTTTTAAAAAAGTTTACAGGCTGTTTGACCGTGATTCTGGCAAAGCGATTGCAGACCTTATCACGCTGGCAAATGAAAAAATTGATGAAGGCAAAACATATGAGTTGTTTGACCCGAATTATACTTGGAAGCGCAAAAAGGTCGATAATTTCGTCTCTCGATTAATGCTTAAAAAGATTTTTGAAAATGGTGAATTGATATATAAAATGCCAAATCTTAAAGACATTAGAAGCTATTGTAATTCTCAAATGGATACTTTGTGGGATGAGGTTACGAGATTTGAAAATCCACATAATTATTATGTAGACATTTCACAAGCATTATACGATGAAAAAAGCAGAATGATTGAAAAAGTCAGGGATATTTAATAGTAATATTTACATATTAGTGTATTTGCGTAAAATAAAGGCACTGTATCAAGTTATCGATACAGTGCCTTTATTATTTATCTTGGTTTACGCTTTTAAAATCCAAAATTCACTTAACATTAATCCTACGATAGGCTCGGATATTCTCAAATCAAGGCATCCGTTTTCAAAAATGCTTGAGGGTAACAAATATGTTGCTGTTTCAAAGCCCGGAGCGAGCATTTCATTGTCAAACGCTTCGTTGGTTTCTCCACCATATGGCTTGCCCTCATAAATCGTGTTGCCGTTAGCCTCAACCTTGAAGTGCTTCAATATTTCATATTTTTTTGAAGAATAAGTGATTCTTAGTTTGTAGTCTGTGTTGGGTTTAAAACCGCCGGTTTTAAACTTGAATGTAAAGTGATCATAAAGCTTTAGCATTGACATGGGAATATTACCATCGTTTACATTGGGTTTGTCACCTTGATAGTTCATATAGAAGTCTTCATCTTGCCTAACGCCCAAATCATCAAACCCATGCTCTGCAAAAGAGAAATAGTATTCATCGTTTTCGACCTTGTTCCTATTGATAAGCCGAGAAATAAATTGATTACATTCTTTTTCGTTGAGCGTCATAGCAAAATTTAACTTGTTATTGAGCCACTGCCTGTCGGTTATAGGCAAATCAATTGTTTCAAGGGTTGCGCCCCTCTCCCATGATTTTGCGTGGTATCTTTCAACATCAAGCTGAAGTCCGATTTGCTCAAATAGCTCCTTAGCATGCATTTCAATGTCTTCTCGCAACACCGTGCATTCGCTTGGTAAATCCATTTTTAGAACTGAAACAGCAGAGTTTAGATCTCTGTTTTCAAGGTATTGTTTTGCCTTTTCAATCAACCCAAGCTCAAAAACTCTTTTTCTTCTGACGAAGGTGTCGCATTTTGCTCTAAACAGAAGACTAACAAATCTCCAGTTTTTGAGAAGATTAGAGTATTGCTCAGCCAACTCAACAAAAATTTCAAGGGTGTTTTCAATGTGCGGATTTTCTGCAGGGTCGCCCTCCCAGTTTTGTTCTAAACCATAAATTCCGTCCGCAATCCTTTGGGCTGGAACACCGAAGAAAAAGGCTCTTGAATAGTCACAAAGAGTATCATTGAGCGAGACATTAGGGAAAAAGTCCATGTCGCTCCAAACCATTTTGTTCACATCATCATTTACACCCTCAGAATATGAAACGCTACCGACGATATATCTTCGTGTGAGGCGGTGAATTGCTCTATATTCCTTTGGTCTCGGGTTTATGCTCTCGCGGCTGAGTGCTGTTGTGAGCGAATAATGCCAGTCATCTCTGTTGAAATGAACAGGGTATTCGCAACGCACATTGTGCGTTATGTCAGGGTACAGTCTGATTGGGTATTTTGCCGGTAGCCTTCTGCGCAACTCATCAAGAGGAAACGCTCTGTTTGGGCCTGTAATAACACCGTCAATTTCATCGGGCATTTCTTCAAGTGCTTCAATAAATTCCTCTCCCCAATGTGGCATTGAATGAGGTTGCTGTGCGGAGGGCCACATCTGTGTTTTCGGGTTAATTTTTTTAATCTCCCTTGATATAAGAATGCAACGCCTTATAAAATCCTTAGCCTCCATTTCGCCTGGGTCGCCACCCGGTGGGAAGAAAGCATCTATTCTCGGTGAAGTTTCAAAAAGGTTTCTCCTGCGTTGCACAGACTCCTCATCTGTTTCGTTCTTAAGGTTAGGGTACCATACAGAAACATCAAGGTCGTATTCATCCGCCACCCTTGAAGCCTGAACAAACAAGTCTTGCGGTTTAAACTTCATTAGCGAGTTCATCTCGTTATTCCCTTTTTCGTTTGGTATGTGTTCGCAGGTGTTGCAGCCGAACATCATAATGTCACGATAATAGCGGCTGTAATCGTCTAAATCCCAAGCGTCATATGTATTAGGGCATGGCCTATAACCGAGCTGATGGCCTCTGATTGATTTGTCAGGGGTATATTCACCGCTGATATCTTTAATCAAAATTATTTTATCGTCATGATATTCTGTTTTTCTTAAAAAAAGCGAATAGCCGAATATTAAGCCGCGAATACTCAGGGCGGTTATTGACAGCTTGTTATTATCTTGACAAATCAAATAAGAATCCTTATTTTTGAGTGTATCTTTATTGCAAAGGGAAAAGCAAATGCAAGGGTTTTGGGCATTGTCTAAAATTTGGGGCTTTTTGCCCGTGCGAAGCAGAATTTCTTGTGCAAACAACTCGGCCACTTTGAGCGGAATGTCACTATTTGCAACAATTGAAGGTTCTGAAAAATCATAAATCATATCACTCACTCCGTAAAACTGTTTTACACAATATTACCATGACACAAAAATAACTTCAAGCAGATTTGACATAATCTGTAAAAATGAGTGGAATACTTTATTCATTTATGCTATAATTTGCATGTATTGTTAATGTGCTACAGTTTAGGGAGGGTTGACCATGATATGGGCTTTATTGGTTGTTGCGGTGTTGATAATAATTGTTTTAGTTGTCGCTTTTATCGCATTTAAAATGACTATTGTAAGGCGGGCAAAAAAACCCGAAACCGAAGAAATATACATAAACCGAGAAAGAAACCGAGAAAAAAACAATGCATACTTTTTATCACATGAACCCGAGGATGTTTCGATAATTACACCCGACGGGTTGACCTTGCGAGGTTGGTATGCACCTGCAGAGAACCCTACAAAACGTTTTGTAATTTTTTCGCACGGATATAGATGCAACGGGCCCGACGAGTTCAGCCATATTTACCCGTTTTACCATCACAAATTAGGTTACAACTGCCTTTTCCCTGACCATAGGGCACACGGTAGAAGTGAGGGTAAATACATAGGCTTCGGCGCTCTTGATTATAAGGATATTCTGCTTTGGGTAGGCTATCTTATAGGTAGGTTTGGTGATGATATTGAAATAATTCTGCACGGAATTTCTATGGGTGCTGCAACAGTTATGCTGGTTAATCAAGCGGAGCCACCCGAGCAGGTAAAATTGGTTATTGAAGATTGTGGATATACAAACGCTCACGAACAAATCAGCGAAACGCTCAAATCAATGATAGGCTTTAAGTTCGATCTATTGGTAAGGCTTTGCAGTTTTGTTTGCAAAATGAGAGCGGGCTATGAATTAAGTGATGCGGATTGCCTTTCAAACATGTCTAAATCCAAAAACCCCATTTTGTTTATTCATGGCGACAATGATGCGTTTGTGCCAACACAAATGGGGTTGAGCTTATATGAATCATGTGACTCTGTTCCCTGTGATTTGCTTTTGGTTGAGGGAGCAATACATGCTTTTAGCTATTATGATGCACAAGAGGATTATGAGGCTAAGGTTAAGGAGTTTATCGACAAACATATAGGTGAACGCGCAAACGTTTAACGCAAGGCTAATAACCGTACATCTATTTTGGGTTTTTAAGTTGGTTCATTGCACATTTTTCGAGCCTTGAAACCTGTGCCTGTGAAATGCCGATTTCTTTTGCGACCTCCATTTGAGTTTTGCCTAAAAGAAAACGAAGATAAAGTATCTTTTTTTCCCTGGGCTCTAACTCCTTAATGGACTGACGCAAAAGTATTTCATCAATCCAACCGTTTGAGGTGTTGTTGTCACCTATTTGGTCCATAACAAAAATTGTGTCACTTCCGTCTGAATAGACTGGCTCATACAAAGAAACGGGCTCAACAATTGCCTCAAGTGCGAGAACAACCTTTTCTTTTTTGACACCGAGCTCTTCTGCGATTTCTTCAACAGTCGGGTCTCTTTGGAGCTTATTGACTAACCGCTCTTTGGCTTGCATTGCGTGGTAGGCCGTGTCTCTCATTGAGCGGCTCACCCTGATAGTGTTGTTATCTCTCAAATATCTTCTGATTTCACCAATAATCATCGGCACAGCATAAGTGGACAATCTCACCTTGTGCCTAACATCAAAGTTATCAATAGCTTTAATCAAGCCTATGCATCCGACCTGAAAAAGGTCATCAAGGTTTTCACCCCTGTTAGTGAAGCGTTGTATAACACTTAAAATAAGGCGCAGGTTGCCGTTAATCAGCTCATCCCTTGCTTTTAAGTCTCCTTCCTTGGTTCTTCTCATAAGTTCGACATTTTCCGCTTCCTTGAGAACTTTAAGTTTTGCGGTATTAACTCCGCATATTTTGACCTTGTTATACTTCATTGAGAAGCCCCCCACACTTGATTGACGATAAATTAATTATTGCCATTGCAAGCGTGGTTCATTCGGCAAAAGGCTTTTTAATGAATATATTTTAAATAAGCTTGCGCTGAGCTTAAATTCATAGGCGGTATTTTATG
>DASRNM010000111.1:0-9608 GCA_035647435.1 Clostridia bacterium
AATTACCGTTGATGGTAATAATAAAGGTATTATTGACAACATAAAACCGAGAAAAACAGAGTTATACCGCCCTCCTGTTGCTAATGTTGACAAGCTTTATATTGTTGCTTCAATTACTCAACCGTTACCGAATACAATTGTTATTGACATGATGGCTGCCATTGCAACTCATAAAAATATTGAACCTTCAATTATAATATCAAAAACTGACCTTTCAGATGATAACAGTCTGTTTGATATTTATAAAAAA
Source organism: Clostridia bacterium (assembly GCA_035647435.1). Taxonomy (GTDB): domain Bacteria; phylum Bacillota; class Clostridia; order Oscillospirales; family Acutalibacteraceae; genus JAAZFZ01. The sequence goes on from DASRNM010000111.1 coordinate 251, forward strand.
ACAGGCATGGAGGTTTTTTGTGTTTCCGCCGTTAGCGGTGAGGGCGTTGATAAAGTCAAAGAATCTTTAAAGGGGCATATAAGTGCGTTTGCCGGCAACAGTGGAGTTGGTAAATCAGCGTTACTCAATGCGATTGATGAGCGATTAGGGCTTGATACAGGCGAAATTAGCGAAAAGCTCGGCAGAGGCAGACATACAACACGGCATGTTGAGCTGTATAGAGTCAATCAAGGGTATGTTGCCGACACTCCGGGTTTTGCAAGTTTGGATATTGTAAGCAACGAGTATATTTCAAAAGAGGAGCTCCCATTGTGCTTCAAAGAATTTCTACCTTTTTTGGGTCAATGTAAATTTACATCATGCGCGCATGTGAATGATAAAGGATGCAAAATTGTTGAAGCAGTTGAAAAGGATATTATAAACAAATCAAGACATGACAGTTATGTTTCGATGCATAAGGATGTAAAAGATATAAAAAGCTGGCAGATTGACTGAAAACCTGCACACCGTCACATGGTATTGATTATACTGTAAATGAGCAGTATGAAGCTGATATCTTGGAGGCGGTGCATTTATGCGTAACTGTGATCGAGGGTTTGGGTGTACGGGTGTTGCGTTTGGCGCAGGGCTTATAGTTGCAAGCTGCTTTCCAAACACGATTATTGTTATAATATTAGCTACTGCCCTGGTCTTGCTTGGCTTTGCCTGTAGGTGTTAAAATAACATTTTAATGGGGGGGCGATTTTCTGATGAAGATTGTTGTAGTAAGAAGTCCAAAAGCATTAAGGGGAATATTAAGATTGATTTTCGGTATTAAACGGCAGGAAGTTGTCTGATTAGAATATATAACAACATAGGTTCGGGCAATAACACCTTTTTGTGTGTTATTGCCCGAATATTTGATTATGTAAAATTAGTCAATGCTTTTAAGGGTTGATTTACATATTAATGAATGATAAAATGAGTTCAATCAAATTTAGGAGTTAGATATGACAACTATTGAACAAATACATCAAGTTAACTTTAAAATGCTTAAAGAGGTTGACAGAATCTGTCGCAAACACTCTATAACATATTACATTAATTACGGTACGCTTCTCGGCGCTGTAAGGCACGGCTCTTTCATTCCTTGGGACGACGATGTCGATATTTCTATGTCAAGGGCAGAATATGAAAAGTTTTGCGCCGTAGTTTTTGACGATCTGTCGGATAAATATGAGTGTGCTGTTCCGGGTGAATTGAAAAATGATTCATTCTTTGATTTTAGCATGAAAATAACTGACAAGAACACAATAATAAGTGAACTCGACGCTGAAAGTGAGTTTTATGATAATAAATTCAACAGGGTTACCCTTGATATATTCATAAATGATGATGTTATTAAAAACAAGCTTTCAAGGTCAATCAATTCTGCATTAAAAATGATTGTTTACGGGTTTGCAATGGGGCATAGATATAAAATCAGGTATGATGAGTATTCTTCATTGCAAAGGGTCGTAATTTTTATTTTAAGCCTGTTTGGCAAACTTTTTTCAACTAAAACCATTGTCAAATGGTATGATAATCTGTCGCAAAAAGGTAACGGAAAGGGCTCCGATTTGTGTTACAGTAGCAACAATATTCTCGAGCATGTAAAAATAGTAATGCAGAAAAAATGGTTTGAGAGCAGCGTTAGTTTAAGCATTGACGGCTGCAATTTTTCTGCTCCTGTCGGATATAAAGAGGTCTTGACTGCAATTTATAAAGACTATATGAAGTTGCCGCCCGAAGAAGACAGAGTCCCTAAACATGTCAAGCAAGACACAATTTTTATAGTTGAAACGAAAGTGAAAAATTAGATTTTCATTAAGGAGAAGTTTAAATGCAGGCAAGCTTATTAGTTGAACAATTACAGTCCTTAGGGTGCGATTTTTTTTGTGGTGTTCCCGATTCGCAGTTAAGGGCGTTTTGTGACTGTATTATTTCAAAATATGGAATATCCGAAAAGCATATAATTGCCACAAACGAAGGCTCATGCACAGCAATTGCCGCAGGTCACTTTTTAGCTACAGGCAGGGTGCCTGTAGTGTATATGCAAAACAGTGGGATAGGCAATGCCGTCAACCCCATAGCTTCCCTTTTAAACAGAAGAGTTTATGGCATACCTTGCGTTTTTATTGTGGGCTGGCGAGGTGAGCCGGGTTTACATGACGAGCCACAGCATGTTTTTCAAGGCATGGTTACAATAAAACTGCTCGATGATATGGAGATATCAACTTTTGTTTTGGATACTGACACAACCAAAGAGGATTTGCAAAACAAAATCAATGAATTCAGACCTTTGCTCAGTGATGGCAAAAGTGTTGCTTTTATAATCAAAAAGAATGCTTTAAGTAATGAAGAAAAAATAAAATATAAAAATTCAAATGAATTATCAAGAGAAAAAATAATAAATCATATCACTGCTGTGTCAGGTGACGATGCTATTATTTCAACAACAGGCAAATCGTCAAGGGAGTTGTTTGAAGCCCGAGAAAACAACTTACAACCTCATAAATGTGATTTTTTGACTGTTGGCTCTATGGGGCATAGCCTTTCAATCGCTTTAGGTGTTGCGTTGAACAAGCCCAAAACACAGGTTTGGTGCATTGACGGGGACGCAGCGGCGCTGATGCATATGGGTACAATGGCTCTTGTCGGCTCTAATAAACCCAAAAACATGATTCATTGTGTTATAAATAATGCATCTCATGAGTCTGTTGGAGGTATGCCGACAGTTTCTGATGACATTGACTTTGTTAAAATAGCAAAGGGGTGCGGTTACCCTAACGCTGTTTGTGTAAATAATGCAAAAGACCTTGACAAAGCACTTAAAGATGCGAAAAAACGGCAGGCTTTGAGCTTCATAGAAATCAAAGCTTCAATATCTTCACGTGCTGACCTTGGCAGGCCGACAACAACCGCAATTGAAAACAAAGAAAAGTTTATGGAATTTTTGAGTCAACAAAAATAATATTAAAGTAAAACGGAGGTTAATATGAAGGCTTTAATTCTCAATTCGGGGATGGGCAGACGCATGGGCTCACTTACAAAAAATCAGCCAAAGTGTATGACTGAAATTTCTCCCGATGACACAATTATCAGCAGACAGCTCAAAATGCTTAAAAAGGCCGGCATTAAAGACGTTGTGGTTACAACAGGCCCGTTCGAAAAAGAGCTTGTTGATTATTGTAAATCGTTGGAATTAGGGCTTAATTATACATTTGTCAATAATCCGAAATATGATAAGACCAATTACATATACTCGATATATCTTGCCAAAGATTATCTTGATGATGATTTGATTTTAATGCACGGCGATCTTGTGTTTGTTGAGTCAGTTTTGCAGGAGGCGGTTGAGTTTGCCGACAGCTGCATGATTGTTAGCACAACCTCCGAGTTGCCTGATAAGGATTTCAAAGCAGTGCTTTCGGGCGAAGAGGACGCACCGTGTAAAATTAAAGCGGTGGGAATAGAATTTTTTGAAAATGCCGTCACCGCCCAACCGTTATATAAATTGAACAAGACTGATTGGCTTGTTTGGCTTGATGAAATCAAACGTTTTTGTGAAAACGGCAAGGTTTCTTGCTACGCAGAGAATGCGTTTAATGAGGTTTCCGAAAAGTGTAATATATATCCGATTGATATTGGTAACTTGCTTTGCAACGAAATAGATACAGCAGGGGACTTAGGGAAAATTACAAAAGACCTAAAAATCAGCGAGTCAAAAACTGTTTATATGTGTTTCAGCACAGATATTATTCATGCAGGTCATATAAACATTTTGAATAAAGCGGCAACATTGGGGGGGTTGACCGTCGGTATTCTTTCAGACAAGGCTGTCGCAAGCTATAAACGGTTTCCCTTGCTTTCTTTTGAAGAGCGAAAAAAAATAATCGAAAACATAAGCTGTGTGAGCAATGTTGTTGAGCAAAAAGAGCTTAGCTATGCAAGAAATTTAAAAGAAATGAAGCCGGATTATGTTGTCCATGGTGACGATTGGAAAGTTGGTTTTCAAAAACCAATCAGAAATGAAGTTGTTCAAATTTTAAATGAATATGGCGGCGAGCTGATTGAATTTTCATACGATAATAACTCAAAATACAGTGTGCTCGAACAATATAAGAGGTCCCGTCTTTCAATTCCCGAAATGAGAAGGGGAAGATTGAGAAAGCTTTTAGCCATGAAAAAGCTTGTTACGGTTATTGAAGCGCACAACGGCATTACAGGCCTTATTGCCGAGAACACAAAAGTATTGCAAAACGGAAAAACATACCAGTTTGACGGTATATGGGTTTCGAGCCTGTGTGATTCAACTTGTAAGGGGAAGCCCGACATAGAGCTTGTTGACATGTCGTCAAGAATAAGAACAATTGACGATATTATGGAGGTTACCACAAAACCCATAATCTTAGATGGCGACACAGGCGGACTTACCGAACATTTTATCTACAATGTGAAAACGCTTGAAAGAATGGGCGTTTCGGCGATTATAATTGAAGACAAAACAGGTTTGAAAAAAAACTCGCTGTTTGGTACACAAGTTGTGCAGGCTCAGGATTCAATTGAAAATTTTTGTAAAAAAATCAGTGCCGGCAAAAAAGCGCAAAAAACAAAAGAGTTTATGATTATTGCCAGAATTGAAAGCTTGATTCTTGAGCAAGGAATGGAAGACGCATTAAAAAGAGCATTTGCATTTGTTCAAGCGGGTGCTGATGGAATAATGATTCATTCAAGAAAGAAAATGCCTGATGAAATTTTTGAATTTGTTGAAGAATTTAGAAAAGTTAATAAATCAATTCCTATCGTGGTTGTTCCGACAGCGTTTAACAGTGTAACTGAGGATGAATTTGAAAAAAGAGGCGTTAATATCGTAATCTATGCAAATCATCTGATAAGGAGTAGTTTTCCGGCAATGCAGAAGACTGCGACTTCAATCTTAGAAAATCACAGAGCGAAAGAAGCAGATGAGTTTTGTATGCCGATTAAGGATATTTTGTCCCTTATCCCAGAGCAAGAGTGAAGAATATATAGGAGAATACGATGAATTATAAACCCTTTTGCAACACAGAAATTGAGTTTACAAATTGTGACGGAATGAAGCAACAGCTTTTATCACTGAAGGCTAAAAATGTTGTTTTTATAGCTTCCCGTTCATCAATTCATAATTGGGGATTGGGTGAATTTATTTCAGAAATGATGAGCAAATTCAATCTTATATGGCTTGATGAAGGATACAGAAACCCTACGCAAAATGATATTTTTAGGGCATTAACAAAAATTGATAAATCTTTCAAAAAAGCCGACTGCATAATTGCAATCGGTGGTGGGAGCAAAATTGATTTGGCAAAGGCAATAAGCGCTTTTCATGACGAAAACACAGTGCCGACAGAAAATGAAATCAAAACATCAATCAAAAACAAGTCTTACTTAAACAAAATAAGTTTTATCGACATTATATCAGTTCCATCAACGGCGGGCACAGGCTCAGAAGTTACACAATGGGCAACAATTTGGGATTCGGACAAAGAAGCGAAGTATTCAATCGACTGCGCTAACCTCAAACCCAGAAAGGCCGTTATTGTTTCAGAGCTTACATTGACCGCTTCACCCGAATTAACATTAGCAACAGGCCTTGATGCTTTGTGCCATGCTGTTGAAGCTTATTGGTCAAAGCACACAACGCCGCTTGTGCAAGATATTTCATTGCGTTCAATTCAAACCGTTGTCAAATATTTAGGGTTATTGATGGGTGACAATAATAACCCTTTGTATAGGGAGAAGATGTGCAGGGCCTCTGTTTTGGCTGGTTTGGCTTTCTCACAAACAAGAACAACCGCATGCCATTCAATCTCTTATCCACTGACCATGCTTTATAACATTCCGCACGGTTTTGCCGTTGCTCTCACATTGGCACAGGTTGCCCAAAAGAACAAGGGGAGCTTTGCCAACGATTATGAGCTCTTCGAGGTGTTTGAGTGCTATGGTGGCATTGAGGGCTTTTTAAGCACAGTTAGCAAAGACATCGTAGATTTGAGGTTAGGAACATGGGGGGTAACCGATAAAGATATAAAGGTTATTGTTATGAATTCATTTACGGGCGGAAGAATGGATAACAATCCCTATGATTTGAGTGAATGTGATATAACGCAGATTTTAGAAAACATACTTTAAATATAAAACAATAAAAAATTAGGCAACAGCACAGTTAATGTGATGTTGCCTTTTTTGCATTTGTTTGTGTTTATTCCTTGCCTTCAAACTTTTCAACGATAATTTCGTCATCATATTTGCCAAACTTTTTTATCACATCTTTTATCGGTGCTTTCTCTGCTTGAGAAACATAAATATCATTTGAATTATTCTCAACGTCTGAATTGTCGACAGCTTCATCTTGAGTGTTTTGTGATAAATCATTATTATCGCTATCGTCGCCAATATCATCAATAGAAAAATCGCTGATATTATATCCGACACTGTTTAACGGTGATATGCCAAGGTTTCTTTCGCCGTCAATCTCGTCTTCGTAATTATCTATGTCGTCATCTAAATTTTGAAACGGCGACATTCCGAGACCTATTTTTGCTTTTTTTCTCGTTCTCTTATTTTTAACACCAAGAGTTATGAGAATGATTACAAGCAAAGCCAAGGCTGAACCAGAGATATAAAGACCTAGCATAAAACCTTTTGGCATGAAGCTGAACTCAATATCGTGCTTGCCTTCTTCAAGATTAACGCCGATCAATGCGTTGCCGACTTTAACAATATCTTCAGCGTTGAGAGCTTTGCCGTCAACCTTTATAGACCAACCTTCGTCGTATGGGATAGAGGTGTAAAGCATTCCATCTTCTCTTGCATTCACAGTGCCTTTAATAAGTGTGTCTTCAAAGGTTTCAACCTCAAACTTTTCTCTTTCGAGGCGATTGTATCCTTCGACAAATTTGTCCATATCAAGCTCATATGCAAAGAATGTTACATTGCCGCTATCGTCGCTTGAGTCGCTAATTGGTAACTCTATGTAAATCGGTTCATCTGCTTGACACAACCCTAAATCAATTATATTCGATTTGTTTTCATGCTTGATAAAGAAATCACTGCCTTCAATATGAACATTTGATACTTCTCCGCCTTTAACATAAATATAACAGTTTTGTGTTGTTTCGGGCGTAATTGTTATTGTGAAACTTGCAGCGGCACCTTCAACTGTTTTATTAAATGTGAAGAAACCACTTTCAAAGCCTGTGTAAAAGGTATCAACGTTATCATACGAAATATCAGAGCTTGAAACTTCAAGTCTTTTAAAAACATCGTTTACCCCTGTTGCCTTTTCGAAAAAATCTGACTGGATTATAAACGGGTCTCTGCCTTCGTGTGACCAGTTTTCAATTTTTGAGTCAACCATAAACGCAATTGGCAGTTCATATTTATTCTCATAAGCGGTGAAAACTCCAGATGTCGTAATGTGTTTATAAAGGTTGTCGCTCATTCTATCATTTTCATCGTTTTTAACAATGTATTTAAGCGACATCATTGCATTATAAACGGGTGTCTGAAGATTGTAAGTGCAACTGTTAATATAGTTGCTCATCATGCCGAGATTGTTTTGGAGATTGGATACTTTTTCGTATGCCATTGAAGAAAAGTGAGAAACGCCGTTGTAATTATACCAAGACGGATCCATTCTTGCCCTTAGTTCGGTTAATTCCATGCGATAGAAATTATTGTTTTCTATTTCATCAATTTCATTTTTAACTTTTCTAAAGTCATGGTAATCCCCAGCATAAACCGTTTTAGTTTGTGACATGCTGAAATGATAAGAATCACAGCTTATTACTTCGCCAGTAACACAAACGAGAATTAAAAGAGCGATTGTTCCTGCTTTGAGCTTTTTGCTCCTCAAAGCGTAAAGTAGCAAGGTGTAAAAGAACACAAACAGAAGGCTGAGCACGACGGTTATTTCATTAACATTTTTTGAGCCTAATTCCTGAACAAGAATGATAAAGAAAGCAATGCCGATACCCGTTGCTAAAATATCCTTTCCCTTCAACTCGCTAATGTGTCTGATGGCTTTGTATGCTATAGCCAGAAGTATAAATGAATACATGAATGAAAACCTGTAGGGCAAATCATTTGGAAAGTGAAAACCATGCCACACAAAATTTGCATAATTTATATTAAAACTGAAATAAAAAAATGCTAATAAACCTACATTTGCGATTTTTTCCTTAATGGGAATTGATTTTATAAAAAGGTAAAGTGGAACAAGCATAACCGTGACAATTCCGCAATATACATTCGGTAGGACATCCTCTCCGCTGCTTCTGATAGTAGGTTCAAGAGAGGCTAAGTGATTTGCTAAAAAATCAAAAATTGTGAAATAACTATCAATTTCTTTTGGAAGCGTGTCGGATATGGCATTGCTTGATTGAAGTATAAAATAAACGGGCAAAAGCGCAAAGGCTGCAAGGCATGCAGCTAGCAATGAACCGCCGGCAAAAAGCAAACCGCTTGTCAAAAACCTGGATTTCTTGATTTTATCGCTTTTTTTATAGTAGTACTCCGTGTCGTTTTTTGCATATTTCTTAAGGTTGCCACAACAATCGTCAAAATTGTATTTGGAAAAATAGTAAATCATAAAATAAATTATTGAAAACATGCAAACCATGAACGACATATAATAATTGCTTATCATAACAAGCGCAATAACAATTATATATAAGGTTGCCTTTCGCTTGTTGATGATGTTTTCAATGCCGAGAATGACTAAGGGGAAAAGCATCATTGCATCTATCCACATTATGTTCCAGTAGTACGCAATGAAAAAACCGCAGAAGGAATACAAAATACCGAAAGCCGCTGTTATATGATCGTGCTTGCCAACGGAACGCTTTAAGTAATAGCAAAAAAATGCACTTGCTAAACTACCCTTTAGCAGTATTAATACGGAGACTGTTTCGGGCATATTGAAGTGACCTAGCAGCAAAACAATAAAAGATAAAGGGCTTGAAAGATAATTAAAAAAGTTGCCTAAAAACGAACTACCTAAGCCTGTGTTCCATGAGTATAAAAAACTGCCGCCATCTGCAAGTCTGTCATGAAGCTCACCAAAAAGAGGGCCATATTGATGGTACAAGTCAATTCTGAGAACTGTTTTATCTCCGAATGGTAAGGCATTATAGCAAAAGTATACAAATAGGATAAGAAGTGCGGTTATGGTAAATGCGAGAATTTCAAAAGAGTTGTTTTTAAACAAATTGCCAATGAATGAGCCGAATTTAGTGCCTTTTGAAGTCCTTTTGTTCATTGATTAATACCATCCTTACCTAATAAAATATAGAAT
>DASRNM010000112.1:0-8268 GCA_035647435.1 Clostridia bacterium
GAGGTTTACATATGAGTGACCCGAATGTCCAGATAGAACGACAACGAAAACTTATGGGTATATTGAATGTGTTTTTTGTTTTCTTTTTTGTTCGTTGTTTGGAGTATTACGTTTTTGTTCCGAAAACAGGATTTAACTCGCACGGTGTAATTACAAGCGCACTTGGAATGGCGATAATGTTTTTTTATCTGTATATTGTAAACGGCAATTTGCAAGCTGTTGGCCTTATTTCAAATTACAGAAAACTATTTAAATGGTTAGGTATAGGTGCCGTTTTAAGCATCGTGCCTATAATTTTAGTGATGTTAACTGAGGCTCTCAGTTATGTGAGCAGTTCAACAGATTTTGCTTTAAGCCTTTATTCATTCGGGTACAAAAAAGCTAGCAGTGGCAATGGTGTTTGGCTTGCAGCAATTTCAATTTGTCTAATCACTTCTATTGTTAAGGTTACGCTTTTTGAGTCGCTTTATCGTGGTTACATTCTTGTAAGCCTCAGAAAAATAATGTCATTTAGATCTTCAAATATTATTCAATCGGTTCTATATACTCTTTGGTTTTTAATAATTCCACTTCGTTATTTGATTTGGAACACCCAAAATTACTCGGGAACTGAAATACTTAAGCTGGTTCTATTTTACATTGTATTTGAGTTTATGGCTGCTTTTAAATGGGGTTTGTTGACAAGAGCATCGGGTGCACTTTGGGTAGCTTTATTTGACCATATTATTTTCGACTTCTTTTCAGAAACCATTCACTTAGTCATAAATGGAATTGACCAAAACAGGTTGCTTAGGTTGTTTTTGATTCAACTTGTTTCCTTTGCGATGACATTGGTCTATTATTATTACAGAAAAAAGAAACGACCAAAACTATTCAAATCATATGGCAAGCGCAGAAAGTCTAAAAAAGGCATTGTCGATAATGATTTTGATGATGAAGAATATGAAGATGAAATAGAAGTAATTGATTACCATGAGGCCATGCACAAAAAGAATATAGGCGATCGCGACATTTAATAAGCACAAAAAACCCCTATCACTTAATTGTGATAGGGGTTTTTATATTTGTCAAGAGTTTTTCATTACTGCCACCTCAATGGCATCTGCAGCATGTTCGCATGTGTCACAACAAAGCTCAAGGCTTTCATATATATTTTGCCAAATCATAAGCTCTCTACAATCGGTGGAGTTAACAAACAAATTTCTCATGGCGTTTATATACATATCATCGCCTTCTGATTCAAGGTCATTGACTCTCACAATCCTGCCCTTTAAAGTAGGAGATTTTTTGAAATTTTTGAAATCCAAAACAGTCTCCCTGAGCGCATCACATATTTCACAAACAAATTTCATAAACTCAACCGCTTCCGGTTTAATTGAAGTTACATTATAGATATATACCCCTATGAGAACGTCCTCGACATTATCCGTTACACTGTCAAGCTCCTCGGAGAGCAGCATTATATCTTCTCTGTCGATGGGGGGCAAAAACTCCTTTGAAAGCGCCTCGACTAACTCTCTTTTAACAACATCAGCCTCGTTTTCAATTTTATGAACCCTCTTAACGGCGTCGAGCAAATCAAAAGAATCAAAATTTTCAAGAGTTTTTGCAACCTCTTGAGCTGCCATACAAGAAAGTTCAGCATGTTTAATAAATACATCAAAATAATTAATACGTTTAATGCGTTTGTTTTTCATAATCTTTTCTCCTTAAAATACCCTTAAAAACAAAATAGCCATAAGGTACCCAATCGCTCCACATCCCGGGAAGGTAAGCACCCAAGCATAAACCATTTCTTTAACAACTTTCCAGTTGACATATGATAATCTTTTTGCGGCACCCACACCCATTATTGCAGTTGTTTTAGTATGTGTAGTGCTCACAGGCATACCCGCCAATGATGAAATTAATAAACAAATCGTGGCTGCCAAATCAGCAGAAAATCCTTGATATTTTTCAAGCTTAACCATATCCATGCCCACTGATTTAATTATCTTGTAACCGCCTATTGATGTGCCCAAAGCCATGACAACGGAGCATACTACCATCAGCCATATAGGGATAACAAAGGTTGATGTGTTTGCATTGCCCTGCGCTAGAAAAATACCGAGCAAAAAGACTCCAATAAATTTTTGACCGTCTTGTGCACCGTGCATAAACGCCATTGCTGCGCCACCGAACACCTCGGCATTCTTGAAAAATTTGTCTGCCTTTGACCTTCTTACGTTTTTGAACAAACGTCCAATGAGCTTAACCGTGGCAAAGCCAAGGAAAAAGCCGAGAAATGTTGACAAAAACAATCCGTAAATTACCTTTATCCACTCGCTGCCGTTAATGCCATCAAGTCCTCGATTGACAGCTATTGCCGCACCGGAGATGCCTGCAATCAAAGCATGGCTTTCACTTGTAGGTATTCCAAAATACCATGCCGCTGTTGCCCACGTTACTATTGCAACCATTGCAGCGCACAGCGCTATAAGAGCAAAATTCGAGTCATTTCCGAAATCGACCAAATTATATATTGTTTGTGCAACTGTTGCATTGATTGCGGTCATTACCAAAACACCCAAAAAATTAAAGATAGACGCCATTGCAATAGCCGAACGAACACCAATGCAACGAGTTGACACACAAGTCGCTATGGCGTTTGGGGCATCTGTCCACCCATTGACTAGGATGGCGCCCAAAGTCAAAAGAGATATTACGAGCAGTGCAGGATTTGAAACGCACTGACTTAAGAATTCCTGAAATCCAATGGTCAAATTACCACCTCATAAAAATAATTTATTGCTTATTGTTAACTTTAAAAACATTGTTACCTTTGCAGTCGATTGCAACAATAACGGGGAAATTTTTTAACACAAGCCTCTTTATGCTTTCACACCCTAAATCTTTAAAGGCAATTTCTTCGCATTCTGTAATGCATTTTGCCGCAAGTGCTCCTGCACCGCCTATTGCGCAAAAATAAACACTTTCGTTTTCTACTATTGATTTGCATACGTCATCATTTCTTTCACCTTTACCAACCATGGCACAAAGACCTTTCCCCAGCAATGCTGGAGTGTAAGGGTCCATTCTGCCGGAGGTTGTTGGGCCACAACTACCGATAACCGTGCCTGGTCTGGCTGGTGTTGGGCCTGCGTAGTAAATGCATGCACCCGCAAGTTCAAAGGGAAGTGTTTCTTCATTATTTATCATTTCACATATTCTTTTGTGTGCGGCATCTCTTGAAGTATAGACATCTCCGGATAAGAACACCCTGTCATTAACTCTTAAATCTTTTGCCTTTTCTTTTAGCTGTGCGGTGTTTAGATATAATTCCGCCATACATATTACCTCACTGCTCTTTAATCATTTTCACCTGTAAACTTGTCCACAAGCTTGTCAACTTCATCATCATCTATTTCAACAGTTTTAGAAATGCCTGATAAATCAATGTCAAAAAACTCTCTCAATTTTGAAACTTTATTTTCGTCTTTTTTTTCCTCTGTGTCTTTTTTTTCCTCTGTGTCTTTTTTATTCGCTTGGTTGTGATGTGCAATTCTATCCATAACCTCGTCGTTGTTATCATTTGAGAAGTCATCCTCCTGCAGGAATTCATCTTCATTATCTTTTTCTATTTTTTCTGATTCTTGCGAATCTTCTTCAAAATTAAATCCTGCGGAAGCTAACATAATGTCCAAATCACGCAACGAATCCTGAGCTTTCAAAATCGCACTTTCATCGCCCTGCCCATAATCCTTTTGAAAATCTTCTGTCTCGTTTTTGAAAAGTTCAACATCGTCGCTTTGCGTGCTTTCTTTATCGACTTCTTCCTCTTTTTCTTCAATTGCCTCGTCAACATCTAAATCGTTTTGGTTGACGTTTGTTATATCATAATTCTTTTGCTTATCAACCTCACCCTCTGAAATAGTTTCTTCACCTTTTTTCTCATTATCTAAGCCATCTATGTAATCGGCTTCGTTGTATTGCTCAATGTCTTCTTTAACAAATTTAGAGTCCTCGGTTTCTGTAATAACAGAATCCTCAATTACAAACCCGCCTGTTTTTTGTTCGCTAAATATAGGTTTCTCTTCCTTTTTTGGGGCTGTAGATGTTTCTTTGCCCGAGGCAATTCTATCCTCGCATGCGACAATTTGAAGCTTCAGCGATTCGTTTTGCACCTTAAGCTCATCATTGTTCTTCTTGATCATATCAACAGCATTGCGTGCGGTAGTCAATTGACTTTGCAAATGGGCAACAGATTTTTCGAGCTCCTGAGTTCTTTGCCCTTCGTTTTCACGAAACTCAACAAGCTCACCCCTTAAATGCTCTATATATTTTAGCACATCTTCTTTATTAAACCCTCCGAATGGAGCGTTTCTAAATTGATGATCAGAATCCATGATAACCCTCCTATCATTTTTCAGACTGTTACATTCATAATTCCAGTTACGCCGTTATCTAAAAGTTCGTTCCTCCCGTTTCCACTATATATATATAAATCTCCTTGAGAGCCTTCTGTTTTATCCTTAATGTATGCAATGTGATTGGAGTCAGAATATACAATATCGCTTATTGATATTCCTTGCGATAGTAAACTGTTTTTACCGTTGGCATAAACATAAACATCAACCGAGCTGCCAATGTTTTGTGTGTCGCTTTCACATAAATACAAAATGTCATTATCAAAATCATTCATATCAAGTATCTTGTTGTTGATTTTAATCTTTTCGTTTTCGTTGAATACAAATAGAGAACCCGTATCCTTGTTGTCATCAAGTTTTAGATAGTACACACCGTTGTTTGTGCAAATATACTCAGTCACATTGGTGTCTATAACCTTTTTTTCCGATACCCCATATTGGGTTATGCTGCTTATGCTTAATGTTGATTTATCACCGTAGTTATCTTTAACCATTGCAATTAATGCGGAGCCATCATTATAAAATGAGAAAACAGATTTTTTTACGGGATATCCGTTTAAGCTGATGGAATCTTCGCTACCTGCCGGGTTTGAAAGTTGATATTCAGGCTCTGTCATTGCGCTCTCTATTATAGAAATGGCGTATTCTGACGCATTGTCGCCGTTTGCTTGGGAAATATCCAAAACATCATTAATGCTAATGGGGCTTTCTTCTGCTGTTATATAGTCGGTATATATATAAACAACTCGCGGCTCACCCTTTTTGGAATACTCTAAAACATTACTAATACTAATGTTTTCGGCAAGCTTGTGCTCTGCCGAACCGTCATACGCATAACACGTATATGTCGGGAAAACAAGATTACCATCAGCTAACTTTTCTTCTAATTGTGCTCTAAAATCATCTCTACCGAGTTTTTTATCGTATTCATCAACAGCCTTTTTGTAGCTGACTAAATCGTATGCATTAAACCCTAAAAGTGATATCTTATAGTCGTCTTTAACAGGTTCTTGTAGTTGAGAGTCGGAGCTGAGCTTGTCGTCTGAAATAATGTTTCGCCACGATACACCCATTTCGCTTTTTTTGAAATAGTACAAGTTATCGCCACATTTATAGTCATCATAATTGACATGAACAACATCATCAGCGATTTTTTCAACTCCGCTTGTATCAGATATTATTTTGAGTGTAAAAGCTTCTTCACCCTCACCTTTTTGAGTAGTAAAAACAAATTGTACTTCTTCTTGTGATTCATATAAATGAGCGTCTTCCACATAAATGTCAAGTTGCTCAGAAACCTGACCAGGGGTGTATCTCATGAGAACACGTTTTGCATCCAGTGTTTTAATGAAAAACACAACTGCATTCTTTGTGTAAAAAGCCTTCTCAATTCCCTTCGAAATCTCCTCAGATTTGCCTTTATTAATGTCATAATTATAAAGGGTACTACTGCCTGCACTTTTTTTGGAGTATATTAAATACTCCCCTTGAGAACTCAACCTATAGTCCTGCAAAACACCGCTCACGACAATTTCCCCACCACTTTGCAGTGATTTCATGTTTCGAGTTGAGCACGAGTAAATATCAAACATATCATTGCCTTTTGAAGATGCTACAGAATAAAACAAGTGTTTCCCGTCATTTGTAAATATCACATCTCCATATGCATTGTTTTGTAAATCTGCCTCAAAGCTGTTCGTTTTGAGCAAAACATCACCGTTTTTTTCATATATAACGGCATAGTCAATGTCTTTTTTATTGAAATTCGATACTATCGCCATCAATCCCACAAGTGCAATGGCTGTTGTGGCAATGACGGCAACAATAAAAGCTTTTTTTGTTTTTAACTCGCGGAAATCTTTAATGATTTTTAAGTCCCCTGTTTGTGTTGTTTCAGAGGTCTGATGGAAGCTATCAACTTTATTTGTAAAGTTATCCGTCATGTCAATCTCCGATAATTATTTCAAAAATGTACACGATTATTTTATTGAAACCGCCTTTTTAGCCTTTTGAACAATATGCTCTGCATCAAGCCCAAAAAGATGAAGCAACTCAACTGCAGGGCCTGATTTGCCGAACACATCCTCAACCCCAACCCTAAGGACGGGAACAGGATAATTCTCGCTCAGCACCTCTGAAACGGCTCCGCCAAGACCACCAATAATGTTGTGCTCCTCAACAGTAACAACTGCGCCCGTTTTCTTCGCCGCATTTATTATAATATCTTTATCAATAGGCTTTATTGTGTGGATATTAATAACCTTTGCGCTTATCCCTTCACTCTCAAGCTGCTTTTGTGCAATTAATGCTTCATTGACCATAAGACCTGTTGCGATAATTGTTACATCTTCACCGTCAACAAGCTCAACGCCTTTTCCGATTTCAAACTTATAGTTTTCGTCAAAAATTCTCGGCACTGCAAGCCTGCCAAATCTTAGATAAACGGGGCCGTCGTACTCTGCCGCCGCAAAAACAGCGGCACGAGCTTCAATATCATCAGCGGGGTTTATTATAACCATGCCGGGGATTGACCTCATAAGTGCGATATCCTCGCAGCACTGGTGGCTAGCTCCGTCCTCACCAACTGAAATGCCAGCATGAGTTGCGCCTATTTTTACATTCAAATGAGGATATGCAATTGTGTTGCGAACCTGCTCAAATGCTCTACCAGCAGCAAACATCGCAAAGGTGCTTGCAAAGACAGTATAGCCAACGGTCGAGAGCCCACCTGCTATACCCATCATGTTACACTCGGCAATACCTGTGTTAAAAAATCTTTCAGGAAAAGCTTTTCTAAACATGGCTGTTTTTGTCGCTGCCGCAAGGTCGGCATCCAAAACCACTACTTTATCGTTTTTTTCACCTAATTCAACAAGTGCCTTACCGTAAGCGTCTCTTGTTGCTATTTTAATCACATCTGACATGTGCTTAACCCTCCAATTCTGCAAGCTCGACCATAATCTCTTTGATAGCCTGCTCATACTGTTGAGTATCGGGAGCTTTTCCGTGCCACGAAACATCGTTTTCCATAAAAGATACACCTTTACCTTTTATGCTTTTTGCAATAATAGCAGTAGGCTTGCCTTTAAACTGCTCAGCGGCACTGAAAGCCGCATCAATTTCGTCAAAACTGTGAGCACAAATCTCTATAACATTCCAACCGAAAGCCTTAAACTTTTCAGGTATAGGATATGGTGAGTTAACCTCAGCAATTGTGCCGTCAATTTGCAAATTATTGTTGTCAACGACAGCAACTAGGTTATCGAGCCCCTTTGCACTTGCATACATTGAAGCCTCCCAGACCTGGCCTTCACCCAATTCCCCATCGCCTAAAAGTGAAAAGGTTCTGAAGGGTTTACCGCCAATCTTTGCACCCAATGCCATGCCGACAGCTGTCGATATGCCTTGCCCGAGTGAGCCTGTGCTCATGTCAACACCCGGAGTCATTGCCATGCTTGGATGCCCCTGCAACATGGAGTCACTTTTTCTGAGTGTTTTCAATTCTTCCGTAGGAAAATAGCCCCTCAAGGCCAAAACGGAGTACAAACCGGGCGCAATATGACCTTTTGAAAGAACAAATCTGTCCCTATCCTCCATTTTTGGGTTTTGGGGATCAATATTCATTTTGTGAAAATAAAGATATGTCAAAATTTCAACAGAGGAGAGAGAACCTCCCGGGTGACCTGATTTTGCATTATAGACACCTTCAATAATACCAAGACGAACATTACACGCTTTAATCTTTAACTGTTTTTTTACTGCTGAGTTCAAAAACAGCACCTCCTATTCAGCATTGCCGCATATAGTGCGACTAAATATAAATTTATGTCTTTGTTTTAATAACAAACATATAATTAAATTA
>DASRNM010000113.1:0-38353 GCA_035647435.1 Clostridia bacterium
AATATGTAGCGTGCAGTATATATATATGTAGAAATATTTAAAAGAACAACTAATCACTTGAAAAATTACAATAATTGCAATAGAATTATACTGAGTTTAGCGTGGAGGTTTAAAATGAAAAAAGTAGCTGTAATTATGGGAAGTGACAGTGACTTCCCTGTTGTTAATGAAACAATAAAAGCGTTAAAAGAGCTGGGCATTCCTTTCGAAGCTCATGTTATGTCAGCACACCGTACCCCACACAAAACTGTCGAATTTGCCGAAAATGCGCAAAAGAACGGGTTTGGTGTTATCGTTGCTGCAGCTGGAAAAGCCGCACACCTTGCAGGTGTTTTGGCCTCGCATACGGTCTTGCCTGTAATCGGTATACCAATCAAGTCATCAACGCTTGATGGGTTAGACGCATTGCTTGCTACGGTGCAAATGCCCTCAGGGGTACCTGTTGCAACTGTTGCAATAGATGGAGCAAAGAATGCCGCAATTTTAGCGGCACAGATTATAGCGGTCGGTGATGAGAGCCTTGCAGAGAATCTTAAAAAACTAAAATTAGGCATGGAGCAAACAATAGCTCTGAAAGATAAGGAATTGCAGAGTAAACTGTAAAGAGCTTTGCAATCTATTAATTTTCGGAGGTGTTGTTTTGGACAAGCCCAGGCATGAGTGTGGAGTAATCGGGATATATAATTCAAACAATTTTAATCTTGCGCATGAAATATATCTAGGTCTTTATGCACTTCAGCATCGTGGGCAGCTCAGCTGCGGCATTGCTATCAACCACGGCAAAGAGAGAGTTGATTATATTAAAGATTTCGGACTAGTTCCGGAGGTTTTTGCTAAGGAAAACATGAAAAAGCTTTCGAGAGGTGGAAACGGAATCACTGCAATCGGCCACGTAAGGTATTCACCCGGTGAATTTTCGGAACAAGCTAATTCGCAACCGCTTGTTATGCGTTATGCAAGGGGTTGCATTTCAATTTCAAACAACGGAAGGTTGACTAACTTTTCATCGCTTCAAAGAGAACTTGAGGATATGGGCACAATTTTTCAAACGGGAAGTGATGCCGAGCTTATCGGATACATGATTGCCCGTCAAAGGTTAAAAACCGAATGCATAGAGGACGCTATTGCCGACATTATGCCAAGGCTTGAGGGTGCATATTCATTTGTGGTGTTATCGCCGAAAAAATTACTTGCAGTTAGGGACCCAAACGGTTTTCGGCCGTTATGCATAGGCAAGCTTAAAGACAGCTACGTTGTTGCGAGTGAGTCATGTGCAATCCAAAGCATCGGTGCAACATTTATTCGTGATGTTGAGCCGGGCGAGGTAGTTGTAATTGATAAAAATGGTATCAGGTCAAATAAAAACAATTGTGGAAATAACAGTTCTTTGTGCGTTTTTGAGTATATTTATTTCGCACGCTCAGATTCTGTTATAGATTCTTTAAGCGTGAATCGTTGTCGTAGGGAGGCGGGGGCGGTTTTAGCCCACGAATTCCCCGTTGAAGCCGATGTTGTTATCGGTGTTCCGGATTCGGGCCTTGATGCTGCAATAGGGTATTCCAAAGAGTCTGGAATTCCTTATGAAATAGGTTTTATTAAAAACAGATATATTGGCAGAACATTTATACAAAACAAGCAAAATGCTCGCGAAAAATCGGTTCAAATAAAACTTAACCCTATTCGTTCTGCCATTAAAGGTAAAAGAATTGTTTTGATTGATGATTCAATTGTAAGAGGCACAACGAGTGTAAACATAGTTAACCTGCTAAAGCTTGCAGGCGCAACACAAATTCATATGAGAATTTCTTCGCCCCCGTTCCTGAATCCATGCTATTTTGGTACGGATATAAGCTCAAGAGAATACTTAATAGCTTGCCGACTGAGCAATGAAGAAATTTGCAAAAAAATTGGTGCTGATTCTTTGGGTTATCTGAGCATGAATGGGTTGAGAAAAATTACGAAGAGTTCAAATTTAGGTCTTTGTGATGCATGCTTTACAGGCAAATATCCCATAAATATTTCAGACACTTTTTTTAACGATAAATTCAATTCGAAACTTAAGTTTATTTCAAAATAGGTGGTATAAAAAATGGAAAATAGTATTTCTAAAAGTTACAAGGATGCAGGGGTTGATGTTGCAGCTGGTTACAAAGCGGTTGAGCTAATGAAATCTCATGTTGAAAAAACGAAAATTGACGGAGTTGTTTCTGGAATAGGCGGTTTTGGAGGGCTTTTTGAACCCGACATGAGCGGTATTGAAAAACCTGTTCTTGTGTCGGGCACTGACGGTGTCGGTACAAAGCTTAAAATTGCATTTATGATGGACAAGCACGACACGGTTGGGATTGACTGTGTTGCAATGTGTGCAAATGATGTTGCCTGTGCTGGTGCAAAGCCGTTGTTTTTTCTCGATTATATAGCGGTGGGCAAAAATGTTCCGCAGAGAGTTGCTGACATAGTTAAGGGCGTGGCGGAAGGTTGCATTCAAGCAGGTTGCGCGCTCATTGGGGGAGAAACTGCCGAAATGCCTGGGTTTTATCCTGTTGATGAATATGACCTTGCAGGTTTTTGTGTCGGCATGGCGGATAAATCTAAGATTATTGATAATTCAAAAATCAAAGCCAGAGATGTATTGATTGGAGTTAAATCCTCAGGTGTTCACTCAAACGGTTTTTCGCTAGTTAGAAAGGTGTTCAACATCAGCGATGTGCGACTTAAAATGCATATTAATGATTTTGGGAAAACGCTTGGAGAAGAATTATTGACGCCAACAAGGATATATGTTAAACCAATTTTAGAGCTTATAAAAACTGTTGAGGTTAAAGGCATTGCTCATATTACGGGCGGCGGTATCTATGAGAACATTCCGAGAATGTTGAACGAAAACTGTCACGCTATAATTAAGAAATCAAGCTTGCCCGTATTACCTATATTTGAAGTCATTAAAAACGAGGGCATACCTGAGAGAGATATGTTTAATACCTTTAACATGGGTGTTGGGCTATGCATGGTTGTTGATGCTCAAAAAGCAGACGAAGCAGTCAGAATTTTGAACGAATGCGGAGAAACTGCCCAAATTATCGGCGAGGTTAAAAGCGGTGAAAAGGGTGTAACAATATGCTGAGGGTTGTTGTTCTTGTTTCGGGTGGAGGTACTAACCTGCAAGCGTTGATTGACGCTCAAAACAAGGGTATACTCGGCAATGCAAGAATTGTAAAGGTTATATCAAGCAATCAAAACGCCTATGCTCTGAAAAGGGCTAAAACGGCAAAAATAGAAACGGTGGCTGTCGAGCGAAAGAACTTTGAGAACAACATTCTCTTTGAAAAAACTCTGATAAACGAAATTGTGAAATGCAACGCAAGCCTAATTGTTCTTGCGGGGTTTATGTCAATTTTAAGCCCTGATTTTATTCAACAGTTTCGAGGGATGATTATTAATGTCCATCCGTCGCTGATCCCCTCGTTTTGTGGCAAAGGCTATTATGGTCTAAAGGTGCATGAAGCTGCACTTGAAAAGGGAGTAAAAATCACAGGGGCAACGGTTCATTTGGTGAATGAAATACCTGACGGTGGCGAAATTATTCTTCAAAAGGCTGTTGAAGTTTTGGACGATGATACTCCCACAACACTTCAAAAAAGAGTTATGGCGCAAGCGGAATGGGTAATTTTACCCAAAGCGGTTGCGATGATTGCGAAAAATAAAGAGAACAAATAGGAGAGGAAGATTAACAAGTGAAACGTGCAATTATTTCTGTTTCTGACAAAACAGGTGTAGTCGAATTCGCAAAGGGGCTCAGAGAGCATGGATACGAAATCCTTTCAACTGGGGGGACGGCAAAGGTACTCAAAGAAAAATCAGTTGAATGCAAAGAGGTTTCTGATATCACTGGTTTTCCCGAATGCCTTGACGGCAGAGTAAAAACTCTTCACCCTGTGATTCATGGTGGTATTCTTGCAATGAGATCCAATGAAAAACATATGGAGCAAATCAATCAGCTCGGAATTGAACCGATTGATATTGTTGCGATTAATCTTTATCCTTTCAAACAAACTATTTTAAAAAAAGATGTTTCTCTTGAAGAAGCAATTGAGAATATAGATATCGGTGGGCCAACAATGATAAGAGCAGCCGCAAAGAATTGGCAAGATGTTGCTGTCATTGTTAATCCAGAGGATTACGGAAAAGTAATTGACGAGATTAGCCATAAAGGCGAAGTCAGCAAAGAAACAAAATTCAAATTGGCAGGCGCCGTTTTTGAACATACGGCACAGTATGATTCGCTTATTAACTCATATTTAAGCCGTGCAAGAAATGAAGAAGAGTACCCGAATGCATACACGTTGACATTTGAAAAGGTACAGGATATGAGATATGGTGAAAATCCTCATCAAAGTGCTGCATTCTATAAGGAAATCGGGGCGGCTAAAAACACCCTTGCGTGCGCGGAACAACTCCACGGAAAAGAACTGTCATACAACAACATCAATGACGCAAATGGTGCTCTTGATATTCTAAAAGAGTTCGGGGAGGAAGTGCCCACGGCCGTTGCAGTAAAGCATGCCAATCCCTGCGGCGTAGGAACAGGCGAAACTATTTATGAAGCATACAAAAAAGCTTATGAAGCGGATTCTGTTTCAATTTTTGGTGGCATTGTTGTTCTTAACCGTCAAGTTGATACAGCCACTGCAAACGAGCTTGCAAAGATATTTTTAGAGATAATTATTGCTCCTTCGTATTCAGAGGAAGCTTTAAATATCCTTAAAGGCAAGAAGAATGTTAGGTTGCTTGTTCTTCCTGAGCTTGCAAAACCGAACAATGAGTTATGTGTTGACATGAAAAAGGTTGCAGGCGGGCTTCTTGTGCAACAGCTTGATACAAAACTGTTGGAGGGCGACGTTAAATGCGTTACAAAGCGTCAACCGACAGATAAAGAAATGGAACAGTTGTTGTTTGCGTGGCGTGTTGTTAAACACACTAAATCAAACGGTATTGCACTTGCGAATAACAATATGACAGTCGGTATCGGCCCTGGTCAAACAAACAGAATAACAGCACTTGAGCTTGCAATAAACTATGCAGGCGAAAGGTCAGAGGGCTCAGTCATGGCAAGCGATGCTTTCTTCCCGTTTTCGGATTGTGTAAAGGCAGCTCAAAAAGCAGGAATAACAGCAATTATTCAGCCCGGTGGCTCAATTAAAGATGAGGAAAGCATAAAAGCCGCTGATGAAGCAGGCATAGCAATGATATTCACAGGCATGAGACACTTTAAGCATTAAGAGGTTAATAACATGAAAATATTAATGGTTGGTTCGGGTGGCAGGGAGCATGCCCTAATAAGCTCACTCAAAAAAAGTAAAAAAGTTGACGAAATTATCTGTGCACCCGGCAACGGTGGTATAGGTAGGGATGCAAAAATATTTTCGGTTGCGGCAACGGATATTGAAGGTATGGTGGCTCTCGCAAAAGAGCAAAAGGTTGATTTGGTTTTTGTCGCACCTGATGACCCGCTTGCAATGGGTATGGTTGACAGGTTTCAAGCGGAGGGAATTAGAGCTTTCGGGCCCGATTCATCTGCGGCTGTTATTGAAAGCAGTAAGGTTTTTTCTAAGAACCTTATGAAAAAATACAACATACCAACAGCAAAATACGAGGTTTTTGATGATGCAAATGATGCATTGGAATATATCAGCGAGCAGGGCGAATATCCAACGGTCATAAAGGCTGATGGGTTAGCTTTAGGAAAAGGCGTTATTATTGCACAGAATTTTGATGAGGCCAAAGAAGCAATCTTTTCAATTATGAAAGATAAAGTTTTTGGCTCTTCAGGAAATAGGGTTGTTATTGAGGAGTTTTTGCAGGGGCCGGAGGTTTCTGTGCTTGCTTTCACAGACGGCAAAACAGTAGTTCCCATGGTTTCTTCAATGGACCATAAAAGAGCTTTTGATGGTGATAAAGGCCCAAACACTGGTGGCATGGGTGCGATCAGCCCAAACCCTTTTTATGATGAAAAATTGGCAGAATTATGCATGGAAACGATTTTTTTGCCCACTATTAAAGCAATGGAAAATGAGGGCAGGCCATTCAAGGGTTGCCTTTACTTTGGGTTGATTTTGACTAAATATGGCCCAAAGGTTATTGAATACAATTCCCGATTTGGAGACCCTGAAACACAGGTTGTTTTACCAAGATTGAAAACTGATTTAGTCGACATTATCAATGCCGTAATCGATGAGAGGTTATCTGAAATCGACATTGAGTGGAGTGAAGACGCTTGTGCTTGTGTTATTATGGCATCAGGTGGTTATCCGAATAAATATAAAAAAGGTTTGCCTATAAAGGGGCTTGATAAAAACGGCCAACTCGAAAAAGCAACGGTATATCATGCAGGTACAAAACATGAGAATGGTTGCTTTTATACTAATGGAGGGCGCGTTTTAGGCGTAACTGCTTTGGGTGAATCAATTGATGATGCACTTAAAACAGTTTATAGTGGAATTTATAAAATCGAATTTAACAACTCAAATTACAGAAAAGATATTGGAAAACTATAAAAAATAGCAAATATTAACAATTTGTCAATACTTTAGTTTCTTCAAAGGTATATAATAAAAGCAGTAAAATTATGGGGGTGACTCAGATTAGTAAAAGTAAAATGACTACAAAGAAAAAAGCTATAATAATTGTCGGTGCTATTTTGTTTTGTGTTGTAGCGGCAATTTCCGCTTATGCATTGCTCAAACCCGACACTGGTCCACAGGTCAAGGTTTCAACAGTAGACCTTTCGGATGTAGTTCAAACGATGGATACCACAGGTGCTGTCGAATCGGGCAATAAGGGTAGCTTTCCTATAATAGAAGGAGTAAAGGTCGTTTCCGTTAATTATAGAGTCGGTGAGAAAGTTTCTACTGGCGATGTTTTAGCAACATTTGATATGGCTTCGATTTCCTCTGTTCTTAAAGAAAAGCAAGAAGCTTATAATCAGGCTTATGCCGCGTATAGAAACTTTATAAGTTCATCCAATGAAGCGAAAAAAGAGCTTTCAAATATTAATGCTCAAATTGCTGAACTTGAGAGAAAAATTGATAGATTAAAAAAAGAGGGCGATTCAGCCTCAATAGAGGTTACTCCCGAGGAGAAATCTCAGCTTAAAACCTTGCTTGAGTCAATATTAGGTCATGACTATTCCGATAGTAGAATCGGTGAAATGATTGACAGGCTTTTAGATGCAGGTAATAGTGTTTCGGATTTAGTCAATTTTTTGAAAACCCTGTCAGGAGGGGGCTCATTTGATTTTTCATCATTAATGGGTGCTCAAAGCGAAGCTTCGTCTGCTGAAATTGAATTAATCTCGTTGAAGGCAAAACAAGCCTTAATGAGTGTTCAGTCTAATAGCACTTTTGAAAGTATATACAAACAGATTAGTGACTCTGCATATAGTTCTCTGCAAGAGGTCAAAGGAATCGTTAAATCACTTGACGAGGGTTGGGTTGCCCAAACCGACGGCATAGTTAGAGAAATAAACATTGTTGAAGGGCAAGTGTATTATCCTGCCCAAAAGTCATCATCAAATTTGGATATCACTTCGATTTTGAATTCCGTAACATCGGGAGGAGATATTACAAGCATGATTGCGCAGTTGTTCAACAATGAGGAAAGTGGAATGGTGGTTGAGTATTACCCGTTTATTGCAAGTATTATTTTAGGCAAGTACGATGTCGGCAAAGTTAAAATGGATCAAAATGTTATCATTAAGACAGTCTCTGGTAAGGAATTCAATGGTTATATAACATACATTAGCCCTGTTGCAGAGTCGGCAGGTAGTATTAATATCAGCTCTTTGCTCGGGTCTTCAGGTAGCACAAGCGGGGTTGCCGCAAAAATAACTATTCCAAACCCTGACGAGGACATAATTATTGGCTTTGATGTTGATGTTTCAATCAAGGTTGACAGTGTTGAAAATGTGCCAGTAATTCCGATTGAAGCACTTCAAACGGACAACGAGGGTTTTTATGTTTTTGTGTATGATAAGTCAACACAAAGGGTAACAAGAACAGATGTTACAATTGGTCTTTATGATGGCAACGTCTATCAAATCACCTCGGGCTGTGAGGTTGATGATGTTATTATTAATAACCCTCCGTCAAGTCTTATGGATGGAGACAGAGTAAGTGTGTCCGCAAAATAACATTCCAAAAATAGTTTTGCGGGGAGGCTGAAAGTGAATTTTAAAGAAAATATTCGAATTGCAATATTCAGTATAAAAACAAATATTTTGCGCTCATTGCTGACGATGTTGGGTATAATTATCGGTGTTTCATCCGTTATTTCGATAATAACCGTCGGTGATGCAGGGCGTGATTACATTGTTGGAATGATAAGGGAAATGGGCTCAAGTACCATTAGCATTTCTGTAAATTCAAGCAATGCTTCTACAACCGAATATATTACAACAGACGATATAAAGGCAATAAAAAACTTAGAAGCGGTTGAGCGTGTTTCACCCTTTGTTTTGACAATGGGTTCTGCAACAACAACTAAAAAAAGCGGTTTTGCCATTGGTGTGTCGGGAACAACCGATTTTCAAGCTGTAATGTCTGTCGCAATTGAACATGGTAGATTCTTTACCGAAGAAGAATATATGTCTGCAAGCCGAGTTGCGCTGATTACTGCTCAGAGTGCAAAAGAAATGTTTGGTTACAAAAATGCAATCAATCAATTTATTGAATACTCATCTAATGATAAAATAATTAGACTGAAGATTATTGGTATTGTTTCAGAAGGTGGTCTTATGGATGCTGGCTCAGAA
Source organism: Clostridia bacterium (assembly GCA_035647435.1). Classification (GTDB taxonomy): domain Bacteria; phylum Bacillota; class Clostridia; order Oscillospirales; family Acutalibacteraceae; genus JAAZFZ01. The sequence continues at coordinate 8,810 of DASRNM010000113.1, forward strand.
GGCCTCCTTTCGGGTGATTTAATGGGTGGCGGTGACGCACAACAAACGATGTGTATTCTTATTATGCCGTCAACACTGACAGATCAGATTATGGGCAGCAAGGGCTATTATGAAATGATATACTTAACCGCATTCTCGGATGACCAACTTGACAGTGCAGGCAATGCAGCAATTAATACATTATATCAACGCCATGGCAATTTCGGCAGCGGTGCTTATTCCTTGGTGAATATGGCAACTTATATCGATTTGCTTGATGCGGTTATAAAAATACTAACAACCTTTATAGCGGCTGTTAGTGGAATTTCCCTTATTGTCGGCGGAATAGGAGTTATGAATATAATGCTCGTTTCCGTTACAGAGAGGACAAGAGAAATAGGAATCAGAAAGGCACTCGGTGCAAAGACCTCGGTAATATTGTTCCAATTCCTCACGGAGTCGATTATTCTGTGCCTGATTGGCGGATTAGTGGGTCTAATTATAGGGTTTGCAGGTGCTTCTTCAGTTTCAATTTATATGGATATACCTGTAACAATGAAATTTACAACCGTGCTCATAGCTATTGGTTTTTCAAGTGCTATCGGTATTTTCTTTGGGATATATCCCGCAAGGCGTGCAGCGAAAATGCCTCCGATAGAAGCATTGAGAAGAGATTAATTTTAACTCTTAAAACCGAGCAATCAGTTCAGATTGCTCGGTTTTTTATTGTCAATTTTAATTTAATACTTGACATTGTATGACGAGCATGGTAGATTGTAATCATTGCAAACATATATCGATTACACATTGATTTTGTCTATGAATGGAGGTATAAAAGTGAAAAGTGAAATTTTTAATAGTAACATTAAGCCTTCTTATCAAAGGCTCAGAATACATAAATACTTTTCGAATAATAGAAATCATCCGACGGTTGAGCAAATCTATACAGACTTAAAGCCCGAAATACCGACTCTTTCAAAAACAACCGTTTACAACACCTTGAATGCATTTGCTAATGAAAACATAGTCCAAAAGCTTAACATAGAGGACAATGAAATAAGGTATGACATAGATACAACTGACCACGGGCATTTTAAATGCAAAGCGTGCAGAAAGATTTTTGATTTTAACATAAATCTTGACTGCGTTAAAATTAACGGTTTAAACGATTTTCAGGTTGATAAAAAGAGTGTTTATTTTAAAGGTATTTGTAGTGAATGCCTTAAAAAAATCAAGCAATAAAGTTAACTAATAATATGAGGGGGTTGAATAATGAGGAAATATGTGTGCATCATTTGTGGTTTTATCTATGATGAAGCGGTTGGAATTCCAGAAGCGGGCATTGCTGCAGGCACGAAGTGGGAGGATTTGCCTGAAGACTGGACTTGCCCTTTGTGCGGAGCCACAAAGGACGAATTTGAAGAAATGAAAACAGGGCCTGCAAAAGAGGAACAGCCTATTGCTACTGAAGAAGATCATGATGACCATGAGCTGAGAGAGCTAACTTTTGCTGAAATGGCGGCATTGTGTTCAAACCTGTCAAAGGGTTTTGAAAAACAGTATAAAAGCGAAGAAGCTGAACTGTTCAACAAATTATCTGATTACTACGATGAAAAATTTGATGAAGCAGAAGGAGAACAACGTGAGGATTTGATGGCGTTAATTGAGCAAGATTTGAACATAGAATATCCTAAAGCCTCTGCAGTTGCAATTGATAAAGAGGACAGAGGGGCATTGAGGGCTCTTGTGTGGAGTGAGAAAGTTAGCAAAATGCTGTTGTCACTTATTCGGCGATATGAAAAAGAGCAGGGTGGCCCCATTGAAAAAACAAACGTATATGTTTGTGAAATATGCGGCTTTGTTTATGTTGGTGACGAGGCTCCCGAAGTGTGTCCTGTATGCAAAGTTCCAAACATGAAAATTACACAGGTGAAAAGGAGGTAATGGCATGCACGCAGTTCGAAATATAAGACTATGTACAAAGGATTGTCTTTGTCTTTATGTTTGCCCTACCGGGGCAACAAACACAGAAACAGGTCAAATTGATGCAGCAAAGTGTATAAGTGGTTGCCGTGTCTGTGTTGATGCTTGTCCGTCGAATGCAATATCATTGGTCCCTGATGAATATCCACCACAGCAGAAAAAGGCGGATATAACAAAAAAAGTATTGTTAAACTTAAGTGACAGCAAAACAAAGCAGGAGAGAATTGCTGATAAAATTGCAAAAGATACGAACAATCCAGTTTTGCGTCAATTTGCACAAGCATTAAAAAAATCAAACAGAATAATGGCGGAGGATATCCTACGTGAGGCAGGCTATATGCTTCCACAAAGTCAAAATGCTAATGATTTGCTTGTAGCAATCAAAAACAGTGCCAAAGACGATGATTTTCCAACAGAGGCATTGGATAGATTGTTAGAAATATATAATAAAAATAATAACAAAAAGGAGAATAAGAGTATGGTTAAATATCGTTGCACAGTTTGTGGTCACATTCATGAAGGGGAGCTTCCTGAAGACTTTAAATGCCCCGTCTGCAAACAACCCGCTTCGGCGTTTGAAAAAGTTGAAGAGAAAAAAGCAGTAGAAAATAAATATGCCGGCACTAAAACTGAAAAAAACCTTATGGAAGGTTTTTCGGGTGAAAGTCAGGCAAGAAACAAATATACATACTTTGCAAGTGTAGCAAAAAGAGAAGGCTATGAGCAGCTTGCAGAGATATTCCTTAAAACCGCACGTAATGAGCAAGAGCATGCAAGGATATGGCTTGAGGAGCTCGGCCAGATAGGTGATACTGCTGAAAACCTCAAACAAGCAGCGGAGGGCGAAAACTACGAATGGACTGATATGTATGACCGTTTTGCCAAGGACGCTGAGGAAGAAGGATTCAAGGAGTTAGCAGCAAAATTCCGTAGAGTTGGTGCTATCGAAAAAGCACACGAAGAAAGATATCTCGCTTTATTAAACAATATTGAAATGCAAAAGGTGTTTGAGAAGAGCGAAGAAATTATGTGGGAATGCCGTGTTTGTGGTCATCTTGTAATTGGTAAAAAAGCACCACAGGTTTGCCCCGTATGTAAATACTCTCAAAGTTACTTTGAAGTAAGAAAAGAAAACTATTAATCCTAACATTAAATTGGCAGACATGATTTTATGTCTGCCAATTTTTTAATTGCATGTGTGATACAAGTAAAAAATCAAACCCCTAAAGGCTTAATATATAAGGGTTTTAGGGGTTTGAAACACACATTATTAAATTTTAATTTTGGTCGGAGTGTCGGGGTTCGAACCCGAGGCCTCTTGGTCCCGAACCAAGCGCGATACCAAACTTCGCCACACCCCGATGTATAGACTACTCGCAAAATTATATAACAACACAGAAGAAAAATCAAGCAAATATTGAAAAGATTTTAAGACTCAAAATTGTGAGACAAGTTTTAGATTAACTTTTACCATAAATATTTTATTGTTACAGAAAAAAGGTTGGGTAAAATATAATAATCAGATATTTTGGAGATGTTTTAAATGAAAGCATTAATAACTGGAGCAAGCTCCGGGATAGGGCGAGACATTGCAAGAGAATTGAGCAAAACGGGTTGCGAATTGATTCTTGTTGCACGCAGAGAAAGCAGGCTTGAAGAACTAAAAGCAGAGCTCCCAACAAATGTTGAAATAATCTGCGCGGATATTTCAGATGCTGAAGCTTGCCAAACGCTTCACTCAAAAGTAAAAGATAAGAATATCGACATGTTGATAAACAATGCAGGCGTAGGTGTTTTTGGCGATTTTGATAAAACAGACCTTAACGATGAGCTTAAATTGATTGACACCAATATCCGTGGAACACACATTTTGACCAAACTGTTTTTGATGGATTTCATTGAGAGAAACTATGGATTCATTCTCAATGTATCCTCCGCATCTGCGTTTGCACCGGGGCCGAGAATGGCAGCATATTATGCCTCAAAGGCTTATATTTTAAGGCTGTCTCAGGCAATACATGAGGAATTAAGGCGGTGTGGAAGCAATGTCAGAATAAGCACATTGTGTTGTGGGCCTGTATTAACGGAGTTTGATATCAAGGCAGGGAATGTGTTTAATGTTATGTATTCAAGCAGTGAAAGAATAGCAAAAGCCGCAGTTGAAGGGATTCAAAAGGCAAAGCTGATAATAATCCCAGAGAAACTTATGAAATTTGCAAAATTTGCAACACGCATTTTGAGCGATAAAATGATACTAAGAATAAGTTACCATATTCAGCGACCAAGCTAACAGAAAAAAAGGGACGGCATGTAAAACGTGCCGACCCCGAAAAACAGACTAATCAATTTTTGGCAGTGACTCAAATGATTTATCTAAATCCTCATCGGTGGGGATGTAGTCTCTCATTGTTTTGTTGTTATATGCATCATAAGCTGCCATGTCAAAATACCCTGTGCCTGTGAGCCCAAATAGAATTGTTTTTTCTTCGCCTGTTTCCTTGCACTTCATCGCCTCATCAACGGCAACCTTAATTGCATGGGCAGATTCAGGCGCAGGCAAAATGCCTTCGCAGCGAGCAAATCTAACTGCTGCATCAAACACTTTTGTCTGCTCAACAGACCTTGCTTCATCAAGCAATCCGTCATGATAAAGCTTGCTGAGAATCGGTGACATGCCATGATATCTTAAGCCACCGGAATGGTTTGGCGAAGGCTGGAATTCGCAACCGAGAGTGTACATTTTTGCAAGGGGCGTAACCTTTCCTGTGTCGCAGAAATCATAAGCGTATTTACCTCGTGTCATTGAAGGGCATGAGGCTGGCTCAACAGCAATAAAATAAGGGTTCTTTTTGCCTTCAATCTTGTCTTTCATAAACGGTGATATAAGGCCGCCGAGGTTTGAACCGCCACCGGCACAGCCTATTATAATATCAGGGTATTCGCCATACATATCCAATGCCGCCTTGGACTCAAGACCTATTATCGACTGATGAAGTAAAACGTGATTTAGAACAGAGCCGAGCACATACTTTGTGTTTGGTTGAGAAACAGCCGCCTCGACTGCCTCCGAAATTGCACAGCCCAAAGAACCGCCAGTGTTAGGAAATTTCTCAAGTATGGAGCGGCCTACCTCTGTTGTGTTACTAGGGCTAGGAACTATTTTTCCACCAAAAGTTTCGATAATGTTTTTGCGATATGGTTTTTGATTGCAGCTTGCTTTTACCATATAAACGGTTAAAGGGAGCTTATAATAAGAACATGCCATTGAAAGCGCTGTGCCCCATTGGCCTGCGCCCGTTTCAGTCGTAAGCCCATCGACACCCTGTTCCTTGGAATAATAGGCCTGTGCTATTGCGGAGTTTAGCTTATGACTTCCCGAGGTGTTGTTCCCTTCAAATTTGTAATAGATTTTTGCCGGAGTGTTAAGCTCTTTTTCAAGGCAGTACGCTCTAATAAGAGGGGAGGGGCGACACATTTTATAAAACTCGATAATGCTTTGAGGGATATCAATATACCTTGTTGTGCTGTCCATTTCCTGACGGGAAAGCTCTTTACAAAAAATCGGGTATAATTCCTCCTCCTTTAGCTCTTTTAGTGTTCCGGGGTTGAGCATTGGTTCTGGTTGCTCTTTCATATCAGCACGAAGATTATACCACTGTTTCGGAATTAACTCCTCCGGAAGATTAATGCGATAAGGTACATTATTCTTGTTAGACATAACTGTTTCTCCTTTCGGTTAAAAATGCAGTTAACAGCAAAAACTTGATTTAGAATATCTTTGTATAAAAAATAATCCTTGCCCTTAATGGGACAAGAATTAATCCTGCGGTACCACCCAAATTGACACATATGTGCCCACTTATTTTGCACACTGTCATGTGCACTTCGTTGATAACGGATGAAGCTCCCGTCAGAAACTACTCGGCAAAAAGCCTTTCGGTCTGCCCTCATAAGTCCATTCAACACAGTTCAAACTGCCATAATTGCACCACCTATGGCTCTCTAAAAGCTGATTGCTGTGTCTACTCCTCTTAATCATCGGTTTTGCTTATTAACTTAGCTTGCATTATAAAACGAATAAGCATTTTTGTCAACATTTTTTAAACTTATAAAATATAATTATAATTTAAAATTAAATTATGCGTTTTAAGTGTTAAAATTCACAATGTGTTAACGCATTTTATTCAATTATGGTATAAACTGTTATTAAACAAAGGGGTGAGGGCTTGTTTGGCTACGTTAAAGCCTATAAACCGGAATTGAAAATTAAGGATTATGAGCTTTACAAAGGCGTTTATTGCTCTGTTTGCAAACAGCTTGGCAGAGTTTACGGGCCCTTCGCACAGCTTACACTTAGTTATGATATAACCTTTTTTGCCGTTTTGAGAATGGCAGCTAGAGATAAAAGACCGCAATTCAAAAAGGGGCATTGCACTTACAACCCCATGAAAAAATGCAACCTTGTAAACGCTGACAACGACATTGCGTATTCAGTTGATTGCGCTGCAATAATGCTTTACTATAAAGTTAAAGACAATATTCAAGACAGCAAACTTTTGAAAAGCTTTGGCTTTCGGCTGTTATTACCCATTGTAAGTTTAATGCATAAGAAAGCGATGAAAAGAGCACCGTCTGCCGAGAATATCATTAAATCAGCAATTGATAAACAAAGGGATGTTGAAGACAATCTTAGCGAAAGCATTGACGAGGCTGCTCACCCTTCTGCACAAGCGTTGTCCAAGCTTATTTCAGATGGCTTTGAAGGGGACGAAAAGGTTGTTATCGAAAGAATTGGCTATTTAATCGGCAGATGGACATATATAATCGACGCTGTTGATGATTTGGATGATGACAGAAAGAACGGCACTTACAATGCTATTGATCTGAAATATAAAGGCTTTGAAACAGATGGTTTTAAAGAGCAAATAAAGGGAATGTTAAATTTAACAGTTGATGAATGCCTAAAAGCCTTTGAACTGTTAGATTTGAAAAGATTTAAAGATATATTAAATAATATTTTATATTTAGGACTTGAAGAAACAGAAAAAACGGTTTTTGGTGATGAGAGGTGGTGTGAGAATGAAAAAGAACCCGTATGAGGTGCTGGGAGTTTCTGATAATTCTTCGGACGAAGAGATAAGGCAGGCATACCGTCACCTTGCAAGAAAATATAGTAGCGACAATTTCTCGGGTGGGCCTTTATCCGATGTTTCGCACAAGAAAATGAAAGAGATTGACGAGGCCTATGATTATATCATTCTCAACAGGGGCAAAAGGTCTGGCGGTGGAGGCACAAGAATCACTAGAGAAACGAAAACGAATGAATATAGATATTCAACAGGCACATCCGAATATGCTGATATCAGAGAAAAAATCAAAACCGGAAGGTTTGATGATGCTCACACTCTTCTCGATGGCATACCAAAACAGGCCAGAAGTGCAGAGTGGTATTATTTAAAAGGAACGGTTCAATATAGGCAGGGCTGGCTTGAGGAAGCTTATAATAATTTCAGCACTGCACACAGAATGGAACCGGGCAACGAGGAATATAAAGCGGCGTTTAGCAATATTAATAATTCAAGAAGCGGTGGTTACAGAACTTCAACGGCCCAAAAAAACAGCGGTTGCAGCGGTTGTAGCGGATGTGATATCTGCACTGGTTTGATTTGTGCTGATTGCTGCTGTGAGTGCATGGGTGGAGATCTCATCACTTGTTGCTGACATTTTTTTGGTGGTGTTAAATTGAAGAAAAGCTCAAGGACGGCACTCGGCGGAATAATTGCGGCATTGTCATTGGCACTAATGTTTGTGGTGTCTGTTGTCCCTTTTATGACATATGCTTTGCCTGCGGTTGCGGGAGCAATTTTGATGTTGATATCAATAGAAATCAACAGAAAGTGGGCTTTCGCTGTTTTTTTAGTAGTATCAATTCTATCAATAATAACAGTACCAAATAAAGAGGTTGCTGTTCTTTATGCGGCATTTTTTGGCTATTACCCTATCCTAAAATCAGTTTTTGAAAGCAAGATACATTTCAAGTTCTTAGAATATCTGTTGAAATTTGTTGTTTTCAATTTTTCTATAATTTTGTCCTATTTTCTGATGATAAGATTTATGGGGATTTATTTAGACGAGGGTGGAGTTTTTGGTAGGTTCGTAATCCCCGGTTTTATAGCTTTGGGCAACATAGTTTTCTTTTTCTATGACATTGCTCTCACTCGAGTAATAAGCACCTATCTTTATAAGTGGAGAAAGCAATTTAAAAGAATATTTAAGTGATAAATAAATTAGGTGGTGAGAAAGAAAATCTTCTTCACCGCTTGTATTTTTTTCCCAAATTGTGTATAATATTTTTGTATTTTAAAGGGGTGTTATGATGAATATAAAAAGTGCAAATTTTGCTGTTGTCGGTTGTAGTGAAAGAGGAGCTTCTTTAATTAAGGAGTTTGTTGGAATTTCAGGAGTCAATATAGTTGCTGTTTGTGATATTTATGAAGATAGAGCGAACAGCTGCGCCGATATTGTTGAAAAATCAACAGGCAAAAGACCTGATATATATCTTGACTATAAGAAAATGCTATCAAGAAGTGATGTTTCTGCTGTGCTATGTTGCACAACATGGATAACTCATAGCCTTATTGCAATTGATGCTATGAAAGCAGGCAAAAATGTTGCGATAGAAGTCGGCGGTGCGGCATCTATTGAAGAATGCTGGCAAATGGTGCGCACATCTGAAGAAACAGGCAAGTTTTGCATGTTACTTGAAAATGTTTGTTATGGCAGAAACGAGCTTGCTCTTTTCAATATGCAAAGGCAAGGGCTTTTCGGTGAGATAGTCCATGTTCAAGGCGGTTACGAGCATGATTTAAGAAAGCAAATAGCTTGCGGGCGAGAAATTCGTCATGGAAGAATACATAACTTTATGAACAGAAACGGTGAGCTTTACCCCACGCACCAATTGGTTCCTTTAGGCAAGCTCTTAAAAATAAACAGAGGAAACAGATTTTTAAGCCTTACGTCAATGTCCTCAAAATCACCTGGTCTTAATCAATGGATACGTGACAACAAGGGTGATGATTATGATCTTGCAGGCTTTAATTTTGCACAAGGTGATGTTGTTACAACAATGATAAAATGTGCACATGGCGAAACGGTGTTTTTGATACATGACTGCACCTTGCCAAGGCCGTATTCTAGAAACTGTCGAATTCAAGGCACTTTAGGTCTTTGGATGGAGGACGGCAACCTTATATATCTGGAAAACGACCACGAGGTTGAGCATAGATGGGATTCGTTTGAGCCTGTCAGAGACAAATACGAGCACCCCTTGTGGAAAGAATATAAGGACAGCGGGGTTGAATCGGGGCACGATGGTGTTGATTACCTTACCCTTTCGGCGTTTGCAGAAGCTGCTATAAACGAAGTTACACCCCCCATAGACGTATACGATACAGCAGTTTACATGTCTATTACCTGTCTTTCGGAGCAATCGGTTGCAATGGGCAGCATGCCTGTCCCCGTGCCCGATTTCACAAATGGAAGGTGGATTGACCGTGAACCTTTCAGAAGGGGGAAGTATTGCCTTGAAGAGGTCTGCGAAGAATTTTTTGATTTAGATAAAACGGAGGAAAATTAATGGGTTACTACATAGGTGTTGACGGAGGCGGAACAAAAACCGCATATGCACTTTTTGACGATAAAAAGAATATTATTGCCACATTTAAAGGCCCTGGCAGTAATCATGAAAACATGGAGGATTCGTTCAACCAAGCAGCTGCAATAATATGGGAAGGTGTTAATGGTCTGCTAAAAGCTTGCAAGATGTCATTAGATGACGTTGAATTCACTCTTATGGGGCTCGCGGGCATTGACCATCCTTTTCAAGAAACTGAGATGCGAAAAAGACTAGAAGTTTACGGTTTAAAAAACTTTGCAATTTATAATGACGGCTTTATCGTTGTTATGGCTGGGTCTGTGAGCGGTGCGGCAATCGGTTACAATTGCGGTACGGGCACATGCTGCAATGCTATTGACAGCACGGGTAAAATGCTTCAGCTTGCTGGCCTTAGCGAGCTTTCGGGCGACGTCGGCAATGGCCATTGGATTGCACAAAATGCATATAAGCTCATTTATGATGACGTTTATCTCGACATTGAAAAAACTGCATTGACAAAAAAGTTCTATGATGAGTATTCAATAGAAAACCGTCAACAGTTTCTTTCAAAGGTTTCAGAGTTTGAGGGTGAAAATGCCAACAGTATTATTATGCGGTTGATTGATTTCTTTTTTGAGGCCGCATATGAGGGCGATAGGCCGGCTCTAAGTTTAATTGACGTTATGGCAACGAGAGGTGCTCAATTGATTTCTGCACACGCAAATCAGTTGACATTCGATGGCGAAGAAATTGAGGTTGTTCTTTCGGGTTCAATACACACAAAACTCCCGTCTGATATTTATATAGACCTTATGAAACAAAAGCTTCAAAAGACATCAAATAAAAAATTCCAAATGATTAAGCTTGAAAACCCCCCAGTGACTGGCTGTATTAACTGGATTTTTAAGCAGTACAGATAAAGGAGATAATGATAATGAAAGAGATTACAGTAGCGGTTATTGGTTCGGGTAGTACATATTGCCCCGAGCTTGTCGATGGCTTTATTAAAGCAAGAGATTCTCTCAAGCTTAAAAAGATTTCTTTTATGGATATTGACGAGCGAAAAAGAAACATTGTCGGTAGCCTTTGCATCAGAATGCTTGAAAACGCAGGTATAGATTGCGAGATTTTATTGACAGATAATCTTGACGAAGCACTTGTCGGTGCCGATTTTGTTGTTACGCAGATTCGTGTTGGCAAACTCCCTGCGCGCCACCTAGACGAGACAATACCAATTAAGTATGATTTGATTGGTCAAGAAACAACAGGTATCGGCGGATTTTTCAAGGGGTTGAGAACTATACCTGTTATTGAAAACATATGTAACAGAATTGAAGCAATTTGCCCTGATGCATGGCTAATAAACTTTACAAACCCGTCGGGAATTATAAGTGAATTTATTTTGAACAATACAAATGTCAAAAATATCGGTCTTTGCAATGTTCCGATTAATATGATTGATGATACGAAAGAAATCAGTGGTGAAGACAGCGACATAACTTATGTCGGTCTTAACCACTTGAGTTGGATAACCTCTGTTAAAAAAGACGGCAAGGAATTGTTGCCCGAGATGATAAAAACAGGCTTTTCACCTAAAGTTATGGAAAACATCAAGGACGACGGGTTTACACTTGAGTGCCTGTCTACAATTCAGGCAGTACCGTCATCCTATCTTCAATATTTTTACGGGAGAGCTGCAAAGCTTGAACATTTAAAGTCTGACGAAAAGAGCAGAGCACAGGTATGTATGGACATTGAAGAACAACTGCTTGAGATTTATTCAAATGATGAGATTGTAGTAAAGCCTGCGTTGCTTGACAAAAGGGGTGGGCATAAATATTCGCTTGCCGCTGTTTCGCTTATTGATTCAATTGCAAACGACAAACGCGATGTTCAAATTGTCAACATTAAAAATGGCAAAACACTTCCATTCCTTGAGGAGGATGACATTGTCGAGATTGCGGCAGTTATCGGCAAGGACGGAGCAACACCCGTCAAGGTTGATGAGATTAAAAGTGACCACATTATAGGTCTTATGAGAGTCGTTAAGAAATACGAGAAATATGCCGTAGTAGCTGGAGTTACAGGTTCTCAAGAGGCTGCACTTAATGCACTTCTTATTCACCCACTCGTAGGCGATTGGGATAAGGCATTGAACTGTTTTAATGAAATGAAAGAGGCACATAAACAGTATCTACCACAGTTTTTTAAAAACTAATATAATTTGAAAATGACCGGTATCATTTTTATGATACCGGTTTAAAATTTACAAATCTTTGAGTCGATTATTTTTAATAAAAAAGGTGATTTTCTTTTACAATATGCTTCAAAATAAGAATTACATTCGTTGACTTTATTTATATGATATGATATCCTATAGTGCAATGTATTATGAGCTGATTATGATAAAAAAGGGACAAAAAACAATTATTTATCCTTTTGATTTGTATCAAAACAGTTAACGTAAAAATAGGGGAGTTACATTTAAATGGAATGGACAAGTCTTAACAATTTAAGAGAGAAATTTTTAGAATTCTTTGAGGGTAAGGACCATCTGCGTTTGCCGAGTTTCCCGCTTGTGCCGCAGGGCGATAAGAGTCTCTTATTAATCAATGCGGGAATGGCACCGATGAAAAAATATTTCACAGGCGAACTAATGCCGCCACATACAAGGGTTACAACATGCCAAAAGTGTATCAGAACACCCGACATTGAGCGTGTGGGTAAAACATCAAGACATGGCACATATTTTGAAATGCTTGGCAACTTTTCTTTTGGTGATTATTTTAAAAGAGAAGCTATAACTTGGGCATGGGAGTTTTGTATTGAGTTAATTGGATTACCTGCTGAGAATCTCTATATCAGTGTTTATAAAGAAGACGATGAAGCTTACGATATTTGGACAAAAGAGATTGGTGTTTCGCCCGAGCATATGCTAAGGCTCGGGAAAGAGGACAATTTCTGGGAGCTTGGAGTCGGCCCGTGTGGTCCGTGCTCTGAAATTCACTATGACCGTGGCGAAAAATACGGTTGCGGCTCACCTGATTGTAAGGTCGGTTGTGATTGCGACCGTTTTGTGGAGTTTTGGAATCTTGTCTTTACACAGTTTGATAACGATGGCAACAACAATTATTCAAGCCTTAAAAAACGAAACATTGACACAGGCATGGGGCTTGAAAGGCTTGCATGTATAGTTCAGGGTGTCGATAATCTTTTTGAGGTTGACACTGTTCGAAACATTATGAAGCATGTTCAGAAAATTGCAGGGGTTGAGTACCATAAAGCTGAAAAGAATGATGTTTCATTGCGGGTAATAACCGACCATATTAGAAGCACAACTTTTATGATTAGCGACGGTGTTATGCCCTCAAATGAAGGCAGGGGCTATGTTCTTCGTCGTTTGCTCAGGCGTGCGGCAAGACACGGCAGGCTTTTGGGCATTGAACAACCATTCCTTGCAGAGGTTTGTGAAACGGTAATAAAAGAAAACAAATGCGCTTACCCGAACCTTGTTGAAAAGCATGACTTTATAGTAAGCGTTATAAGCAACGAAGAAGAAAACTTTAATAGAACAATCGACTCTGGGCTTAATATGCTCAACGGTATGCTTGATAAGACGAAAGAGACAGGCTCTGATATGTTAAGCGGTGAGGACGCATTTAAGCTTTCGGACACATTTGGTTTTCCAATTGATTTGACGAAAGAAATACTCGAAGAGAAAAACATGAGTGTTGATGAAAAAGAGTTCGAAAGATTAGCATTTGAACAACGTGAGCGATCAAGAAAATCCAGAAAAGACGCTGGGGCAGACGGCTGGAAAAACAAAGGAATATCCACCGAAGGGCTCAAAGAAACCAACTTTATTGGCTATAAACATTTCGACGCAAAGGGTGAAATTGCAGCAATTTTTGTTAATGGAGAAAAACAAAATTTTCTTGAGAGTAACACATCTGCATCAATTGTGATTGATAGTACATCCTTTTATGCCGAAAGTGGCGGTCAGGTTGGGGATATCGGAGTTATCGAGGGTGACGATTTTGTTTTTGAGGTCAATGCGACTGATAAAACGAATGACGATGTTTTTCTGCATCATGGCTCTGTTATAAAAGGTGAGGGATTAAAGCTTGGCGACAATGTCATCTCAAAAGTTGATAAAGCTGCTCGTGAGGCAACTCAAAGAAATCATACTGCAGCACATCTTCTTCAGTCTGCATTGAGGGAAGTGCTCGGCACCCATGTTGAACAGGCAGGTCAGCTTGTGAATCCAAAAGAAGTTCGCTTTGACTTCACACATTTTACAGCAATGACCAGTGAAGAAATTAAAAAGGTCGAAAGCCTTGTGAACGAAGCGATATTGAGTGCACTTGAAGTGTCGATGAATGAAATGTCGATTGAAGAAGCGAAAAAAGTCGGCGCAATGGCTTTATTCGGTGAAAAATACGCAGATGTTGTACGAGTTGTCAGGGCGGGCGATTTTTCCACAGAGTTGTGTGGTGGCACACATGTTGATAATACAGGTAAATTAGGGTTGTTTAAAATTATTTCAGAATATTCAGTCGCAGCAGGTGTTAGAAGAATCGAGGGCGTAACTGGATTTGGGGTTCTTGATTTTATTAGCTCGAATGCAAACCTTATACAAAAAGCGGCACAGGCTATGAAGCTTGGCAATGTCACGGAGCTTTCACACAGAGCATCAACTCTTGTTTGCGAACTAAAAGCAAAGGAAAAAGAGATCGAGAGCCTTAATGCCGAACTTTCCGCAATAAAAGCTGAGGCAATGATGAAAGACGCTGTTGAGTTTGGTGGTATAAAGCTTTTAACCTCTATTGTAAACGGTTCATCGGCTAATGAAATGCGTTCAATGACTGACAAAGCGAAAGAAAGTGCCAACAATATTGTTGCCGTCATCGGCGGTGTAAACGATAAAGGCACTGTTAGCTTTTCTGTTGCCTGTGCTAGTGAAGCCGTAAAACTCGGTGTGCATGCTGGTAAGCTTGTTAAGGCTATCGCTCAAATAGCAGGTGGCTCGGGTGGAGGAAGGCCTGACAGCGCAATGGCAGGCGCAAAGGATACACACAAGGTCAAGGAGGCTATCGCTTCAGCTCAGGGCATTGTTTCTGAATTGATAAAATAAAGTTGGAATGGAGATGTTGAACATTGGATTGCTTGTTTTGCAAAATCATTAATGGTGAGATTCCATCCAAAAAAGTATATGAAGATGATGTGGTTTATGCATTTTATGACATAGACCCCAAAGCCCCGACTCATGTGTTGATTATTCCAAAGGAGCACATTGTTTCTGCAGCGGATATAACCCCCGAAAACAGTGCAATTGTGGCACATGTTTTTGAAGTTTCGGCTAAGCTTGCAAAACAGCTAAAACTCGACGATGGGTTTAGGCTTGTAACAAATTGCGGCAAAACCGCAGGTCAAACAGTTTTTCATTTGCATTTTCATCTTTTGGGCGGTAGGAGCTTTATGTGGCCTCCCGGCTGATTAATTAAAAACGAGGTATAGACTATGCCAAGACCTTTAGCTGTTCTAGGCATAACATATTTCTTTTGTCTTGCGATATTATTAAAGTTCTCTTTAAAAGCTGCGTTGGTAGCTCTTATAGTTGCTTTGTGTATGTTTGTGATATCGTTTGTTATTAAAGATTTAAAAAAATCAAAAGTTTTGCCAACAGCATTCTTTTCGCTTGCTTTAGCGGCAATAACGGTTATTATCTCAAACAACTATTTGTACGAACCATCGTTAAAGCTTGTTGGTGAAAAAGTTGATATCCATGCTCAAATTGTTGATTTGCCACAAGAGAACAATGGCAGATATTATTATATTGTTAAGACAACAGAAGATGGGGTGAAAGTCAGGCTTTCGTCAAAAACTTTGCTTGATGCACAGCCTTATGATTATGTTGATTTAAACGCAACTGTTTATGTTCTCGGAGGAGATGAAAGTGCGGTAAAAGAATACCATAAATCTAACGGTGTTTTTATCGGAGCCTATACTTTTGACGAGATTGAGATTACTCAGGCCGAAAAAAGACCGTTTTTTTACCACATATTAATGCTCAGACAATTTATAAAAGATGCTGTTTATGATTTTTTGCCAAATGAAAATGGCTCATTGATAATCGGACTTTTGCTTGGCGACAAATCAGGTCTTGAAAACGAAACAAAGCAAAACTTTTCATTTACCGGTGTTTATCATCTGTTTACCGTATCAGGGCTTCATATGTCTGTTTGGGTTATGTCTTTTCTTGCATTGCTTGAGTTTCTTAAAATTAAACGACGAACTGCGGCGCTTATATCAATGTGTTTTGTTTTCCTTTTGTTCGGGTTGACGGGGTTTTCATTTCCTTGCCTTAGAGCTGGTTTTATGCATTTAGTGTTGCTTTTGGGTTATGTAATCAAACGAAAACCGGATTCTTTGAACTCACTCGGGCTTGCCATTTTAATTATAACCCTTATAAATCCATTTGCTGCATTGAGTGTCAGTTTGCAACTGTCATTTTTGGCAACATTGGGTATTGTGACTTTATCAGCGCCACTATACAATTCGATTTTAAAGCATAAAACTATCAAAGTTTTTTCAGAATTTTTTTTAATAAAAGCTATATTTAAAATTATTTGCATGACCATTTCTGCCACAATATTCACAATGCCTGTTGTTATCAATTCATTTGGAACAATTTCATTGATTGCTCCTTTATCGAATATTTTTTTGCTCTATCCAGCAACATTGACAATGATACTTGGCGGTTTGGGTGCAATAATGTCAAGCTTATCTATTTTTGCGTTTGTGTCGAATCCGCTCATGCTTTTTGCAGGTTTGATTTCAAAATATATGCTTTGGTGCACACGTCTGCTCGGGTCAATGCCCTTTGCGAGTGTGAGTGTTAACGAAGAATATATAAATGTATGGCTTGCGGGCGTATTAATTTTGCTCGGCATTACTTTTTTGCTTTATAAAAGCAAGGGATTTTTTGCAATAAGGCTTACATCAATTCTTTGTGTTATAACGCTTTTAGTGGGGATTTTGTCGCACAGTATTCTGTTCAGAAATGTTACAAAAATAACTGTTGCAGACAACGGAAATGGAACTTGCATAGTAATCACAAAAGACGCACATGCATTTATGATTGGCTGTGGCGGTGATTATTTTTCTGCAGTTAATGGAGTTGATATACTCAATGAAAACGCCGTTAAGCACTTTGATGTTATGCTTATACCAAGGCTTAATGACACCGAATATAACGCTGTTGTCGATGTAATCAAGCAAACTGATGTAAAGCATCTAATAACACCTCAAACAAATAATGAACTTGAATTTTTTGGTTTTTCTAGAGGCTTGACTGCAACGAAAGATGCTGATATCAATTTGTGGGATAGCGTTTATTGCAAATATGAGGTTGGTACGGATTATTGTTACGCTTATATTGATATTGACGGCACAACTGTTTTGTGTGTGTTTAATGCGGGGTGTAATTTAAATAAAATACCTAAAGAATATCAAAATTCTGATGTTTTGATTTGCAGGTCTGAGCCACCTTTAGGGCTTGAGCTTAGCGAATATAAGAAAGTCATAATAAGTGCGGATTCTGAAAAATACGAAGCCTTAACAAACAGTCAAAGAATGAAAGATATAGATTTTGAAATAACCTCAGGTTTAGGGAACATTGAAGTTCTAACAAACGGAGATTCATCATTATCAATAAGGAGGCAAAGCTAATGGGACTGATAACGGAAAAAGAATTGAAACAACAAATAAAAAGCGGTAGCTTTGCTCGTGCATATCTTTTCTACGGTGATGAGAGCTACCTAAAAAAACATTATGTTGAATTAATATGTAAAAAAACTGTTTCAGACGATTTTGTGGATTTCAATTTTCATAAATTTGACGGTAAAGAGGTTTCAATTGACGAAATTGCGCAGGCTGTTGAAGCGTTGCCAATGATGAGCCCGATGAGCTGTGTGCTGGTTAACGATTTGGATATTGGCGCACTTAGTGATACGGATTTTGATAAACTGATTTCTGTTCTTTCTGATTTGCCAGAAACCTGTATTTTAATTTTGCACATGAACAGTGTTAAGACAGACAAAAGAAAAGGCAGCAAGTTCGGCAAGGCGCTTAAAGCGGTCGAGCAAAACGGTGAAGTTGTTGAACTGAACAAACTTGGCTTGAATGACCTTGTTAAACTTGTGTTATCGGGAGCTAAAAAACGCGGGTGTGATTTTGAATATAACGAAGCAACTTATTTTGTGAACAGTGTCGGGTTTGACATGAACACTGTTCTCAATGAGCTTGATAAATTGTGTTTTTATGTTAAAAGCGGTAAAATTAATAAGTTCGATATAGACGAAGTGTGCATTAAATCGGTTGAAGCAAAGGTTTTTGATTTAAGCAAGGCGCTTTTAAAAAATAACAGCGACATGGCGTTTTCGATTCTTAATACGCTTTTTTCACAAAAGGTCGAACCTGTTTTGATCTCGGGCACTTTAATTTCAGTATATGTTGATATGTACCGCGCAAAAGTTGCAATAACATCAGGGAGCAGAGCCGAAGATGTTGCAAGGCATTTTAACTATAAAAACAAAGAGTTTAGATTAAGAAACGGAGCCAGGGATTCATCTCGACTGTCGCTCACTCAATTAAGGTCGTGTTTGGATAAATTGAGTATGGCGGATGAGTTGCTTAAAGGTTCGGGGTTAGATTCCAGGCTGGTTTTAGAGCAATGCATGTCCGGACTTTTGGTAACGGCAAACAAAAATTAAGTTAGAAGGGTTTACTATGATAAAAATTGAGCAAGCAGTCATTGTCGAAGGGAAATATGACAAGATTCGTCTATCTTCCATGATTGATGCAGTTATTATAGAAACCAACGGTTTTGCTATATTTAAAAATAAAGAAAAACAGCGACTTATTCGTAAGCTTGCCGAAAAAAGGGGCATTTTAATATTGACGGACAGTGACTCGGCTGGATTCAAAATTAGGTCATTTATAAGCGGAACTGTCCCTGCAAAGGATATTATTAACGCTTATATTCCTGACATTTTCGGCAAAGAAAAGCGTAAAACCGAGCCTTCAAAAGAAGGAAAAATCGGAGTTGAAGGTGTTTCAAACAAGGTTATTTTTGAAGCTTTGTGCCACGCTGGAGCAACCTGCTCAATGACATCACATGAAACAAGGAGAATTACAATAACTGACTTGTACGAATTTGGTCTTTCGGGCGGTGTAAACAGCAAGTCAAAAAAAGCTTTACTTTTGAAATACTTAGATTTGCCAGAAAGATTGTCGACAAGTTCCCTTGTTCAGATTTTAAATGTTTTTATGGAGTATGATGATTTTGTTAATGCCGTTAAAGCATGCGGTATTTGCGAGGAGTGATTGTTGTGATAAGAATTGGTCAAGGTTATGATGTTCATCGATTGGTTTGCGGTAGAAAGCTTGTGCTCGGCGGGGTTGAGATACCATACAAATTGGGATTGATGGGGCATTCGGACGCCGATGTTTTGGCCCATGCAGTTTGTGATGCCTTGCTCGGTGCTGCTGCCTTAGGGGATATAGGCAGTCTTTTCCCCGACAACGATATTAAATACAAGAATGCGGATAGTATCAAGCTGCTTGAGTGTGTTATAATAAAGCTTAAAGAAAATGGCTATGATGTTGTGAATATTGATGCGACATTAATTGCTCAAGAGCCTAAAGTGAAGCCATATATACAGCAAATGAGAGAAAACATAGCAAAAGCGTGCAAGATAAACATTGATATGGTAAGCGTAAAGGCAACAACGGAAGAAGGGCTGGGGTTTAGCGGCTCTGGCGAAGGCATGGCGGCACATGCGATTTGTTTAATAGAAACAAAGTGAAATGTTGAAAATGAGGTTTTTTTATGAATTTTTGGGATAGTTTAATAAGCTTTTGGGAGAAAATTAGTTCGGTATTTTTATCTTTTCGTGTGCCGGATATTCTTGACATTATTCTTGTTGCGTTTGTTCTTTATAATATTCTAAAGCTTGTCAGAGAGACAAGGGCAATTCAGCTTCTCAAAGGGCTTGCACTTTTAGGGGTGTTGTATTTTGTAATACTCACGCTTAACATGCAAGCGAGTTCATACGTGTTTCAAAGGCTTTTTAACGATATTATTATTGTACTTATTATCCTGTTTCAGCCTGAAATACGCCATGCGATTGAAAGCGTTGGCAGGAGCAAATTAACGAGCTTAAATATGAGCTTTTTCGGAAAAAGCAGTGAAATAGAAAAACGAGAAGAATTGATGAAAAAGGCTATTGTCGAAGTGTGCAGAGCTATAGCCGATATGAGTGAGAAAAAAATTGGAGCAATAATTGTTTTTGAGAGAGAAACACTTTTGGGTGATGTTATATCGACGGGGACTATGGTTGATGCCCAAATAACAAAAGAACTGATAGGCAACATATTTTATCCTAAATCACCGCTTCATGACGGTGCGTCAATCCTAAGAGGGGACAGGCTTCTGGCGGCAGGCTGTATTTTGCCGTTGACACAAGACAATAAAATAAGCAGAGAGCTCGGAACAAGGCACAGGTCAGGCATAGGTGTTACAGAACAAAGTGATGCCGTTGTTGCAATCGTTTCTGAAGAAACGGGGGCAATATCCTTTGCGCAAAAGGGAATGCTTGTCAGAGGAATAACAGACAGCATGCTGCGTGAAAAGTTAATTCTGCACTTGCTTCCAAACGATGATAATAAGAACGGCGACGAAAAAACGCACAGAATCAGAAACATTTTCGGGAGGTTCAAAAATGAGTGAGAGAAAGTTATTAAGAAATTTTCTATATGACAACAGGATTATATTTATTCTATCAGTCATTTTTGCGATAATCTTTTGGGTTTTCGTTGCTCTTAAATATAGCCCTGAAGAAGTTAGAATTGTTTCTGATGTTCCTGTAATTATTGAACTTGAAAACAGCGTGCCTAGCCAATTTGGGCTTGAAATTTTCGGCAAATCGGACTTCTCTGTCAATGTAACAGTTGTCGGTAAAAGGTATCAGGTTAGCACAAATGCGTTGTCAGCAGACGATTTTATAGCAATTGCTCAGACAAGCTATGTTGATTCTGCAGGTAAGCATACCTTGCAGATTAAGGTTGCTTCCAGAAACGATAATGACGATTATGAAATTGTAGGCTTTGAGGATGAAAATATTGAGGTTTACTTTGACACTTATTCAGAGGGGGAATACACTCTTGTCGCTGATATTGAGGGTGAAAATTATCTTCCCAACGGCTATGCTGAACAAGAAAGTATATTGTCTAACAACAAGGTTATGATTGGTGGACCTACACGAGAAATAGCGAAAATTGACCGTGTTGTTGCAAGGGTTTCGGTCAATGAAACATTAACACAGACCACCACTTTTAAGTCCGAAATAATTCCTATGAACGAATATGGTGGAACATTAAGATATTTAACGATTGATGCGGATGGAATTGATATTACAGTGACGCTACCCATTCTAAAGGTTGTGGATGTTAAACCTGTCATATCATTTAAAAATGCACCTGCGGATTATCTCATAACTCCGCTTTTATATACATGCACACCGACGAAGGTTAAATTAGGCATACCCGAGGCATCTATTGATGATTCTGGTGAGTTTAACATCGGAACAATAGATTTCAGTGAGTTATTGCCAGGTAAAAACACTTTTGTGATTTACTCGTCCGATATTACAGGCGGAGTTGTTATAGGTGATATAAAGGAATTTGAGGTAATTGTGAAGATTCCCAATGTTGATATAGAAACCATGAGCATTGACGCTCAAGATATAAGAGTCAGCAATATTCCTTCAAATTACAATTTAAAAGTAACTCAAATCGGCAAAATTAAGGTTAAAGTGATAGGCACTAAGCAAAACTTTGATAAAATTGATTTAAGTGATATTTCTGCGTCAATAGTTGAACCGGGCAAGTTGGAGAGTGGAATTCAAAACGCTGAAATGCGTTTACACCTAAACTCATCCGACAGTGCTTGGATAAGCGGAGTTTACAACGTTAAAATAAACGCTGTTGAAAAAGAAATTACAGAATAACTTATTTTAAAACTCACAGAAGGGGGCGTAGGTTTGAAAAGAAGAATAGTAGCATTTGTTTTGCTAGTGTTTCTTAGCGTTCAGTTTTCGGGTTGTTCATTGCAGTTTGTTTCAATTGACAAGCTTATGCATCCCCCTAAGCTTTATGGTGACAACACCGAGCTTCAAGATGCTTTTGAAAAGGCTGTCGGTGCAGATGTTACATTGAAATCTCCGAATTCGGGCAACTATAAATCGGCATTTATTTTTTATGACATTGATAGTGATGGCGACGATGAAGTGTTCGTTTTTTATGTCAAAAATAGTGATAAAAGCGTTGTTAGAATGCAGGTAATGGACAAGAAAGATAATGAATGGGTTGCGGTAAGTGAGTTTGTCGGTTCGGGCAGTGAAGTGCATTCTATTGAATTTGTTGATTTAAACGGTGATGGAATTTCAGAGGTATTGGTAAGCTGGAATATTTTAGAGAAAAAGGGTAATCGAATACTTACAGTTTACAGATTTGATGTCAATGACTATATAATTGCCGCAAGTGCCATATGTACAGAGAACTTCACAGTTATGAAAACTGTGGATATTGACAGCGATAGTTATAAAGAAATCTTTTTAATATTATTGGATTTGACTTCAGAGGTTCCTCAATCTGTGGCAAGAGTTCTGAAAATGACGGATAATAAAATTACCCTTTCAGGCGAAACGAAGCTTGACGGGAATGTAAGCGGTTACTCATCAATAAACACAGTTGTAAGTCAAACTGATAATATTCTCAAGCTTTATATTGATGCCTACAAAGGTGAATCTCAAATGATTACCGAGGTGGTTTTTTGGAATCAGGACACGGGCGTTCTTGAAGCACCGCTGATTGATGAACAAACACAATCAAATATTGTCACATGGAGAAGTACACATATTCCGACATATGACATTAACGGTGACGGAGAAATTGAAATTCCTGCACAAACTGAAATGCCCGGAGGGGTTGCAAAACAAGTTTTCTCAGATAAGGACAAGCCTTTTTATGTAACGAAGTGGTATAAGCTCAAAGGCAAGGAATTAATTGAGGTCGAACAGAATGCTGTTAATTATGACTGTAAATATATATTCGATTTTTCTGCTCAATTTAAAGATTATATCGCAATATACAGTGGGGTGCAGGGTAAAGAATGGAAGGTGTTTCTTTACAATAAAAGTGACGCAAAGTTAGGTTCATTGTTGTTCACAATATCCTGTGTGGATAAAGGTGTTTGGAACAAGTCGGCGCAGGAGGATTACTACGGGTTTAACTTATTGTTTGAAAACGACGAATATGACACCGCAATTGCAGCGTCAATTACACAAGCAGGTAAAGATTATGGTCTGAACTTTAATAAACTTGATAATTTAATTACAATTTTTGATGAGGGGTGAAGATTTGAAAAGGGTATTGGTAGCCGAAGATGAAAGCTCTATAAGGGAATTTATTGTTATAAACCTTAAGCACAATGGTTACGACGTTGTAGATGTTGATGACGGTGCAAAGGCACTCGACGAATATTTTTCAAGTAATGAGAATTTTGATATTGCCCTTCTTGACATTATGATGCCAGAGGTTGACGGCCTTGAAGTTTGTAAAAGGTTGCGTGAAGACAATAAGTACATCGGCATAATAATGCTCACAGCAAAAACGCAGGAAATGGATAAGGTCAGTTGTTTGTTGATGGGGGCAGATGATTATATAACAAAACCGTTTTCACCCTCAGAGTTGGTAGCGAGGTTGGATGCAGTATACCGCCGTGTCGCAATGAACTCCAACAACAATCAAAACACAAATAACACCCTTGATTCGGGGGATTTTGCTTTAAACTTAAGAAATCGCTCCTTATCGCATAGGGGTGAAATGGTTGAGTTGACACAGGTTGAGTTTCAGATTATGGAGTATTTTTTTGAAAATCAAGGTGTTGCATTGAGCAGGACAGATATACTCAAAAAAGTTTGGGGCGAAGGAAGAATTGGTGAAGAAAAGATTGTAGATGTTAATATAAGAAGATTGAGGATGAAGATTGAGGACGAGCCGTCTTCTCCAAAGCATATTGTTACAATCTGGGGTGTAGGGTATAAATGGGTCAACTAAAAACGGATGTTTGAAAGGTGGTGTATGCATGAAGGTTGGAGGAATAACAAAGAGATGGATAAGAAACACTCTGGGGATAATCTCCGTTATACTTATTATAACTGCAGTATCCTCAATCGTTTTTATGCATAACTACTACTATAGGAGTGTTAGGTTTACACTCCTTTCCAAAGACAATGATTTGGTTGATACTTATTTTGATTTAAATACAGGCTCTGATAGTGCTTTTGTTTATGGTGCAAGAGGCTTTGTTGAGACATTTAATGATAAAGACACAATGGAAGTTTGGGTAATAGATAAAAACGGTAATGTTGTCGTCACATCAAGCGGTTTTGATGTTGATAGAAACATAGGAATGCCGGACTATGACTTGGCACTAACATCCGACATTGGTAGAGGCGAGTGGTTAGGGAAGCTCGACAATGGGGAAAAGGTTATGACAATGACTGTTTCCCTCACAAGTCAGAACAATAAAACAAATGGTGCTATCAGATACATGGTTTCACTTGAGGATATAGATGCTCAGATAATTCGTATTTCGGTTGTAATATGTCTTTTTTCTTTGCTTTCGATAGTTCTTGTTATAATTTCTGGAATTTACTTTATTCAATCAATTGTTAAACCTATACAAAAAATAAGTGAAACGGCTAAGCAAATAGCAGGTGGAGATTTTGAAGCAAGAATTGAAAGTTTCACAGCAGATGATGAAATAGGAGAATTGAGTGACACGATCAATTTCATGGCAAGTGAAATCAGTGCAGCTGATAAAATGAAGAATGATTTTTTATCAACTGTTTCGCATGAATTGAGGACTCCGCTAACCGCAATTAAAGGTTGGGGAGAAACAATTTTGCAGGTTGGCGACGGCGACCAAGCTTTGACAAAGCGTGGCATGGAGGTTATAATAAGTGAAGCTTCAAGGTTGTCGGGTATAGTGGAGGAGCTTCTAGATTTTTCACGAATTCAAAGTGGAAGAATCAAACTAAAACTTGAAAAAATTGATGTTCTTGCAGAGCTTGACGAAACAGTTTTTACATTTAAAGAAAGAGCTTTAAAAGAGGGAATTGAGCTCATTTATAATGCTCCCGACTTGCCTGCACCGATGAGTGGCGATGCCGCGAGAATTAAACAAGTTTTTGTTAACATTCTTGATAATTCGTTTAAATATAACAATCAAGGCGGAAAAGTAGTTGTGTTTTCCGAAGTTGACTTACTTGACTCGTTAGAAATAGTAATAGGTGATACTGGTTGCGGAATAGCTCCCGAAGATTTGCCAAGGGTTAAGGAAAAATTCTTTAAATCGAACACTTCGGTCAGAGGTTCTGGAATCGGACTTGCGGTTTCTGATGAAATAGTCAAACTTCATGGCGGTGAGATTTCTGTTGACAGTGTTTTAGGCGAGGGTACTTCAGTAACAATTAAACTACCGCTTGAAATAAACACCGCAAGCGACGAAAGGGGAAAACTGGATGAGTAATAATGAATGCAATAAATCTAAAAAAGAATCGGTAGGGGGTCAGGCTCTTATAGAAGGAATAATGATGAGAGGCCCTAAAGGTGCGGCCATTTCTCTTCGTTTGCCTGATGGGAGCATAGAATCCACTATCAAAGAAGTTAAAATGCCAAAAGAAAAATTCAAGCCCTTTGGTTGGCCACTGATTCGTGGGCCAGTTAATTTTATTGATGCGCTTTTATTTGGCTATAAGTGCCTTATGGATTCAGCGGAAAAGACAACACTTGAACACGAAGATGATACAGAAAAAGCATCAAAGGTTGATAAATGGATTGATGACCATTTCGGCCCCAAAATGATGACCGTAATAGGCATAATTTCAGCAGTTTTAGGGTTTGCCATTGCGTTTGGTCTTTTTTTCTGGTTGCCCAGCTTTATTTTTGATGCAATCAACAATCTTTCAGATGGTGTTATAACAGCCTTTAGAACATTGTTTGAGGGTGTAATTAGAATTATACTTTTCGTATCTTATATGTATATTGTTTCGCAGATGAAGGATATAAAAAGAGTGTTTATGTACCACGGCGCAGAGCACAAGTCAATTTTCTGTTATGAAAATGATGAAAAGTTGACAGTTGAAAATGTAAAAAAACAAAGCCGTTTTCACCCAAGATGCAGCACAAGCTTCATATTTGTTATTATTTTATTGAGCATTATAATTTCTTCTGTTATCGCAGTAGCCTTTCCTGTGCTGACGGAAAAAAGATATATATGGATGCTGGTTAAACTCATGATAATGCCAATAATAATGGGTTTAGGCTATGAGTTTATAAGATATGCAAGCAAACATGACAATGCTTTTGTGAGGTTTTTTGCTGCTCCCGGTTTGTGGATGCAAAGAATCACAACAAAAGAGCCGACAGATGATATTATAGAGGTTGGCATAGCATCATTGAAAACTGCACTCGGAATTATTGACGAGCCGGTTGAAGATGTTATTATAGTTGATGACGCAGATGAAATTGAAGTTGTCGACAGCACCGCACAAGAAAATAATGAGATAAACGAGGAATTAAACCTTAATGGCAACATATAAGGATGTTTTAAATGAATCAATAAATGCTCTTAAGCAGGCAGGCGTAGAAGATTATGAATTTGATGCGCAGTGCCTTTTGGAGTTTTGCACAGGCAAAAGCAAAACCTACCTGGTGTTGCACAGTGCAGACATTGCGGAAGAAAGCACAATAACACAAATGCGCCAGGTTTGCGAAAGAAGGATAAAAGGTGAACCACTGCAATACATTCTCGGTGAATGGGATTTTATGAGTTTTAGCTTTTATGTCGGCGAGGGTGTGCTCATACCACGGCCCGAAACTGAGTTGTTGGTCGAAACTGCGGTAAATAATATTAAGAGGTTTGATAACCCGGTTGTCTTTGACCTTTGTGCCGGAACAGGCTGTATAGGAATCAGCGTTGCAAAGATTTGCCCTAACGCCGATGTTTATTTAATTGAAAAATCTGACAAGGCTTACTCCTTTCTTTTAAAGAATGCAAACAAATATCAATTAAAAAACATAACATTGGTCAAAGCTGATATAACGGAGGGTTTTTCTGCATTAGATTTACCACAACCCGATATTATATTATCAAATCCACCGTATATTGAAATCGATGAAATAAAAAATCTGAGTAAAGAGGTTCAAAAAGAGCCCGTGATGGCTTTGAACGGTGGGGTTGACGGGTTCGATTTTTATCGTTGTATAATTGATTTGTGGTTACCACATATAAAAAGAAATGGTTTTGCAGCACTTGAATGTGGCGATACGCAAGCGCAAATTATTTGCAAAATGGCGGCTGATATTAATAATAAAGCAAGCATTCTAAAAGATTACAGCAAAAAAGACAGAATTGTTTGTTTTGATTTTTAAGAGTTACCGAAGGTGAGGATTTTATGCTTATAAATTTATTTAGACATGGCTTATCGTTGCAAACTCTAATGGGAGTTTTGGCGGCTGTATTTGTTGTTTTTTGCACATTGCCGGTGCATGAATATGCACATGCTTATGTTGCAACAAAGCTCGGCGACCCAACCCCTCGACTCTCGGGGCGGCTAACTCTAAACCCATTAGCACATATAGACCCGATGGGGGCTTTAATGATTATGCTCGTCGGCTTTGGTTATGCAAAACCTGTTCAGGTCAATATGCGAAACTTTAAGAACGCCAAGAGAGACATGGCACTCACTGCCCTAGCAGGTCCAATGTCAAACATACTAATGGCTTTTGTGTTTATATTGTTGATTAATGTTTTTACGCTAATTAGCATTTCAAGTGGCAGCACAATTTCTCAGGTCAGCATTTGGTTTTTCTATTATGCTGCGAGCATCAATATATTTCTTGCTGTTTTCAATCTGTTGCCAATTCCACCACTTGACGGCTCAAGGGTGATCAGCGCGATTTTGCCAAACAAATACTATTACAAAATCATGCAATATGAACGATATATTGTTCTTGTCGTTTTCGCATTGTTAATAATGGGCGTATTGTCAGCTCCATTGACTTTCCTGTCAGATAAAATTTACAGTGCATTGGCATTTCTTGCAGGTCTACCGTTTAAAGCCTTTTTTCGCTGAGGGGTATTATGAAAAAAATTACTTACAAACTAGATGGCTTTGAAGGCCCTATGGATTTGCTTCTCCATTTAATTAGCAAACATAAGCTTGATATTAATGATATTCCAATCTTTGATCTTATCGAACAATATTTAGGTTATGTAAAGCAAATGAATAATGATAACATGGATGTTGCGAGTGAATTCCTTGAAATGGCGGCAAGACTTGTTTATATAAAAACACTGTCGTTGTTGCCTGTTCATGAGGAGGCGGACAAGCTTGCTGAAGAGCTCCGAGGCGAGCTTACGGAGTATCGTGACTGTAAATTGGTTGCTGGTAAGCTTTCAGAGCAGGCTGATGGGTTTGATTACCTTTCAAGAAAGCCTTTAGAGATTGAACCAGATATGACATATACAAGACGGCATGAACCATCTGAATTGTTCAAGGCCTTTATTTCCGCTGTTGGCAAGGGCAGGCGAAAACTACCACCTCCAGTGGAGGTTTTTTCCGGAATAATTGCACACAAAATTGTTTCTGTTGCATCAAGAGTTTCATTTGTGCTTAAAAGAATTTTCAATAAAAGCAGGCAAAGCTTTGCTGAATTATTCGAGTCTTCCGAATCACGCTCTGAAATGGTTGCAACCTTTTTAGCTGTACTCGCACTGGTCAAGGCAAAAAGAATTACAGTCAACGGTGACACTGAAAATCCCGAAATTAGGATTCAATCGAACAAAGAGGAGTGGACAGACATTGAAAGCGAGTGAGTTACAGGCTGCCGCAGAGGCAATAATATTTGCATCTGGCGATCCTTTAGATATAACAAGAATAGCTCAGGCACTTGAGATAGATGTTGAGTATGCACAAATAATACTACAAAATTTGGCTAACGAGCTTGAGGACAGGGGCAGTGGCATTGCTTTACTAAAGCTCGGCAACAAATATCAGCTTTGCACAAGAAAAGAGTACGCGAACCAAATAAAAATGGTGTTGGATTTAAAACGAAACACGCCGTTATCTCCGGCCGCATTTGAGGTTTTGGCTGTTGTTGCTTACAATCAACCTGTAACAAAATCTTATGTTGAGCAGGTAAGGGGCGTTGACTGCTCGGGTGTTATTTCAACGCTTAGCCAAAAGGGTCTTATAGAAGAAAAAGGTAGGCTTGATTTGCCGGGCAGACCACTTCTTTATGGCACAACACCGGAGTTTTTAAAGTGTTTTTGCTTAACTTCACTCTCGGAGCTGCCTGATTTGCCGGATGATGAAGATTTACCTCAAAAAGAGAATGAGGATGATGGCTCACAGCAAACGGAAATACCGCTAAATAATCAGGAAGAAACCGCTTCTTAGGAGTTATATAATTATTATGTTGGGGTGATGATGTTGACGTTTCTTTATATTTTGTTTGGAATAGTGGCATTCATCATTACCTTGTTTTGCATACCTATCAGAATTTTATTTGACTACGACAAAATTTTTATTTTTGAAATTAAATGGTTGTTTTTGAAATTCAGAATATATCCCTCTGATGAGGAGAAAAAAAAGAAAAAAACGAAGAAAGAGCCTGAAAAAGAAAAGGATAAGAAAAAGAAAGCAGAAAAACCTGAAAAGAATAAAAGAGAAAATCCGATAAAAACTTTTTATAACAATCAAGGATTTAATGCCTTGCTGGATTTGATAAAATAT
>DASRNM010000114.1:0-4659 GCA_035647435.1 Clostridia bacterium
CATTGTTATAAAACCGGCAGGTATCATTGTGAACAGCATACAAACGATCAGAAGCACACTCATAAATCGCTTTTTCATTCTTTAAATCCTCCTCATATTGTTTGTTTTTTTATTATTTCCGGTAACGAATACAAAGTAATGTAATTGCAACTGCCGCCATGAAACTGATGATTCCCACCAATATATAACTGCCGACATTTTCATACAACATGATTGCACCCATCATTCCCGATATTTCGCCGCCATGTTCACCGCCTGATAACGATCCAATTGCTTTCAACAGTGAAAACGACAACAGGACACAAAGAACAGAAAGACTGGCCTGTATACGGGTTTCTCTTTTGCGGCGATATCGCTTTAGCAGTGTTTTGACATCGTTCAAGCGTTCTGCGGTCGTATACATTTTGTTTATCCCCTCTCCTAGAAATTATCGAAAAGTCCTCTCACTTATATAAATACATAAAACCGAAAAACTACGCACCTGAAATCAAAAATATTTTATTTTCCATAAAAAAAGCTGCCTTTCGGCAGCGAAAAGAATTTCCGGTTAATTCGGTTGTTGCGGCAGGTGTTTTAATAGCTTGCCTAAAATCCTGCCGATTACTAATGTAAGAAGGGGCAGAGCGAACGCAATAAATTGCACAGACCCGCCATAGGCAATTAATAGGTTATAAGCCGCATGGAAGGTGATGGCTGCACATAAAAGCCCAAAGGTGCCCGCCATTTTAAGCCAACTGCGCTGCCACACATACACCATACCGGAGCCGACAATGGCGCCGCAGATGATGTGCATTGCTCCCGTTCCAAAGCCGCGTATCAATAAAAATGAAAGCTCTGCCGCACCGTTTTGTATGAGATAGCAGGTGTTTTCAAAGGTGGCGAAGCCTGCGGCAACAATCAGCATGGCGGCAAAAACCTCTTTGGGTTTTGGCTCAAAGATCAGCAGATAAAAAAGTATCGGCAGCAGTTTCATAATTTCTTCTATAACCGGAGCAATCTGCGTGGTGGCATCTTGCAAATCTGCATTGTAATATCCCGCGAAAAAGGTGTTGAGATAAGCGGAAAGCAGACACATACTCATGCCGCCTATGAAAAAAAGGAAAACTCGGAAGTGCTTTTTGCCCACGCAAAACATCGCAACCAGAAGAGGGGCAGCTATGCATACAAAAACATTTTCAATATAAGTCATGCCTCCACCGCCTTTCGCGTAGCGGGCAGCAAAATAAACAGCGATGCCGACAGCAGAAAATCAAACCAGAAATATGGATTTGTAAGGGTGTCGCTCACCCAAAAGCAGGACGCTGTCCAAAGACCATATTCTATGACAATAATAGACAATACCGCTATATGGAAAAATTGACGGTTTCGCCTTACGTCGTTTTGTCGTCTGGCGAAGATCATCCCCCTAATCGAAAGCCATGCGGCAACCATTGTTATGCCGCACATCAGGAGATTACCTAATATTTCGCCGTGTGTCATATAAAAAATCATCAGCGGAACACCAATGACGGGAGCCAGCCATGCTGCGGGATGATGAAATCTTCTTTCCCCCGGAGTGGAAAGGGTAAAATCAAGGGTGAGCAAAAACACAAAGCTGGCAATCCAAGCAAGCTCCGACACATAGAAAACCTGAGGTGTAGAATTAAATAAAAGCATGTAAAGGCTCCAGTGGAGCGATCCCAGCGTAAATGTGCCAAAAAAACAGGTCAGCAAGAAGTATGGCTGGCTACGGGCTTTGTAAAACGACATGCCCGCACCTACCCCTGCTGCAAAGGTTACAGCGAGCTGGGAGACATTGTCAATCAGCTCGATCATCATTATCCTCCTGTTTCTGTTTTTTCGGCTCCTTTTCCTGCTTTCGATTGTGAAGATTAATACGGTAGCATAGAATCGTAAAACACACGCCCAAAGTGAAAGCAAGCAAACCAATAAGAATATACCCGAGTAGGCCGCTTTCGTCAAAAATACTTGCCGTCAAGCCGGGATATGCATACGAATCGCCGGGCAGCTTCTCCATAATCCCCGGCATAGCAAAGGACAGCCCCGTAATGAGCATCAAGCAGGCAGCGGCAGAGGATATACCAATGATCCGTCCCCGCCGTATGCGCTTTTTCCCGCTGATTTCCATTGCCCGCAGTTTCACGGCAGCAACACGCTCCTCAGTATTTCTCATTGGTAATTCCCTCCCTTTCCAGTCGTTTTCGCAGCGAGTTTTTCCCCCGATAAATCAAATCCGCAACCTGCTTTTTACTTTTTCTCATAACGGCAGCAGCTTCGGCATGGCACATATTCTCAAAATAGACGAGATACAGCACTTCACGGTAATCAGGGCTTAACTGTTCCATACACAAATGTAATATCTGGTCACGCTCCTGTGTTTTTACAATGTCCTCAATGAGTATTTCGCTTTCCGGTTCGTTTTTAAGCTTTTCCAAATCAAAGCAGTAGCACAGTTTATTCTTTGCAAGAAAGCGCAGGGCAAGATGACGGGCAGTTTTATAAAGATACGATTTAAAACCGCCGTCCCGCAAATTAGGGTGTTTTAAGATCATGCGGGCAAACGCCTCAATCATTAAATCCTCTGCATCGTGAATATCGTGAATATAGCCGTTTATGTAAAAAGTCAGGCTGTTGCCGTATCGTTCCATCAGCGATTCCAGTCCGCTTTCATCACCGTCAGAATAGCGATGGTATAAGGTTTCATCGCTTATCAACACAACAATCCCTCTTTCCTCTTCTAAATTGACCTATTATGAGTTAACACGATAATCGGAATGTTTTTTATACCTCGTCAGCTACAAGGCTGTATTTTTCGTATTTATAAGCAAGGAATGCTTTTAGCCTGTAAACTTCCAATCACTTGCGCGAGCTGGGCAGACATTCGGCATTTTTTAGAGCCGAATCAACAGCGTCATCCCTGCTTTTAATGTAATGAAAGGGAGAAAATATAATTTTGAAAGTGTTCATATTCAACACCTTCTCTTCACTCAAAATGTTACAAATTTATTATACATCAAAAATATGTACAAAGCAACCAAATGAAAACGTTGCGGCATTTCACCTTTCTTTAAAATAAAGCCTTCATATGCCTTTAACGGGTTTCAAACCGAATATATATAAAAACGCTCGACATCATGCAGTTTCTAACGCAGAAAAACGAGTGTACGAAAAATATTTTTTATAAATTTGAAAATATCCCTTGACAAATGCTGTGTTCGAAAAGCTATATTTTAAAGCCCAAAATAAAATTGGTTTTACAAAACTTGGACAAACCCCCTTGACAAAACTCTTACAACAGCAAGCTTGCGGAAATATGGCAGCTTGTCACCCAAAGTCCGGAAGAATTTAAAGGCGGTGCGATTTGGGATGTAATAGTCAACATCCACGGTGCGGTCAAAGCAATCGGTCTGGGGCTGTTGGTGCTGTTCTTTGTGGTTGGTGTGGTTAAGACTTGCGGCAGTTTTACAGAGGTGAAACAAAGTTAAAGAATACAAAAGAAAACCCTTTTACTGGTTAAAGCCAAAGGAAAAGGTTATCATTTTATTCTATTTATTCGCTTCTTTAAAGCGTTAATCTCACGCTCGCAAACAGATTTCTCAAACTGAAATCTTGTCGCCTTTCCGTTTTTATCTTTAAATACAAAAAAATAATAATACAAAACATCTGTACTTTGCCTTGAACGTCGAGTTTTCAATTCTTCTTTGCCATAAACTAAGTCATCATATTCGTAATATTTTCCATTGAAGGGGTTGGATTGAAAATAAAACCCATTACCGCCGATGTATACTTTGAAACAAAAGTAACGAACAGATAGTTTGAACAATAAGTACAACGATGTAAAGGCGATAATTCCACAGGCAGCAGCAACAAATAAAGATTTATTTGGCTGTGATTTTAGCTGATCAACGGCTATTATAGTAAACACAGCCGACAATACAAGGGGTATCACCACCCTTGTAATCCCGTTGAGTTTACCGTCTATTTTGTAATCCCATTGTTCATTATTCATGTATATCTTCTCCATTTATATCGCTGTACTTACCATTTATATTTGTTAGAAAATAATCAACTTCATCTGCCTCAAGGGGCAGAAATGCAAATTTAATAACTTGTCCATTGGCAGTCTTAAAACTGCAATAATATGCTGTGGTACCGTTCTGATTCTTTCCGGAGCTCTCCCATGCTTCTGTGATATCAGTATACTTATAATATTTGCCGTCGCCGGGTTTTGTTTGATGGTAAAAGCCGTCTTCCCCTAACAAAATCTTTACAAACAGGAATCTATAGATGGAATAAGCGGTAAGCAATAATGCTAAAGCAGTTAAAGCCAATGTAAAAACAAACGCACCATTATTACTGCTGTACAGCCAAATACTCACACAACCAAACACAGCCAGTACAATCAATGCCGGTATGATACTGTGCAAGTTGCCCCCAATTTTATATTCCCAATGTTTGTTTTCCATTTTAAATGTTTCCTCCTACTGGCGTTATTGTATTTTGGCAATTTATAATTGAATCGCAGATTGCAATAGCAAGTTGCAATACTAATGAAAATAGTAACGATTGTGGCAACTGCGATGTGGGATGACGGAGAGAGGGGCGTAGCCCCGAACGGAGGATCCCACATCGGCGCGGCGGTTAAGCGGCATAGATCCG
>DASRNM010000115.1:0-19461 GCA_035647435.1 Clostridia bacterium
GGGTTAATTATCAATCGTTGTTTAATTTTCAAGGTACGCTCGTCTTTTTTAGGGACGCCAACTATTATATCATATAACTCTAGCTGTTGTCAACTGTTTTCGACGATTATTTTTTTGTCTCGCCGCCTCGTTTCGTCGCTCTAAACTCCGCCCCGCTCCTCGTTTCCGATAAGCCTAAAACTTCGTTTTCTTCCTCGTTCTCTGCGATTGCTGCGTGGACAGCCTGCTTATATTATCACAGCTTCAACACCTTGTCAACTGCTTTTTTGAACTCCCACCACCCTTTCTCTACACCCATCCGCGTGTTTCTTTTTCCTAGGGAACAAACACAGACAAGTGTTTTTTTCATATACTATAACTATAAAGTGGTCAAGTATATTTTAACTGACAATTCTTAATTAAAATTAAGAATAATAGAGCCGTTTGCGCACAAGCATTATTTCCAGGTTTAAATAACTACAAGATTTTTCAGTATTTGATATTTTTAATTGCAAGTGAGGTAAAAATGATGTATAATTTACTCTATATAGAATTGGGTATTATGCGGTTTGGAGGGGGAAACAGTGGAGGTATATCTCGACAACAGCGCAACAACTGCTCCCTGCTCAGAGGCTGTTGAGGCAACACAAAGCACTCTTCGCAACTGTTGGGGCAACCCTTCCTCTCTCTACAAGCGAGGTCTTGAGGCGGAAAAAGTTCTTGAATCCTCAAGAAAACTTGTTGCAAAGCAACTTTCATGTAAAAGTGATGAGATTTACTTTACTTCCGGCGGAACAGAGAGTAACAACCTTGCGATTTTCGGAACAGTCAATGCGCTAAAAAGGCGCGGACACAGAATCGTGTCCACTTCAATTGAACACCCAAGTGTTGAGGAATGCCTAAAGTATCTTGAAGGATTGGGATTCGAGGTGATAAGGCTCACAGTTGACTCTGAAGGTAGATTTTCTCAAAAAGATTTAATGGCTGCCGTAAACTCGAAGACAATTCTTGTTAGCCTAATGTTAGTCAACAATGAAGTTGGAACAATTCAACCGGTTGAATTTGCGAGAAGAGCTGTCAATGCCACAGGAGCACCCGCATATATTCACTGTGACGCTGTTCAGGCATTCGGAAAAACTAGGCTTCAAGTATCTGATCTGGATGTTGATTTGATATCGATAAGCTCACACAAAATCCATGGGCCTAAGGGTGTTGGTGCTTTATATATTAGAAAAGGGATTCGTATTGAGCCCAGAGCCTTTGGCGGTACTCAGGAAAAACGAATTCGTCCCGGCACTGAACCTATGCCAGCTATTGCAGGGTTCGGCGCAGCGGTAAAGGCGCTACCAAACCCCGCCACCGAAATCCACAAAATTTCAAGGCTACGCGACTATCTTTGTTATAAGTTGGGGCTTATGGATGGGATAACAATTAACTCCCCTAAGGATTCTTTGCCTTATATTACAAACATTTCTGTTAATGGCATAAATTCAGAGCCTATGTTAAATTTTCTTTCAGACAGAGGAATTTATGTTTCGGCAGGCTCTGCATGTTCTAAGGGCAAAAAGAGTT
Source organism: Clostridia bacterium (assembly GCA_035647435.1). Classification (GTDB taxonomy): domain Bacteria; phylum Bacillota; class Clostridia; order Oscillospirales; family Acutalibacteraceae; genus JAAZFZ01. The sequence goes on from DASRNM010000115.1 coordinate 1,552, forward strand.
CTGTGCTCAAAGCAATGGGTTTAAGTGATGAAAGGATCTCGAGCGCCTTGAGAATTAGCTTTTCAAGGATGACAACATTTGAGGATATTGATGTGCTGCTCGACGGATTGTCGGCTGTTCAGTCAAATATACGACCTCGAAGATGAATATTAAAAGTATGGAGTTTTATTGATGAAGGAAATTATATTGGTCAAAAACGGTGAGCTTGCATTGAAGGGGCTTAACCGCAGAACCTTTGAAGATATTCTAATTAAAAACATGAGACGAAGACTTTCGGATTTGGGTAAATGGAAATTTTCTCGCTCGCAATCCACTATAATGATTGAACCTCTTAATGATGATGCGGATTTTGAGCAGGCGGTTGAACGCTTGGGAAGAGTTTTCGGTATAGCGGCATTCTCCCGTGCCGCCGCTGTTGAAAAGGATTTTGACACCGTTTTGAATTGTGCTGGTCAATATCTATCAAATCAGCTAAAGCTTGCCGACACCTTTAAGGTCGAGGCAAAAAGGTCGGACAAGAAGTTCCCCTTAAAATCGCCCGAAATATGCTCAAGATTAGGCGAAAAGCTACTCAATACATTCGGCAATCTTTCGGTCGACGTTCACAACCCTGATATAACAGTTATGGTTGAAATCAGGGATAAATATGCTTTTATACATGCCGAACAGATAAAAGGCGCAGGAGGGATGCCTGTCGGGTCTTCTGGAAATTCTGCACTGCTCGTTTCCGGTGGAATTGACAGCCCGGTTGCAGGCTGGATGATGGCAAAAAGAGGACTGAAACTTACTGCAATACATTTCGCTTCTCCCCCATACACAAGTGAAAGGGCAGAGCAAAAGGTCCACAGCCTTTTGAGCCGTGTTGCAAGATACAGCGGTAGAATCAATCTTTTTGTAGTACCTTTCACAGAAATTCAAGAGAGCATCGTAGATAATTGCCCCGAGGATCTTTTCACCATAATCATGAGAAGAATGATGATGAGATGCTCCGAGATTATCGCAAGCAGAGAAGACTGCGGCGCTTTAATTACAGGTGAAAGTGTTGGACAAGTTGCGAGCCAAACCCTTTACGCCCTTGCTTGCACGCAAGCCGTGGTGGACATGCCTGTTTTTCGTCCGCTTATAGGGATGGATAAGGAAGAGGTTATTTCCATATCACGAAAAATAGAGACTTTTGATATATCAACACTCCCGTTTGAGGATTGTTGCACAGTTTTTACCCCTAAGCATCCTAGAACAAGACCAAATCTCAGGGCTGTTGAAAAAGCGGAAAACGGGCTAAATGTAAATGATTTAGTTGAGAAAGCCGTTGAATCCGCAAAAAGCATGATTATTGATTGATAAAAAATTTTATAAGGTGATTGATTGAAGACGATAGGTAATATAATATGGGTAATTTTCGGCGGATTGATACTGTCCTTAATGTGGGTGATAAGTGGCATACTATGTTGTGCAACAATAGTGGGGATACCCCTAGGCATTCAATGCTTTAAGTTTGCCCGCCTTGCATTATGGCCGTTTGATAGGGAGATATTATACGGGAACAGCGTTGTAAGCTTAATCTCAAACATTCTTTGGATAGTCTTTTTTGGTATAGAAATGAGCTTTATATGTTTTTTGCTTGGTGCACTTTTTTGTATAACCATTGTAGGCATACCTTTCGGTATACAGTTTTGGAAATTTGCAAAGCTTTCATTGATGCCCTTTGGAGCAAAAATAGTCAAAATATAAACAGCAGGGAGATTTAAGATGTACAACTGTGAAATAATCTGTGTGGGTACAGAGCTTCTGCTTGGCGACATTTTGAATACGGACGCTCAATTCCTTTCAAAAGAGCTTGCCTCAATGGGAATTGCGGTTTTGCACCAAAGCGTTGTGGGCGACAATAAAAAAAGACTTAAAAAAGAACTTGAAACAGCTCTTTCAAGGAGCGATATTGTAATCACAAGTGGTGGGCTCGGCCCAACCCCTGACGACATCACAAGAGAAGTGTGCTGCGATGTTATGGGTTTTGAAACCGAACTTAACAAGCCAATACTTAATAATATTAAATCCTATTTTGAGGGTAAAAATAAAAAGATGCCTGAAAGTAACAAAAAGCAGGCATATGTTCCAATTGGCGGAGTGGTATTTGAAAACACCAACGGAACAGCCCCAGGGGCCGCCATGGAAAGGGACGGAAAGTGCATGATTATTTTGCCCGGCCCTCCCAACGAGCTTAAACCGATGTTCATCAATCAGGTAAAGCCACTTTTGCAAAAATACTCAAGTGGTGCCATTGTTTCACATACTGTTAGAACAATGGGAATTGGTGAAAGTGCAATGGCAGAACTTGTCGGTGATTTGCTTGACAATGAAAACCCGACCGTTGCGCCCTATGCAAAAAACGGCGAGGCTCTCCTTCGCATTACCGCAAAATCAGATAGTGAAGAAAATGCAAACAGCCTTTGTGTTCCAATGCTTTCTTTAATTAGGCAAAGGCTCGGTAATTATGTATATGGAATTGATGTTGACAGTATTGAACAAAGAGTCGTTGAGCTTTTGATTGAAAAAGAGCAAACGATAGCATTGGCAGAGAGCTGCACCGCAGGCTACATCTCAAAAAGGATCACAGATGTACCCGGCTCTTCAAAGGTATTTGAATGTGGGATCGTTTCTTATTCAGACAAGGTGAAAATAAAGCTTTTGGGTATTTCGCCAGAAACCTTTATGCACCACGGCGTAGTAAGCGAGCAAACCGCAAAGGAAATGGCAAAAAATGTTCGCATTGTAGGCAACTCCAACATAGGCATCGGTATAACAGGTGTTGCGGGGCCGGGAAGCGACGAAAACTCAAATCCTGCAGGAATAATCTATATTGCTCTTGCAGGCGAGGATTCGGTTTATGTTGAAAAGCTTGAAACAAATAAACCACACAATCGTGAATATAACCGTTTTGTCGCCTCATCAGTGGCGCTTAATATTGTTAGACTTTATTTGGAAGGGTGTTTGTTATGAAAAGAGGAATGAAAGACAGTCATGTCGTTCAATTTGTCGTTGCAGTAGCTCTGATTATACTAACATTTTTAGGGGCAATCATCGGTACATTTAATCTTTTGATTTTTCAAAGTTTTACCTCAATAGATGTGGGTATTGGCGGGGACGTTATCGCAAGACCATTTGAAACACTTATGGAAAACGTTAGCCCCTTTCATTTCACAGGAAATGCCCCTTCCGGCATGCTTGATAAATATAGTATTCTGCACGCATTAAATGACGATGTTGCCGGATGGTTAAAAATTCCCAACACTTCAATAGATACTGTCGTTGTACAGAGCAGGAGCAATAATTATTATCTTAAAAGTGATTTTTATGGAAATTATACAGGTTACGGCAATGTCTATATGGATTACAGAGCTAACACGAAAGACCTAATTCAAAACACTGCTTTGTATGCACACACAACAGTAGCGAAGGAGCAAGCCTTTTATGACCTTGATAAATACAAAAATCCAAGCTTTTTTATAAACAATCCGATAATAGAATTCGGCACCCTTTATTCAGATTACAAATGGAAGGTTTTTGCAGTTTATCTAACAACGGTTAAGCCGTCCGACGACAACGGGAGCGTCTTTTATTATATTGAACCTAACATCAATAAAACAAATTTTAATGGATACATTGAACAGGTTAACCAACGTGTGTTTTTTAAAACAGGTGTAGATGTTAACTCCTCCGATAAAATTCTTACACTATCAACCTGTGCATACGACTACGGCAATGACATTAACACAAGGCTTGTAGTCTCTGCCCGTCTTTTGCGAAAAGGGGAAAGCGAGAGCGTTGACAAGAATTTAGTTAAAGAAAACTCTAACTATCGTCGGCCTCAAGTGTGGTACGACAGGTACGGCAGATACAACCCATATCATGAAAATGTCGCTTGGAAAAGCGCAACTTACAATTAATAGGAGGTTTTCATATGTCCAAAAATGACGATGATTTCGGATATAAACAAGGGAACCCTCCCGAAAACACCTCAAACAAAAGCAAGGAGCCTGACACTGCGAGAATAATAGAAGTTTCATGTAATCAAAAAGAGGACATGCTGTCGGATAATGATTACAATCACCCTCCCGTTTACAGGTTTGATGAAAATTCTGCAAACAAAGAGGTCAAGGTTGATATTCCAACACAGGGGAGCGAAAATGTTAAAGAAAAAACCAGTAACAAAAACAAGAATAAAAGTCTTTTTGCTAAGGTTTTTCCATCAAGAAATGATTCAACCGCTGAGGTTTTAAGAAAAATTGTTCTCATTGTCTGTGTTTTAATTATGGTGGTTTGCGTGGGGATTATTCTTAACATATATGTTTTTGAGCCTTTAGCCGCCCAAAAAAACGACTCCGAAATTATTGATATAAAGAACACCCCAAACAACTCAGATATATTTTTGAAGTATCCTAACGTCGACTTCCCAAAGGGTATGAACCCAGAGTTTGCGAGCCTTTACGCAAAGAACAACGACTTTGCCGGCTGGCTTGAAATTAAAGGACTCGGCATGGAGTTCGCTGTTGTTCAGGCAGAGGATAATGAAGAATATGTGAGAAAAAACTTCTACAAGCAAACCACAAAATATGGGTGCCCGTTTGTTGACAGGCGAAACAGCCTTCATTATCTGAACCGTAACACAATTATCTATGGTCACAACATGTCATACGATGATCTCTTGTTCGGCAAGCTCGAGCAATATAAAACAATCGAAGGTTTCAAAACCGCACCTGTTATTGACTTTAACACTCTTTTTGAAGATTATTGCTGGAAAGTTTATGCCGTCTTCATCTCAAATGCGGACAAAGAGCACGACAATGATTATGTGTTCAATTATATATTTACAAACGTGAGCAGCGACGAGGTCTTTGCGGAATATATCGACGAATTGGACCGTCGCAAACTCTACACAACAGGTGTTGACATTAACCCGAGTGATAAAATACTGACTCTGTCAACTTGCACTTATGAGTTTAGAAACGCACGACTTGTAATTGTTGCAAGAATGGTCAGAGAAAACGAAAGTACGAGCGTTGACACTTCGACAGCAACCAAAAACAGCTCTGTGAAATATCCACAGATATGGTATGATACTTACAATAATGGAAAAAACCCATACTTTTCCGCAAAAAAGTGGTTGCCTCGATAAACTTAACACCAACACATTAGGAGGAAAAGCATGAATCTTAAATTGATTTCTGTTTCAGGTAATAAACAGGAAAAGATTTCAACGGTTCAAATTAGAATATTTGAAGTGGCTCTGGAGGTTTTGCCAAAAACCGACGGCTTTGATAACTATGACAATTCAAAGGACTTCCTTTTAGGATTGTCACAGGCTTTTGAACATGACGATATGATTCTAGTGGCGGTAGATACTGATATCTATCTTGAGCAAAAACAGTTAATTCTTCGCTCTCTTCACTTGAAGGGCGAATTAAATAACAAAATTGTAAAGGCCATTTCAAACTCAACAAGTGATGATGACCCGAGCACAAAAATAATTACATCACACTCTGTTGTGCCACAAGGCGCTGAAGTTTTTTTGACAGAAAACGGGCTTTATTCAGGTTTCGCTGTTCGCAGCGGCGATCAACGATTAATCTTTGTTCCTCTCGATTTGAATATGATAGAAAGCATTCTTGTTAATGGTCTTTCAGATTACCTTAACCTAGCTACTGACCCCGATTTTCTTGTGAAAAACCCAGCTGATAACACAGTCAAGCCGCTTGATGAAAATTCGCTGGCATATAAAACACTTCAAGCTCTTTCAAATGTCGATTTGCGTGCCGCAATTGCCATAACACAAACGGCAGGTCTTATTAAAAAGCGTTTTTCAGAGGTTATTGAGCTTACTAAATACATTGAGTTTATCCCTTGTGAAGATGAATATGACTCTGACACCCCTCTTAAAACTCATGTCGCTGCCCTTGCAAAAACAGCAATGGACGAAGGCAAGACAGATGTCGGTGCTGCCATTTCAAAAATTTATTCTTCTGACGATGAGGGGAAAAATCTTTTTGTTCTTGTAACGGTTGCAAATGAAAATTATGCCCGTCTTGTTAAACTTTGCAACGAAAACGGTGAGACTGCTAAAGAGCTTGCAAACTCTGCGGTCGATTTGCTGTTTAAAATGCTTTGCGATTACACTGAAAACAAAGGAATCCCTCCCGAGGATGCAAACATACTTCTTTCAACAGGTGAGCTTAATAAGGAAGACCTTGAAATTGCAAAATCCAAACCAAAAAGAATAGTTTTTGGCATCGTCATAACAGTGATTATTGCATTGGTTCTGTGCTTTCTAACGGCTTATTTCTTTGATGATATAAAAGCTTTCGCGGGCCAGCATTTTGGTTCAAACGTAAACACAAGCTCGACTTTGGAGCATGATAACATACCAGTTGACAATACAACCGATTCTTTAAGGTGGGCGAGCGACACAACAATTACTGACAATGAAACCACGCTCAACGCAGACACAACAAACGACGAAACCTCAACAAAGGTTGTAACAACAAAAAGAGCGCCCCTACCCGTTGTTGAAAAACATGAAAATGCTCCACCGTCATTTGAAATAATCGTCGAACCAGCTTCTGACTATGTTAAAGTGACAACCACTAAAAAACCAACAAGTAAAGTTACTACTACCAAAAAAACGACAACAACAAACTCAACAAAGGCTACAACTACCACAGTCAAACCCACAACAGCTCCAGTCATTAGTAACGGTAGCTTCGTTTTCACAACAAGAGGGTACGGTCATGGCGTCGGGATGAGTCAAGAGGGAGCTAAGGCCTACTCCAAATCGGGTTGGGCTTATGATAAAATACTTTTGCACTATTACCCAGGCACAAAAATCAAAACCGACTCCTCTATTCCCAATACAATTAAATTTGGGGCAAATGAAATCGACACGAGAGAGTATCTCGCAAGAGTATCTCGGCAAGAAATTGGTCCACCGAACTCTTCAACATATGAGTCTTTTAAATCACAAGTTGTTGCTGTCTATACATACGCGAAATATTTTAATTATAGTTTAAGCACATCACAGCACGCATATTATTCATATGAAATAAACAATCAATTAGTATACGACGCTGTTGATGAGGTTTTGGGCAAATATTTAGATTATAACGGCAGGCCAGCATTGACAACCTATTCGGCAAGCTGTGCAGGAAAAACCGTATCAGCAGAAAAAACATGGGGTGGCACTCAATATCCCTACCTTTGCGGGGAAGTCCAAAGCATTGAGAATGTTAGAGTAAACACCGTAGTCTTAACAACAGATGAGGTTAAAAGCTACATAGAAAGCTTTGACGGTGCAAATATCGAGCTTTCCGAAAACCCAAATGAGTGGTTTGAGGTACTGTCAAAAGACAGTACGGGCTATGTTGAAAAAATTCGTGTAGGAAATATAGTTATTTCAGGCAACGCTTTTCGAAGTAATATATTAAAATTTAAAATTCTATCACACTGTTTTGTGTTTGAATACAAACCAGACTAATTTCTAGTTTCTAAAGGAGTGCATTTCATGCCAATAAAACCACACAAGCCCGCCAAACACAGAAGAGCGCACCGTTGGGCATTCCCTCTTGGTCTTTTGATAATTGCTCTTGCCATTGTTGGTGCTGTTCGCGCGGTCACCTGGGGCGTTGACAAAATTGGTCAGCTTACAGATGATTCTGCTGCTAAGACTGAGTATGAGAGCTTTTTGACTCCCGTTGTGATGAACGACCCAGACGCTTTTGATGACATAAGCAAGGCTAACATGGCACAGCTTATTGACATCACGGTTTGGTCATTGCTCAACAGCGGTGACAGTTCGCCAAACGAATATGAGCTGTATGAGGGCGAAGCGACCGGTCTTCTTGTCCCAAAAGGCGATATCGAGAGTGAGTTTGAGAGGCTTTTCGGCAAAGACATTAAGCCTGACCATTCAAAATCATCCGGAAGCTCATATGATTTTGTTTATAACTTCTCGCTTGAGAGTTATATTATACCCCTGACAGGTGTTGTGCCGGCATACACTCCAAAAGTTTATAAGATTGACACAAAGGGTTCATCGGTTATCCTCACAGTCGGTTACTTGAGCAGCAACGACTGGGCACAGGACCAACAAGGCAATTTTATAGAGCCCGACCCCGGCAAGTACATGAAAATCACTTTAAGAAAAAGTGCAGATACTTATTACTTGAGTGCAATACAGGCAACCGATGCATCAGATATTATTTACGAAAAGCCTACCCAGACACTCGCTGAGGCTTTGCCGACACAAAAGGAAACAACAACCTTTGAACCTGCAACAGAGGAAGCAACAACCGCCAACACAACAGCTTCACCGTCAGCCACATAAAACAAGGAGTAAGGTTATGTATTTTCACGAAATGACATATGATATTGACATTCTTGCAAGACAAAACTTGCATATCCACACTACCTTTTCCGGCTGTGCAAAGGCAGAAATGACTGTTGATAGCATAATTGATACTGCCGTCAATGCCGGTTTGGAAATGATTGCTTTAACCGACCATTTCAATACAGATAACACTAACGAGCAATGCATAGAGCGAAACTTGTTACTAAGACAACAGGCAGAGCAAAAGGGTGGCAATTTAAAAATTTTATTTTCTAATGAGCTTTCGTGCTATGGAATAGGCAAAACCCTTGAAAACGATAAAGTTAGACAGGCGATGGATTACAATCTTTATACCTGCAACCATTATCATCTTGATTATTGGGAGCAACCCGAGGATAAATCCGCAAGAGGTTATGCTGTTCACACACATAAAATGATATCCTCAATAATTAAGTCAGGCTTTGCAGACTGTATTGCGCACCCGATAATGGCAGGATATGTGAGGACTTTGAAAGATGATGTAGGCGCTTTATCAAGGGCAATGACAGACAACGAATTAGGTAGCTTGCTGGAACTGGCAGCTGCAAACGAGGTTGCTTTTGAAATAAATATCGGTGCTGTCGGAAACGACCCTGAGCTTGCCAAAAGAATGTGGGCTCTCGGCAAAGAAATTGGCACATATTTTAATTTCGGAACAGATGCTCATCGACTAGAAAACATCGACACAAGGGCACTCGCAACACTTGCAAAGAAACTTTTTGAGTAAAATTAAAAGTAATATAACGCATAAAAGCCTATGCTCACATTTGGAGCATAGGCTTTTATTTGTTCAATCAAAACTTGACTGAATGCGCTGTATATTATTCATTTCAGGAATTAAGGTAATCGGTTACTGTTTTAATCACTCTACAAGCTTTGACTCAAGGAAAAGTCCCTGACCATTTGGAGCAAGCTATCTTTGTTTTTACATACACGATAAAACATAACAAGTCTCTTTTCATCATCCTTAAGTTTTGAGAATTGATCAGTGCCCTTGATGCTACCTATATCCTTCATTTCTTTTGAGTCATGCAACATTTGCTTGTTGTTTAAAACCTCTGATTTGAGCATGAAGTCGATAGAAACCCCATAAAGATTTGAAAGCTTCACAAATGTAGTTATATCGGGCTTTGTTTTTCCACTCTCATAATAAGCGTACGTTGAACGGTCTATATTCAAAACCTCTGCAACCTGCTTTTGGGTCAATCCATTCCGGGTCCTCAGCTCTCTAATTTTTACGGAAATCATTAGTCACATTCCTATATTTAATTTTTGAGATGCAAATTCTATTTTTATTGTATCACTGTGCGATTGAAAATTCAATGCTTATCCATAAATCGACAGTTCCTGATACAAATTGAATTTTAGGCAAGTCTATTTCACCTTCTTATTGAGTATAAATTATATGTGTTTATGTTTGTCTATGTCTACAAAAACATTTGAGGTGAAAACAATGGATTGGCACGCTTTATCAACAAATCAGATTATTAAAAGCTTAAATACCAATGAAAAATCAGGTTTAAGCTCTTCCCACGCCAAAACCGTTTTGAGCATCAACGGCGAAAATAAACTTATTCAAGCAAATCATAAAAGTTTATTTGTGCGTTTTTTGTCGCAATTTACCGATTTCATGGTGATAATTCTTCTTATTGCTTCGGGAATTTCCTTCACAGCGGCTCTTTGGGAGGAAAGCGGAGACTTTATTGACCCGATTATTATACTTTTGATTGTTATTGTTAATGCCATAATAGGTGTTGTACAGGAAAGCAGAGCTCAACACGCAATAGACGCTCTCAAAAAACTTTTTGCACCTTCAGCATGCGTTATTCGTGATTCAAAGCTGCAAGATATCCCCACTGAAAACATAGTGCCGGGCGACATAATCTGCTTGAGTGCAGGTGATTATGTGCCTGCTGACGCAAGGCTTATTGAGTGCAATGCACTTAAAACACAGGAAAGCGCATTGACAGGCGAATCATTGCCGTGCAAAAAAAATTCTGAAATTGTTCTGCCCAGCAAATGCCCGCTTGCTGAAAGAAAAAACATGCTATTCTCTTCAACAATTGTTTTAAGCGGCAACGCTAAAGCGGTTGTGACTCAAACAGGAATGGAGACTCAGGTCGGGAAAATCGCAAATCTTCTCAACAGCGAGGAAGCACCTCAAACCCCGTTGCAAAAAAGACTTGCTAAGGTCGGCAAAGTTTTGGGCATAGGCGCCGTCCTAATTTGCTGTGTTATCTTTCTAATGGGGCTTTTGAGAAATGTGCCTTTGCTTGACAGCTTTATGCTTTCGGTCAGCCTCGCGGTTGCTGCAATTCCGGAAGGCTTGCCTGCCATTGTTACCGTTGTGCTTTCAATCGGAGTGCAGAGAATGGCAAAAAGCAACGCCATTGTAAGACTGCTACCGGCAGTTGAAACATTAGGTGCGGCAACTGTTATTTGCTCCGATAAAACCGGCACTTTAACGCAAAACATTATGACAGTAACTCACCTGTGCTCGCCTGAGGGGGATATTGAACATCACAGTGATTCCGCACAAAACCTGTTATCCCTTGCCTCTCTTTGTAGCAATTCAACCGTTACGAAAAGCAAACTAAAACATAAAGCTATCGGTGAGCCAACAGAAAATGCAATAGTTCTTTCCGCTCAAAGCTCGGGTATTGATGTAAACAAACAAAAAAAGGAATACATGCGGGTCGCAGAAATTCCTTTTGATTCGCAGCGAAAGCTTATGACAACCGTCAATAAATTCCCTTCTGGATTAAAGCAAATTACAAAAGGCGCCCCCGATGTTATCATCTCCCGTTGTGACAAATTTCTTTTGGGTGGCAATACTGTTGCGATCACATCTTCAAATCGAATGGCACTGCTTGAACAAAACAACTGCATGGCAAAAGAGGGATTGCGAGTTATTGCAGTTGCTTTCAAAGATATCACCCGTGCAGATATGGCGACAGAAAACAATCTGGTTTTTTGCGGTTTAATTGGTATGTCGGACCCTCCTCGCCCCGAGGCGGAAGGTGCCGTTAAAATATGTAAACAGGCCGGCATTATACCCGTTATGATTACAGGCGACCACATTATAACTGCAAACACCATTGCAAAGAAACTCGGCATACTTAACAATAACAGCCTATCTCTCACGGGGCACGACCTTGATGAAATGTCTGAACAGGAGCTTTCAAAAAAAGTTAAGGATTGCAGAGTTTTTGCAAGAGTTACACCCGAACATAAGGTTAGAATAGTTAAGGCTTTTCAAAAAAATGGCGATGTTGTCGCAATGACGGGTGACGGTGTCAATGACGCCCCTGCATTAAAGGTTGCAGATATTGGCTGTGCGATGGGGAAAAGCGGAACAGATGTTGCAAAAGGTGCGGCAGATATGATACTCACTGACGACAACTTCGCAACAATTGTAAAGGCAGTTGAGCAGGGCAGAGGAATATATGATAATATAAAAAAAGCAGTTCATTTTTTGCTAAGCAGCAATATTGGCGAGATACTCGTAGTTTTCATTGCATCATTAATGAGCCTCGACAGCCCTTTGTTGCCCATACACCTTTTGTGGGTTAACCTTGTTACCGACTCCCTGCCTGCAATAGCACTCGGCTTTGAAAAAATAGACAATGAGATTATGAAAAGAAAGCCATTGTCCGCAAATGTCGGCTTTTTTTCAAACGGGCTTGGCTTTGACATCTGTGTAGAGGGTTGTTTAATCGGGGCTGTAACATTGCTTGCTTTCATAATCGGCACTAATATGTTCATTAGTGAAAACTCGATAATGCTCGGCAGAACAATGGCATTTGCCACATTGAGTATTAGCGAGCTCATACATGCGCAAAACATGAGGTCCCGTCACTCCATTTTTTCGATTGGGCTTTTTTCAAACAAGCGAATGGTTTTTGCCTGCATCATTTGTTCACTAATGCAAGTTCTTGTCATTGCTTTTGAGCCACTCGCCAGAATTTTCAAAGTAACCACATTGGATTTTTCTCAATGGCTTTGTGTCATCGGGCTTTCTCTTGTGCCTTTGATTGTTCTTGAAACTGAAAAATATATAAGACATCGCAAAACAATATAAAAAAAGCCTCTACGGAGGCTTTTTTTATCCCTAAATAAGAGAGACTTCATAGACTGTCAATTTTATTATCACTGATGAAAAACTTGTGTCTCAAACAAAAATCTTAACGAGGTTTATGCTATTTTTTTTCTTTCATAAATCGATTTTCGTCCTCTTTTAAATCAAGGCCGATTGTTCCGCCTGGGTTCATATTATAATTCGGGTCAAAATAATCTTTCAAAACTTTAAATACTCCAAATTCCTTTTCACCCAAATAACCTTCAAGCCACGGTGCAAATATCTTGCCTATTCCATGATGATGGCTGATTGCCGCACCTGACTTTTGTATAGCATCAAGAATACTTGTATGATAACTCATAAACGCTTCAGAATCGTTCATTCTGGTTATGAATATGAAGTAGAGATTTGCCCCTTGCGGATAACAGTGGGACATATGCGTTGTAACGATTGTGTCTGGTAGCCTATGGCACACCTCCCTGACATCACGGTGAACTTGCGCCATATTAGACCAGTTGACGGTGCACTCAAGGGTGTCTGTTGTAACACCGAAGTCCATTAAAGCGTCCCTTAGGTATGGGTCTGTGAAACGGCCTTTCTCCCAGCTTTTCGTAACAAATGATGTCAAGCTCATTCCGCCGTGTTTTTTTGCAATTTTTTTAATATTGCGTGCAACATTTTTTGAGAACCCTTTTTCTCCGTCGGTAAACCCTAAAAACAGGCATCTTTCCATATCCTTAAATCCTCTAATTTTGAACAGGTGCCTTAACGGCGTTTCATCGACATTATACAGGTGAAGCATAAGGCTCGTTTCCTCTGCATCAGAAAGTCTAAACACGGAGGAATAACCAGCCTCGCACTGCATCATTTCCCTTGCGGCTTTCTGTGCAATTTCCCAATCCTTAAATATATATGAAAATCGTTTTCTGTTTTCGGGCATCCAGCGGCGTGCTTTGAGTGTAACCTCTGTGAGCACACCAAAAGTTCCCTCACTACCCATCATAATGTGATTTAAATCAGGCCCCGTCGCCTCCCTTGGGTAATGGGGCGTAGTTATTGTACCAATCGGTGTTGCGTACTTTTGAGACAACACAATATCTGCAATTGTGCCGTAATAGGTGCTGTTTTGCCCTGCCCCTCTTGTAACAACCCATCCACCAACACTGCTGTATTCAAATGACTGCGGAAAATGGCCAGTCGTATATGCGCGTTTTGCACCAAAATGCTCTTTTGCGTTTTGGAGTGCGTCCTCAAGCTGTGGCCCAGACATACCTGCCTGTACGGTTATGGTCTGGTCAATTTCGTTAAACTCGATAACCTTGTTGAACCTCGACCTCATATCAAGCGAAATGCCGCCTTTAACCGGCTCTACCCCTCTTGTGACACTGCTACCGCCACCGTAAACATAGAGAGGTATATTGTTTTCTGTGCAATAGTTGACAATTTTCTCGACTTCCTCTGTCGTGCTGGGAAAAATAACCACATCAGGCAGGCTATCAAACTGTTTTTGTCTTATTCTCAAAAGGTCAAATGCAGTGCTACCGTAGGCGACTGACAATCTGTCATAATCGTCAACCGACACATATTTATCTCCGACAATTCTTTTCAAAGCATCAATGTGCTTTTTTTCAAGCTCGGAGGGCTTTAATCCTTCAACCTTTTCCATGCCTATGTTGCCGTCATACTGCTTGAAATCTTCATCAGTCATTTTGAACTTTTCTTTCATCATGTGATAAAGCGATTCTTTCGGATACTTTACATACTCGGGGTCTCCCCAACGAAAAATCGAACGATAACTGTCTTTGGGGGCGGGCTCTTTCACCCATTTAGGCTCAAATCCCTTATAAGGTTTAATCATATTACACCTCTCCTTTTGTATTATAATCACTTATGTTTGTGTCTTTTAACATGCTGCTCGTTGCGATTACATCAACATTTAAACCCAATACATTTTTTATAACCGCATCTCCTCTGCCAATTCTTTCTTTCAGAACCGTTTTATTGATTTGCTTCATTACATCAAAAATCCTGTCTTTCGGTATATCCGCCGAAACCCTAACAGGCAAAACAGGTACTTGTGAAAACACCGTTTTCACTGTTGAGCAAATTGTTCTTTGAGGATTTGTCATTTCTGAAACCGCAAAAGCTTTCCCTCTTTTGCAGGTATTACCTTTAACATTAATTGTTCCATTTTTTTCTTCAATAAGCAATTTGCAGCCTCTCGGGCAAACAATACAAACTAACTCTTTCATGCCGTTCCTCCCTCTATATCAACAGACAATTTTGAGGATACCCCTACCCTGAGGGAGCTAAAATCAAGCTCTATCCGCTCCATTTCGGGTGGACGCAAAAAAGCGTATCCTTTTTCAAATATTGTTTTGCCCTCTATTTTTATTGATAATTTACTGTTGTTCAAAACATCTTTACTCCTGAAATAAAAAATTGTGTTTGATGTGTTTGAATCAATATCAACGCTTTGAGGAACAAAATAAAGCAGATTTGCACCCACTTCAAATTTCACAAGGCTTCGTTGCTTTTTTTCATGCAATGCAGCAGCCTTACCTGCGACCTCGCCACTTTCAGAAACATAATCGACAAGGTCATTGACGTGAAGTGCATTTCCGCAAGAAAAGACTCCGTCAACACTTGTCATAAATTTTTCGTCACATAATGGGCCTTTTGTTCGTGGGTCAATTTCAACACCGATACTTTGAGCCAATTCATTTTCGGGTATTAACCCAACGGACAAAATTAATGCATCGCACTCCACAATTTTCTGCGTGCCATCAGTCGGTTGCATTTTATCGTCAACCTTTGAAATTTCGACTGATGTAAGCCTTTCATCACCAAAAACACGGGTAACCGTGTGTGATAAATGAAGTGGAATGCCATAATCATTAAGGCATTGATGAACGTTCCTTGACAACCCCGATGGCGTCGGTTTTGCTTCATAAACACCGATAACCTTTGCTCCCTCAAGAGTAAAGCGGCGTGCCATAATAAGCCCTATGTCACCACTGCCGAGAATAACGCATTTTTTTGTCGGCATTTGCCCTAACAGGTTTGTGAAATGTTGCGCCGTGCCCGCAGTAAAAACCCCCGATGGACGAGTGCCGTGAATAAAAACTTGCTTTGCCGTTCTTTCACGGCAACCCGTTGCAAGCACAATTGTATTTGACCTAATATCTTGCACGCCTTGCTTATTGACGATTTTTATTGCAAATCCGTTTCCCGTTTTTTCTATGTTTGTAACAAATGTAAGCATCAAAACCTGAATATTTTTGCTTTCCAATTCCTCCATAAACCTTTCGGCATATTCTGGCCCAGACAAGTTTTCATTGAATCGAACCACTCCGAAACCATCATGTATGCACTGCTTTAATATTCCACCCAGTCGAGATTCTCTTTCAATTAGCAATGTTTTTGCACCATTTCGCTTGGCGGATATTGCGGCGGCAAGCCCTGCAGGGCCACCACCTATTACAACCACATCAAAGTTTTTCATTCTTAGTAGCCCCCCTTTGTTTCGCCAAAGGTTATCACAGAGCCCTCGGAGCTTTTTCTGACTTGTGACAGTGGTATATCAAAATGTTCGGAAATAATTTTTGTAACAAGCGGTGAGCAAAAACCACCCTGGCATCTGCCCATGCCGGCGCGCACACGTTTTTTGACTCCGTCAACCGTCGGCACACATATCGGGGAGTTTAGGGCATCAATTATTTCGCCCTTGCTGATTTCTTCGCAGCGACAAACAATTACACCGTAGTCGGAGTTTTTCGCTATCATCTCTGCCCTTTTTGGGGGACTCATATCTTTTAATGACGGTATACCTTTTCTTATTGGATTAAAATCTTTATTTCTTGCAACTTTCACGCTTTCGCCCAACATTTCAACAGCCATTTTTTCAATGTCGAGTGCAACCGCAGGCGCTGTTGTTAATCCTGGCGATTGTATCCCTGCACAGTGTATAAGATTTTTTGTTTTTCTACCCTTTTCAATAATAAAATCTTCTTCAAATGTCGGAGCACGGACACCTGTAAAATAAGTAATAATATCCTTTTCACTCAAGCCCTTAGCGGTATTCTTTTGCTTTTCAAACACATTTTGAATACTTTGAGCGTTTGTTTGCGTGTTTTCTTTTTCATATGTTTCGACAGCATCAGGCCCGACCAAAACATTGTCATCAACCGTATGCAACATACCTCCCCCTTTTGTATGGGAGTGCGAAAATTCTATTTTTTTGATTGATGCAATAGAATTAATTAAATGCCCTGCTTTCTTGTCGAGAATTGAATTTGTTCCTCTGCGTGGATGAATTGAATAAAAACGGTCGTTTGCCATTTTTGCGATTTCCTCAGCAAAAACACCAGCCGCATTTATAACTATTTTAGGGTATATCCTACCTCGATTTGTCAAAACACTTTTAATTTCACCATGCTCAACCTCCATATTACTAACCGCTGTGTTAAGCGACACCCTTGCGCCATTCATTACGGCGTTTTCAGCATATCCTATCGTCAACCCATACGGGCATACACATCCTGCACTTGGATTAAATAGCACAAAGCAAAAATCAGGGTTTAATTCAGGCTCCACTTTTTTTAGTTTTTTTGACGACATCAGTCTCGTATCCCTAATGCCTGCAACATATTTCTTTTGCAACGCAAAAACTGCCAGTATGGGATAGAGCCATTTCTGACAAAAGCCGACATACTGACCTCGCCGCTTGAACTTCACATCAAGCTCGTTGCAAACTTTTTCATACATTGCATTGCCCTTTTTGACATAATGCTGCTTGAGTGTGCCCTTACTCAAATCCACACCTGGGTGCACCTCCCCATCATTTCTGCCAGAGGCATGCATAGCAAGATCGGCCTCCTTGTCGACAAGCAAAATGTTAAGCTTCCACTTCGCAAGCTCCCTTGCAATGCTCGCACCCGATATCCCTCCGCCTATTATCAAAACATCAGGTTTTTCTCCCTCAAGGGCATTATCTTTCAATGAGGGCACACGCATTTCAGGCATCTTGACGCCCGTCAATTCAATGTCATTAACAACGTGCATTTTCCTTTTTTTGTCGACAGACATTTGACAAGCAATGATTATATCTTCCCAATTATCAAGCATACCTGTGACGAAAATACAACCCTCCCGAATTTCGGCCTGTACAGAACCATTGAAGTTTTTGTTCAGTTTCTTTTGTAAACTTTTGGTGTTCATAATACCACCTCTTCGTGTCGGTTGCGCGACCGACTCGATATAATAATATGTTACACCATATGATTTTTTTTGTCAATAGATTAATAATTGTTGCAAGCTGCCCTTTTGTATTCGATAGACAAACACCCTTTACAATGTTATACTGTAAAAAACTTAAAATTATCGGGGGAGAAAAATGGCCGCACCGAGAAAAGAC
>DASRNM010000116.1:0-2533 GCA_035647435.1 Clostridia bacterium
AAATATTACTTATTTGTAAACTTTTTAAAAAGGTCTTGATTTTTTGCTATAAAATAGCTAAAATAACGATTAGCACTCTAGAGTGACGAGTGCTAAAAATCTGATATTATTTTTTAGGAGGAATTGAATATGACGATTAAACCACTTACAGACCGTGTTGTTGTCAAAGATGTTGAGGCCGAAGAAACAACTAAGAGCGGAATCATTCTTGCATCTTCTGCGCAAGAGAAGCCACAAATTGCTGAGGTAGTTGCAGTTGGCCCCGGCGGAATGGTAGACGGGAAAAAGGAAGAAATGTATGTCAAGGTGGGTGACAGAGTAATTACGAGCAAATATTCAGGCACAGAGATAAAACTTAATAAAGAAGAATACACAATAGTTCGTCAAAGCGATATTCTTGCAATTGTTGAATAATTAATATATTTATAATTAGTATTAGGAGGAAATTAATATGGCCAAGCAAATTATTTTCGGCGAAGAGGCTCGTAGAGTTCTTCAAACAGGTGTCAACAAACTTACTGACACCGTTAAAATTACACTCGGACCCAAAGGCAGAAATGTTGTTCTTGATAAAAAATACGGTTCTCCGTTGATTACGAATGACGGTGTTACAATAGCAAAAGAAATCGAACTTGAGGACCCATTTGAGAACATGGGTGCTCAGCTTGTAAAAGAAGTTGCAACAAAAACAAATGATATTGCAGGTGACGGAACAACAACAGCAACACTTCTGGCTCAGGCACTTGTTCGTGAAGGTTTAAAGAATGTTGCCGCAGGCGCAAATCCGATGGTTGTTAAAAGAGGCATTCATAAAGCTGTTAAAGCAGCGGTTGAATCTATAAAGAATGATTCAAAGCCTGTTTCAAGTACAGAAGACATTGCCCGTGTTGCAACTGTTTCATCAAGTGATGAAGAGCTTGGTAAAATAATTGCTGAGGCGATGGAAAAAGTAACTGCAGACGGTGTTATCACTGTTGAAGAGTCGAAAATAGATGTTACAGATTCCGATGTTGTTGAAGGCATGCAGTTTGACCGTGGCTATATTTCTCCATACATGGTAACTGATACAGATAAAATGGAGGCTGTAATTGACGACGCTTATCTTCTTATCACAGACAAGAAAGTATCCAACATTCAAGAAATTCTTCCTCTCTTAGAGCAAATTTTGCAATCAAGCAAAAAGCTCGTTATAATTGCAGAGGATATTGAAGGCGAAGCACTTTCAACCCTACTTGTTAATAAATTGCGCGGAACATTTACTTGCGTGGCAGTTAAAGCACCTGGCTTTGGAGACAGACGAAAAGAAATGCTTCAGGATATAGCTATTCTTACAGACGGTGAGGTTATTACATCAGACTTGGGCCTTGAGCTCAAGGATACACAGATTTCTCAACTCGGCCGTGCACGTCAGGTCAAAATAACAAAAGAAAACACAATCATTGTTGATGGAGCGGGCGACAAAGAGGATATTAAATCGAGAATTTCACAGATTAAAGTTCAAATTGAAGATACAACATCTGATTTTGACCGCGAAAAGCTTCAAGAGCGCCTTGCTAAGCTTTCGGGCGGTGTTGCCGTAATCCGTGTCGGCGCAGCAACCGAAACCGAAATGAAAGAGAAAAAGCTCCGCATTGAAGATGCTCTTTCTGCAACAAAGGCAGCGGTTGAAGAGGGTTATGTCTCTGGCGGTGGAGTTGCTTTGATAAATTCAATCCCTTCAGTAAAAGCGCTGCTTGAAAAAACCGATGATGTTGATGAGCAAACGGGCATTAAAATTGTTCTCAAGGCACTTGAAGAGCCAACACGTCAGATTGCTGAAAATGCTGGCCTCGAGGGCTCGGTTATTATCAATGAAATTATAAATTGCGGAAAAATCGGATATGGTTACGATTTTGCCAAAGACCAGTATGTTGACATGGCAACCGCAGGAATCATTGACCCCACAAAAGTTGCTCGCTCAGCGCTCATGAATGCAGCCTCAGTTGCGGCAATGGTGCTTACAACTGAAAGTCTTGTAACGGAATTGCCAGACCCTGCAAGTGATGCCGCAGCTAACGCAGCTATGGCAGCAGCACAGGGTGGAGGAATGTATTAATACACCCCAGTGATTTAAACTGCACAGCCTCTGTTTTAAACGGAGGCTGTTTTTTAATTGTATAATAATGTATGAATGCTTTTATAATTACCCACAATTAAGATAGGGGTAAAATAAGGCAGAGAAAAAGAAACACGCGGATGGGTGTAGAGAAAGGGTGGTGGGAGTTCAAAAAAGCAGTTGACAAGGTGTTGAAGCTGTGATAATATAAGCAGGCTGTCCACGTAGCAATCGCAGAGAACGAGGAAGAAAACGAAGTTTTATGCTTATCGGAAACGAGGAGCGGGGCGGAGTTTGGAGCGACGAAACGAGGCGGCGAGACAAAAAAATAATCGTCGAAAACAGTTGACAACAGCTAGAGTTATATGATATAATAGTTGGCGTCCCTAAAAAAGACGAGCGTACCTTGAAAATTAAACAACGATTGATAATTAACCC
>DASRNM010000117.1:0-17416 GCA_035647435.1 Clostridia bacterium
CGGATCTATGCCGCTTAACCGCCGCGCCGATGTGGGATCCTCCGTTCGGGGCTACGCCCCTCTCTCCGTCATCCCACATCGCAGTTGCCACAATCGTTACTATTTTCATTAGTATTGCAACTTGCTATTGCAATCTGCGATCATATTCCAAGCTGTATTTTTCTACAATTTCGGTATATTCTATCGGATAAAATATTTTATATATCGTGATACTCGCAACACACACAACACCGCCAACGAGCAGTGCTAAAGCGAGTACAATTGCTGTTAATTTAATTCTCCCTTTTGCGGACATAATCAATCAGCCCTTTGATCTCATCATCTATTTTGTGTGGGGGATAGTTTCTGATAATGATGTCGGATTTGCTACGATAGTATTGTTCATCCTTTTGTGCGGCTACTCTTATCATAGCCTCTGGAAGAGTTATTTTGTCTCTGGCAAGGATTCTTTCGAGCCTGACTTCGCGCGGTGCTACAACACTGACAATCAAATCACAAAAGCCTGTTATTTCACTTTCTAACAAGGCGGCAGCGTCAATCACAACCGCACGATAATTTTTTGAAATGGCATATCCTATTTCATCGCTGACCCTCTTTGTTATTGCAGGGTGTGTGATGGAGTTGAGTAGGTTCGTTTTCTCAGCACTTTCAAAGGCCCTGCTTGCAAGAAGTGAACGGTTGAGAGTGCCGTCAAAATTGATAATGTCGGTGCCAAATGATTTAGACAGTTTTTTAAGCACAGGTGAGCCTTTTTTAACAACCTCTCTTGCGAGCACATCTCCATCGATGTTATAGAATCCCCAGCTAACGAGCTTTGAACAGACGGTTGTTTTGCCTGCTCCGCTTTGACCTGTGAGACCTATAATTGGGATGCTCATGATATCACCCCTTCAAAACTAAAGTTCAATAACCTTAAACTCTGATGCGCGCAACATTCTGTTGTATACAGCTAGGCCTATACCATTGACATCAGGGCAACGTGCAAAAACCTTTTTTGCACCGACCGTATCGACCTTGCGAAGTGCATCAAACAAATTCTGTGCTTGTTGATTAGGTTTATCCTTTTCACCGTAGGTAATACATTTAATTGGTATTATTTCGTCCTCTTTATCAAAACAAAGAGCAACGACACTTTCTTTATCAAAACGCTTGACATACGCAACAAATTTATCAAGGCTACCCTTTAAAATAGTAACATCGGCGTTAGGGGAATAATGTTTATATTTCATGCCCGGTGAAACGACGGGTGCATTTTCTTTAATCATTTTTAAAACAGAATCATCCATTTCTATTTTACCCAAAACTTCTTCAAGCTGTGCCGGAGATATACCACCCGGGCGAAGAACCCTGGGAGTGTCACAAACGAGGGTTATAACGGTAGACTCGATACCTACATCGCACCTTCCACCGTCAACTATGGCAGGAATTTTGCCGTTCAAGTCGTTAAAAACGTGCTGTGCTGTGGTGGGGCTCGGGCTACCCGAAAGATTTGCAGAGGGAGCTGCAAGAGGTATTGCGGCTTTTTGAATAATCTGCCTTGCAATCGGGTGTGAGGGTATTCTTATAGCGACAGTGTCAAGCCCTGCACTGACTTGCTCGGGCACCAAATCTGATTTTTTACAAATTATTGTAAGTGGACCAGGCCAAAAAGCTTTTGCAAGGGCAAAGGCTTTAAGAGGAACATATCTAACAAGCGGGAAAATCTGCTCAAAGTCGCTGATATGAACAATCAAAGGGTTATCTTGAGGCCTGCCCTTTGCCTTAAATATTTTTGAAACTGCTTTGCCATCAAGTGCATTTGCGGCAAGCCCGTAGACGGTTTCAGTCGGGATACCGACAAGCCCACCGTCGTTCAATATTTTTGCAGCGGTCTCAATGCCGTGATTATCCGAATTTAAAATTGCGGTCTGCATTTCATCGTCCCTTATTCCGTTTTGAGTTTTTCAGCCGTGTCAGCGGTAATTAATGAATCAATCAATTCATCAAGGTCTCCGTTTAAAATTGCCTCGAGCTTATAAAGCGTAAGGTTAATTCGATGGTCACTGATTCGACCTTGAGGGAAGTTATAAGTTCTGATTCTCTCACTTCTGTCACCTGTGCCTACCTGCGACTTTCTTTCACCTGCAATTGCGTCACTTTGCTTTTCTCGCTCACTTTCGAGAATTCGTGAACGCAGAATTTTCATTGCCTTATCTCTGTTTTTATGCTGGCTTCTTTCGTCTTGGCACTCAACGACAGCGCCTGTAGGTATATGTGTAATCCTTATTGCTGAATCTGTTTTATTTACATGTTGACCGCCTGCACCGCTTGCGCGGTAAGTGTCAACCTGCAAATCGGCAGGGCTAATGTCAATGTCAACCTCCTGAGCTTCTGGCAAAACTGCAATGGTAACTGTGGAGGTATGAATTCTACCCTGACTTTCTGTTTCGGGCACACGCTGAACGCGGTGAACACCGCTTTCAAATTTAAACCTTGAATAGGCGCCTTCACCCTCTACCATAAAGCTTATTTCTTTAAATCCACCTACCTCAGTTTCGTTTGCGGAAAGTATTTCAGTTTTCCACCCTTTAGTCTCAGCGTACATTGAATACATTCTAAATAAGGTGTTTGCAAAAAGAGAGGCTTCGTCGCCTCCTGCTCCGCCCCTAATTTCAACGATAACATTTTTGTCATCATTTTCGTCCTTAGGCAGAAGAAGAACTTTCAAGTCACCAAGCGTTTTTTCTATTTTAACTTTGGCATCCTCGATTTCTTCAAGAACCATCTCTTTGAAATCTTTTTCGATTCCATCGTCTTCAATTAAAACCTTTGCTTCATTAAGTGACACTAAAGCGGCATTGTGTTCTCTGTATTTTTCAACAATGGGCGTTAAATGTTTCAATTCCCGCATGAGGGAACGATATTGTTCAATATCGTTGACCGTGTCGGGGTCACAAAGCTTAGCATTTATCAGTTCAAACTTTTCTTCAACACTTTTGAGCTTATCAAGCATAAAATCCTCCAAAAATACATAAATTAAACATACTTGTTTAATTATGAAATAAAAAATAAAACTGTTTAATCCTTTGAATTATCAGGCTCTTGTAAAACAGCTTTTATATTGTGTTCAAGCTTTTTTCTTGTAAGCAAAATTTCTCTGCCACATCCATCGCAACGTATTTTAAATTCCATACCTGCTCGCATAACCAAAAAAGTATTGCACCCGCATGGATGAATTTTTTTCATTTTCACTCTATTGCCACGGTGGATTTCCAAAGCAATCACCTCGCTGTAATTTGCATAAATAAATTAAAAAACAACAGCTAATAAAATATATTATACCACGATTTTGTAGCATTGTACAGAACAGGATGATTAAAAATAGGAATTTATTCTATGTGTAACCGCATATAGATAAAATGATATCGTATCAAAATAACGCAAATTTATTTGCGGCAGAATGGTGGGTTTTAATGAAAAGCTTTCAGCCTGAGGGGCAACTGATAAACACTGCCGAAAATCGTAAGGCTCTATTAACACATGCGGGGATTCGTGAGGCGTTTTGCACAGGAACGGTGCTTGAGTCAAGGGCATTGCTTTGCGACAATGAGCACAACCTTCATGTTGAGCTTGGCACAATGAGGGGGATTATCCCGCGCCTTGAAGGGGCAATAGGCATTGACGACGGCTCTGTCAGGGATATTGCGCTAATTTCAAGAGTTAATAAACCGGTGGTTTTTAAGGTTACCGGTTTTAAAACCGATGATAGCGGAGAAACAGTTGCACTCCTCAGCAGGAAGAGTGTACAACTGCAATGCGTTGAGGAGTACCTCAGCCATCTCATTCCGGGCGATATAATCAATGCAAGAGTTACTCATATGGAAAATTTCGGTGCCTTTGTTGATGTGGGCGCTGGTATAAGTGCTTTGTTGCCCATTGACAGTATATCGGTTTCTCGAATACCGCACCCGAATGTAAGGTTTTTCCAGGGGCAGAGCATAAGGGCTGTTGTCAAAAACATTGACGAGCAGGGAAGAATCACATTAACACATAAGGAATTAATTGGAACATGGGAGCAAAATGCGGCAGCATTTTCACCCGGAGAAACAGTGCCGGGCATCGTCCGCTCTGTTGAAAAATATGGAATTTTCGTTGAATTGGCTCCAAATTTGGCAGGGCTTGCTGAATATTCCGATGGAGTGGTGGAGGGCAACCATGCCTGCGTTTACATTAAAAGCGTAATTCCAGAAAGAATGAAAATAAAGCTAATTATTGTTGATTCATTTTCGGCACAGTATCCGCCCACGCCATCAAAATATTTTACGGATACCGACCACATAGACAGGTGGGTATATTCGCCTGAAAGTTGCCAAAAGGTCATTGAAACTGTATTTTAGACGGAGATTTATAAAAGTTGCATTTGGAATTCGCCTATAGAAATAACAATGAATCTGGATAAATTTGCAATTAAATCATCAAAATGAAGCTAAAATACAAATAAAATCAAACTTTTTTTAAATATTGTGGCAGAAAGTCTCGATCCCCCTTGAAGATTTGTGAATAAAAGCATATAATGAATGTATATTGAGGCAATATGTATTATTTTATATGTTTGTATTGCCAGTTTTCTTAAATTATTAAGGGGGATGCCATTTTGTCCGGTGATTTACATTGTCATACAAAGCTTTCCGATGGTTCATTAGGTATAGATGACCTGATTGTTCTGGCGAAAAAGCAAGGAATAAAAACAATAGCAATAACAGATCATGACTGTCTTGCAGGAACCGTTAGGGGGAAGCTTATAGGTGACAGGCATGGTGTTAAAGTGATACCTGGAGTTGAATTGTCATGCACAGATAAGGATAGTAACAGTAAAGTCCACATTATCGGTTATTTGAGCGACAGCCCTGATAGGCTCGAGGGCCTCTGCAGAAGAAACTTACTTGCAAGCAAAAGGGCAAGCCAATATATGATGCTCAAGGTTGCGCAGTTGTACCCTATAAGCCCCGAACTTGTGCTTAAATGTGCAGCAGGTTCCACTTGTGTATATGAACAACACATAATGCACGCCCTTTTTGAAAGTGGTGTTTCCGAGGGGATTTATGATGAAGTCTATGACAGGCTCTTCACAAAAGAAAGCCCTGATAATATAATTGTAGAGGCAAAATACCCCGAGCCTGAAGATGTTATTGCAGCAATTCACGAAGCGGGAGGGATTGCGGTTATGTCGCAACCTAGTATTTATGAAGACAATTATGAAATGCTTGATGGGTTGATTAAAAAAGGGCTTGATGGTATTGAAGTTTGGCATAGCTCAAATAGTGAGAGCCAGCGAGAGGTCTTGCTCAAAAAAGCAAAGGAAAATGGGCTTGTAACAACAGGCGGCAGCGATTTCCATGGCATGTATAACAGAGGCAAGGTTCCGCTCGGGTCTGAGGTTACGCCGGCGGCACAGTTGACTTCTCTGCTTTCATATAAAATGAGAAAACGCAAGCAAGCCAAAAAAGCTGAATAAAATCGACAGAAACAAGAAGTTTTTAAAAAGAATTGAAGATAAATCGCAGGTGATAATATGAGGCACAATGACGACAGCGATGTAAAAATTTTCACAAAAAGTCAAAGCGATGATTTGTTTGCAGCTGATGATTTTGTTTCACTTGCCGAACAGCTTGATTTGCAAAGGGCGAGCGGCAACATGGCAAAGGCAAAAAAACTCGGCGAGCAGTTGGCTGTTTTAACGCCCGAAAATGAGCCAGTTAAAAGCATAATGGAAGGCAAGGCTTTAACGCCTGAAATATTATATCAAATCCGTGTGCTTATGTTTTTTGCAATGCAAACTGCAACTCATATGTATTTGCATTTGCCAATGCTTTATTCCGCAGCAGTGAATTGTATGTATGACAAGCTGATAAGCGATTCACCTGAGTTTTATGAAGACATTTCTGATGCGGCTGAGTTTACTTTCTATTACCTTGCAATCAGGAAAGATACCGACGTTGAGCAACACATAGGCAATGCCTTTGCGATGTTATGCTTAAAAGAGGGCGATGAACAATTGATTAGTTTAGGTATAAAAATCTTTAAAGGTGTGACAAATAAGGTTATAGAAAAAATAGAAAGCTTGAGCTTTGAAAACAATTAATAAATCAAACAGTTATTGTTCGATATTATATTTTGTGGTATTTCCACAACCGACTGCTCCCTATAAGAGGAGCAGTTTTGATTATAAAAAATAAATAATCGCCGAGATTTAAGGCGAGCTTCTGGGGGTTGGTATGGATGAAATATAAAAAAATACTTATAGGGCTTACAACTGCTGTCAGCACCGCAGTTTTAGCTGAGTGGTTCACGAGCAACAATGTGTTGACGGTTAGCAGAATTGCTGTTCACAACAAAAAAATCCCTCAATCATTTGATGGGTTCAGAATTGTGCAGATTTCAGACAGGCACTGCTCTGATTTCGGCAAGGACAATGAGAGACTTATACGAAAAATCAAATATCAATACCCCGACATAGTTGTTATGACAGGGGACATGGTTGACAGTCAGAACAGTAAAATTGGGTCGTTTTACAAGCTCGTTGAAAAGCTTGCACAGAAATATCCTATTTATTATGTTGTTGGCAACCATGAGCTCAATTTAGGGAAAGGTAAGCTTTCTCGAATGATAGCAAAGCTAAAGGGGCTCGGGGTAATCGTGCTTGACAACAGCAACGAATCAATAAGAAGAAACGGTGATGAATTAGTTGTCAGCGGTTTGTGGAATGACCTTTCGTTTTATCCTCAAAGTGACAAAAAGGTTTTGCAGCAAATACTAACAACTCCCACTATGATACGGGCTATTGGTCAAGCGGACAAGTCAAAATATAACATTCTTCTGACTCATAGTCCATTTGATTTTGAAGTTTATTCAAGCTGGGGAGCGGATTTGACCTTGAGCGGTCATGTGCATGGGGGAATGATAAGATTGCCCAAATTAGGCGGAATTTTTTCGCCGGAATACAACCTGTTTCCAAAATATCAAAACGGAATTTATAGTGACGGGAAAAGCCTTTTAGTGGTTAACAGAGGGCTCGGAAGTTCAAGAATACCTGTAAGATTTTTGAACAAACCCGAAATTACCGTCGTAACCTTAAAAAGTGGCCAAGACAGGGTTTTTGATTAAAAAAGTGGACTGATTTAAATCAGTCCACTTTTACTATGTAAAGTTAAGGTATAAAAACATTTGTTGTGAAGGTTGTTATGCCGATGTCAATGAGCTTTTCAAAGGTTGCCTTATCGTCAATAGTCCATGCACAAAGCTTTATTTCATCATCCATAAGCTCGGTTATTTTTTGGGCAGTGTTTTTTTTGAGGTTGCCGTTAAAGGACAAGCCTATTTGGGGATTGTTTTTGACAAATTCAAAAGCATTTTTGTCAAGTTTTGAGGTTAAAAGCCAAATCTCAGTTTTAGGCGAAAGCTCATTAAACTTTTGAACAACATTTCCGTCAAAAGAAATGATGGCAATGTTTTCTAAAACACTTTTATCATGCACTAGATTATATAAATTCTCGATTCCGCCCTCGTTGAAGCTTTTGACTTCAATGTAAGGTTTCACTGTGTGTGTTAGACAAGCATTAAGAGCTTGTGAAAGAGTTGTTATTTTAATATCGGAGTTTTCCTCTATACCGTTGCCGTTGTCAAGACTATATTCAAGAATTTCACGGTATGTCATTTTGCTGATTTTACCCTTGCCGTTTGTCATTCTTTTAATATTGTCATCGTGCGACAATACCCAAACACCGTCAATTGTTTGCCTTATGTCGAACTCCACAGCGCAGTACCCCTTTTCGCCTGAAAGTGCAATTGACTCAAGCGAGTTCTCGGGAGCATCGGTTGTAAGACCTCGGTGGGAGATAAGGTCAATTGGCTTTTCGGGAAGGCTTAAATCCGAAACGCTTATGGTTGCCGTAACCTTAATGTCCTGCTTGTGCTTATTTATAAAACACAAGACAGCCGTTGTGATAACAGCCGATATCATGATTATAAATAATGCAATTACAAGAACATGCTTTTGTTTCATTTTCAGATTCTCCGCTACTTTTTAATTAAAATTATAGTTTGACCGTTGTTGAAATAGTCGGGTTTTATTTCGGATATATAGGGCGATTGCAGGTCTGTTCTCACCATGTCCATGAGTGCGGTGCCGCTGTTGCAACCGTGGATTACAACGATTTTTCTAACCCTACCGCTACACCCCTGAACGGTGGTTTCCAGCTTGAACTTTGCTTCTTGAACTCTCATGCCGTGGATATCCATAATTAAGGTGTCGTTATTTCTAGTTATCTTCATGATTCTCACTGTTTGTTAAAGAATTGTTGACGTTGATAACTGGCTTTTTTTGAGGCTTATGAATAAGGGCATTAACAATTAAGGCAATGCAAATGCCTACCGAAACATCAATAACTGTGCCTGCCGCATAAAGGAACGGCTCGGATTGGTCAACAGTCAACATAATAGTCAAGAATATTACAAGGGCTACAACTTCGCATCGGTTCTTTTTAATAAGACGACACAAAATAACAATGCTTACTACACCCAACAAAGTGAAAAGTATGTTTAATTCTCTGGCCAACACTATTGAATCAATCCACAACAGAAACAGACCAAAATAGGCGCCAATGGCTGCCCCCCAGATTCGACTCATGCCAGCTTCAATGCTACCTTCAAACACCGTGTGCATTGTAATAACAGTGGCAACGCAGGCAAATAGTGCGTTCTCTCTTTCAAGCAAAAACCGTAATACCATGTTAAATGACGAGGAATCAACGGGAACGGTTTGACTTAATAAAAACAAAGCTTTATAAAGAAGCAAACAAAAAAGAACCGCAGCAGATGTTTTTATTGCTTTGATACCAGTTTTTGAAAACTTAGAGCCTTGCATAAAAACGACCCCTTTCGATGAATAACATTACAAAATAATTGTATACTATCAGCGACGGGATTTCAATTAAATTTTTCAAATTTCGGCTTAACTGTGCAAATAATAAAATTGAGCGGGTTAAAAACTGGAATATAGACCGTCAAAAAAACATTGCGGATATGCAAAGGCCCCCCAATGGCACATTTTTTTTGCCACCTATTGCACACCCGCACAAATGAGAGAATGAATCCCTCACCTTATAATATGTTGTAATTTGCAAAATGGGACAAAATATACCCAAAGCATTATTAATAATTGCACAAGAATCCTCTTTACAAATTAATGCTTGCGTGATATAATCATTACCGTGCCTGTTTCTCGGAATATGGAGTAAACCATTAAGGTGTTCACCTGCCTTATTCTGGGAGCATGGTCAAAATACTGAATGAGGTGAAATTATGACACAGGAAGAAAAGACTGCTTTAATGCAGGAATATGCTCTTCACGAGGGTGACACAGGCTCATCCGAGGTACAAATTGCCATTCTCACAAAGAGAATAAATGACTTAACGGGTCATTTGAAAGAACACAAAAACGATCATCATTCACGCAGAGGCTTGCTTAAAATGGTTGGTCACAGGCGTAATCTGCTGAAATATTTGCAAAGTAGCGATATTGAGCGTTATCGTAATATCATTGCAAAGCTTGGCATACGTAAATAATTTTGCAATTTGAGCAGGCAGGGCGTGTATCTGCCTGCTCTTTTGTAAATAATAAGTGTAAAATACAGGCGACGAACGGTTTTAGCAGTGAATCGACAGCCCGAGGCTGTTTCGGACTGCGGATTTATTGCTAAACCGCCCGCCTGAAAAATAAAAGGAGAAAAAAATGTTTTTCAAGGATTTCAAAGAATTCAAAACTACAATTGCCGGTCGCCCATTAGTGGTAGAGGTTGGCAAGATGGCACAACTCGCAGGTGGATCATGCTTAGTTCGTTATGGCGAAACGAATGTGCTCTGCTCTGCAACAATGTCGGCAAAACCGCGTGAGGGAATGGATTTTTTCCCACTTTCGGTTGACTATGAAGAAAAGCTATATTCAGTAGGCAAAATTCCAGGGTCATTCCAGCGCAGAGAGGGTAGACCGAGTGAAAAGGCAACCCTGACATCAAGAATGATTGACCGTCCCATTCGTCCGTTGTTCCCCGAGGATATGAGGAATGATGTAGGAATTGTGGCAACTGTTATGTCAGTTGAACAGGACTGTTCCCCTGAAATCGCTGCAATGCTGGGAGTTTCAATTGCGCTTGCAATATCCGAAATTCCGTGGGAAGGCCCAATTTCAGGCGTTTGTGTTGGTCTTGTTGACGGCGAATATGTTATTAACCCGTCAGTAGAACAACGAGAAGAGTCAAAAATGTCTGTTACCGTTGTTTCAACTGGTGAACTTGTAGCTATGATTGAAGCTGGCGCAAACGAGGTTACAAATGACGAGATGTTTGACGCTATTATGTTTGCACACGAAGAAAACAAAAAAATTGTTGAGTTTATAAATCAAATAAAAGCCGAGGTTGGAAAACAAAAGGTTGAATTCCCCTCAAATGCCCCCGACCCTGAAATGTTCGAAGCTATTAAGGCTTTTGCAATTGAGGATGTTCGTGCAGCGCTCGACACAGACGATAAGAGAGTAAGAGACGAGAGACTTTTGCCCGTTTTTGAAGCTGTGCACGAAAAGTTTGACGAAATATATCCAGAACAAGGGAATAAAATAGAAGATTGTCTTGATAAATTACAGAAATTTGTAGTTCGTCGTTGGCTGCTTGATGATGGCAAGCGTGTCGATGGGCGTGGGGTAGACGAAGTTCGTGCACTCAACGCTGAAGTTGACTTGCTTGACAGAGTTCACGGCTCAGGCATGTTCTCAAGAGGGCAGACACAAGTGCTCACAATCACAACACTCGGCCCGATGAACGACGCCCAGTTTTTGGATGGCATTGACGAAATAGATTCAAAGCGATATTTGCACCATTATAATTTTCCCTCATATTCCGTCGGCGAAACAAGGCCCAGCAGAGGCCCTGGCCGTCGTGAAATAGGTCACGGTGCATTGGCAGAGAAGGCGTTGCTACCCGTAATTCCTTCAGTCGAAGAGTTCCCATATTGCCTAAGGCTTGTTTCTGAGGTTGTGTCTTCAAACGGATCCACATCACAGGGAGCTATTTGTTCCTCGTCACTTTCGCTAATGGCAGCCGGTGTTCCGATTAAAGCACCCGTTGCTGGTATTTCATGCGGTCTTATTACAGAAGGCGACCGTTTCATGACTATGGTTGACATTCAAGGTCTTGAGGATTTCTTCGGTGATATGGATTTCAAGGTTGCAGGTACGCATAAGGGAATTACCGCAATCCAAATGGACTTGAAGATAAATGGCTTGACCCCTGAGATTATAAAAGAAGCTCTTGATAAGACGTATAAAGCAAGGTTGCAAATCCTTGACGGTGCAATGATTCCCGCAATTGCTGAGCCTCGCAAGGAGCTTTCAAAATATGCACCAAAAATGCTGTCAACTAAAATTCCTGTTGAAAAGATTAGTGAAGTTATCGGCAAGCAGGGCAAGGTTATTCAGAAGATTTGTGCTGAATGCAACTGCACAGTTGATGTTGAAGAAGACGGAACAATATATATTAGTGCTATTGACATTGACGACGCAGAGCGTGCATTGCTTATGGTAAACACCATTGCTATGGACCCTGAGGTTGGCTCGATATACAAAGGCGTTGTAACTCGATTGATGGACTTCGGCGCATTTGTTGAAATAGCACCCGGCAAGGAAGGCCTTGTACACATCAGCCATCTTGATGTTAAACGCACTGAGAAGGTTTCAGATGTTGTTGCTACAGGAGATGAGGTTATTGTCAAGGTTCGTGAGGTTGACGACCAAGGCAGACTTAACCTTTCGCGCAGGGATGCACTTATTGAAGTTGAAGGCCTTGTGCCCGAAAACACTGTTTCGGATGCACCGCGCCGTCCTGCCCCACGCAGGGATAACAGATTCAATAACAACAGAAGATAAGAAGATAAAATTTTATTATGACGGCTGTTCTTTTGAACGGCCGTCATTTTTTGCGCAAATTTATACCCTGAACGGTCAAACCGTTCAGGGTATAAAGATTATTAAACTAAAATTGCAAAGCCATTAATAATTTTCAGCTCTGATTTCAAAGTATGCTCTTGGATGGTCGCATGTCGGGCAAACGTCGGGTGCAGTTTTGCCAACATGAATATGACCGCAGTTGCGGCAAAACCAAACAACCTCATTTGACCTTTCAAAAACAATGCCATCGTTGAGGTTTTCGAGAAGTTTGCGATAACGCTCCTCGTGCTCTTTTTCAATTTTTGCAACAAGCTCAAAAAGCTCTGCAATTCTTGTAAACCCTTTTTCATGTGCAACTTCGGCAAACTCTTTGTACATTTCTGTCCATTCGTAATTCTCGCCCGCTGCTGCGTCAAGAAGATTGTCGACCGTTGATGGAACAGCACCACCGTGAAGTTCTTTGAACCACATTTTAGCGTGTTCCTTTTCGTTGTTAGCGGTTTCTGTAAAAATTGCAGAAATTTGCTCATAACCCTCTTTTTTTGCCTTTGAGGCATAGTATGTGTACTTGTTTCTTGCCTGTGACTCGCCCGAGAAGGCTGCCATTAAATTCGCCTGTGTTTTACTTCCTTTAAAATCCATTATAGATCCTCCTTGTTTATTATATATATATTATAGCCGAAATTATCGAAAAGATAAAATCTAAGAAAACTCTGCAATTATAAATTACTCAGGTTGTGCGACGTATCCCTTAACGGCACTTTCTGCCGCTACTGCCGGGCTTGCAAGATAAACTTCACTTTCGGGATGCCCCATTCTGCCGACAAAATTGCGGTTTGTTGTCGCAACAGCCCTTTCGCCACCTGCAAGAATTCCCATATGGCCGCCAAGACAAGGCCCGCATGTAGGGGTGCTAACGATTCCGCCCGCTTCGATGAATATTTCCAAAAGCCCCTGTCTCAAGGAGTCTATATATATTTGCTGCGTTGCAGGTATAACAATCAAACGCACGCCTTTTGCAACGTGTCTGCCCTTTAAAATCTCGGCTGCAATTTGCATATCCTCAAGCCTTCCGTTCGTGCATGAACCGATAACTACCTGTTGTATTGGTATTTTTTCGAGCTTATCAACTGTCGCTGTGTTTGAGGGCAGGTGCGGTTTTGCAACCGTCGGTCTTAACCCATTGAGGTTGATTTCTATCACCTCATCGTATGGCGCATCGCTGTCAGCCTCAAATATTTTATAAGGCCTTTTTGCTCTCTCCTTGACATATTCTATTGTTATATCATCAACCGGAAATATTCCGTTTTTCGCACCGCATTCAATAGCCATGTTTGAAATTGTCTGCCTGTTATCCATTGAAAGTGAGGCAATGCCGTTGCCAAAGAATTCAAGCGAACGGTAAAGGGCGCCGTCAACGCCTATAAGCCCAATCAGGTGAAGGATTATATCTTTGCCCCCTACATGCTTTTGGCATTTGCCAGTGAGAATTACTTTTATTGCAGATGGTACTTTGAACCATGTTTTGCCTGTTGCCATTGCTGCCGCCATGTCGGTTGAGCCGACGCCCGTCGAAAAAGCACCCAGAGCACCGTATGTGCATGTGTGTGAGTCCGCACCGATGATGGCGTCGCCTGGGAGAACAATGCCCTTTTCAGGCAGCAGTGCATGCTCAACGCCCATCTCGCCCACATCGTAAAAGTGCTCAATGTCAAACTTTTTTGCAAACTCCCTGACTTGCAAGCAGTTTTCTGCGGATTTTATGTCCTTATTTGGTGTGAAATGGTCAAGCACAAAGGATATTTTGCTCTTATCAAAAACCTTTGACGCTCCACAGTTTTCAAACTCGTTAATCGCAACAGGGGTTGTAACATCGTTGCCCAAAACAATGTCAAGGTTTGCTTCAATGAGCTGGCCTGCATGAACTTCGTCAAGCCCTGCGTGTGCTGCGAGAATTTTTTGTGTCATAGTCATAGCCATATTTATTTCCTCCGAGTTTTAAGTTTATGTTCGATTGAATCCACAAGAGCAATCCAACTCGCTTCGATAATGTCTTTTGACACTCCCACGGTTGTCCAAACTTCGTTGCCGTCGGTTGAAGTGATAAGAACCCTAACTTGTGCCGCAGTTGCATATTTTGGCTCCATAACCCTTACCTTGTAGTCGACAAGCCTTACTTTGTTAAGGCTTGGGTAGAA
The DNA here is from genome assembly GCA_035647435.1 of Clostridia bacterium. Lineage (GTDB taxonomy): Bacteria > Bacillota > Clostridia > Oscillospirales > Acutalibacteraceae > JAAZFZ01. Next base: position 14,173 of record DASRNM010000117.1, read on the forward strand.
ATCTGACAACGCCTCTCTTAAAGCAGAGTCAAGCGCGTTGACGGGGCCTTCCCCATCAGATGCCGAGATTTTAACAGTGTCATTGACCTTAAGTTTAATAGTTGCCGTGGCGCTTCTATTATTGTCGTATGGTAATTCATCAAGAACCTTATAGCTAATAAGGTCAAAAAACGGGTCAAATTTATCAATTTTTCTTTTAATAATTAGTTCAAGTGAGGCGTCTGCGCCTTCATATTGAAAGCCCTTGTATTCTTTATCCTTAATTTCGTCAAGTATTTCTTTAATCAAAGGTGAATCCTTGTCGAAGTTGGGGTAGAGCTTTAAAACCTTTTGCAAAACAGCTGATTTGCCTGTGAACTCACTCATCAAGAAACGGCGCTTGTTGCCAACACAGGAGGGTTCAATATGCTCAAATGAAGAAGAGGTTTTGAGAACCGCATCAACATGCATGCCGGCTTTGTGGGCGAAAGCGCTCCTTCCGACGAAGGGGGCCTTTTTATCAAGTATTATGTTGGCCGTTTCTGAAATTTTTAGTGCTGCACTGGTCAAACCCGACATATTATCATCGGGAATACACGAATAGCCGAGTTTTAACTGTAGGTTAGGGATTATTGATGAAAGGTTTGCGTTGCCACACCGCTCACCAAAACCGAGAAATGTACCCTGCACCTGTTGTGCGCCTGCTTGAACGGCAAGAAGAGACGAGGCAACTGCGGTGTCAGAGTCGTTATGAGCGTGAATGCCGATGTTTATGTTAGGGAAAGCGTTGCAGACCTCTTTTGTTATTTCAAATATTTTATTTGGCAAAGTGCCACCGTTTGTATCACAAAGGCATAGACAGTCTGCACCAGCCTTAGCTGCCGCCTTGAGAGATTCAATAACATAAGAAGGGTCGCTTATATATCCGTCAAAAAAATGCTCAGCATCAAAAACAACCTTTTTGTTTTTCTCCTTGAAGAAACGGCAAGTGTCTTCAATCATTCTTAGGTTTTCTTCGGGAGTTGTGTGGAGGATTTTACTCACCTGAAAAACAGAGCACTTGCCAACAATAGAAACATATGGAGTTCCTGCTTCAAGCAACATCAAGCAGCCCTTATCCTTCTCAACACTGATACTCTTTCGTCTCGTTGAGCCAAAAGCGCAAAGGACGCTATTTTCAAGCACTAAACTTTTTGCTTCTTTAAAAAATTCAAGCTCTTTTTTATTTGCGGTCGGGTTGCCTGCCTCGATGATTGAAATTCCCAGCTCGTCAATGGCTTTGACGATGTTGATTTTGTCGTTGATAGAGAAAGAAATGCCCTCTGCTTGTGCACCGTCACGCAATGTAGAATCAAAAATAGTTATTTGGCGCATATGTACACCTCCCATGTATAAATTTATATAGATTTATATCCGTTCAAAACAGATGTTATGCACAATGAATTATTATAACAGAAAACAGCTTTCACTTAGCTCCATTTTGAGCGTTAAGTATTTGAAATTAGTGATAGATAAAAATCATTTTCATAAACTTTGCCTACAGAGCAAATTGCAATTTTTTCAAGGTTGAGCAACTTTTCAGAAACACGGCGGATATTGTCGAGCGTTACTGACCTGTAATTTTCAATGAGCATGTCTTGGCTATCAACGCTGTTAAATAAAATTTCACTTCTGCCCATTCTTGACGCTCTTGCGGGAGTGGATTCAAGCCCCATAACCAAACCTGCGGCCGCTTGCTCCTGAACTCTCGACAGCTCTTTTTCGGATATGTCATGAGGAAACTCACGAAGAATCTTCAAGGACTCAGTCAAGGCTTGCTCCTCCGCTTTGTGCGAAAGACCCATGCTTATGCCAATTAAACCACCGTTAAGATATGCCGCATTGAATGCGCCAATAGAGTAAACAAGGCCGAGATTTTCACGAATGCGTTGGAACAGCCTTGAGGAAGAAGAACCGCCCAAAATATTGCACAAAAGTCCACAGGCAAAACGGTCTTCAACATCGGCACGAATACCTTCAAAGCCAAGTATAATTTGGTTTTGCTCAAAATCTTTATTAATTGTTTTTATAAACGGGGAAAAGCCGAGTGACTGTCTTTTTATAGGGTTGCTCGTAGGTTTTAAGCTACCGAAATACTTTTCAAAAGTCGAAATCACGGCATCTTTGTCAAAACGGCCACAAAGAGAGGCGACCATTCTTTCCGGCACATAAAACTCTGCCATATGTGCCCGTAGGGCTTCAGAGTTCAGCTCATTGACCGTTTCCCTGCTGCCTAAAATATTTCTGCCAAAGGCATTGTCGAACCACGAGTTCTCATAAAAGGTGTCAAGGCACAAATCCTCGGGGCTGTCCTCATACAGTGCGATTTCTTCAAGCACCACACCTTTTTCGGTCTCGACATCTTTTGGTTCAAGGCGTGGGTTTTTAACCATATCGCATAGGATATCTAAAGCCTTGCCGACATGGTCTGTCAGGCTACGGCAATAAAAGCAAGTGTATTCCTTTGTTGTGTATGCATTCAGTGCGCCGCCGATCTCATCGATCTGAGTTGATATTTCATAAGAATTTCTGTCGGGAGTGCCTTTGAAAATCATGTGCTCTATAAAATGTGAAGCACCCGAACTCTCGGGGCTTTCATAACCCGAACCGCTGCCCACCCAAATGCCCATTGTGCAGCTTCGGGCAAAATTATCATAGTCAAGCAATATGCGAAACCCGTTTGACAAAGTGATTTTTTCCATTAATCAATCCTGCCTTCTTTTTGTTTTTTATCAAAAAAAATATCACCGCTGTCTGTTTTGTTCTGCTGTGATTTTTCGTCATTACTATTAAGTTTGTCCAACTTAAAGGCAAGATTTGCACCGCCAAAGGTGATAATATCTCCATGCTCCAAAAAAGCTTTATTTTTTACTTGTTCCCTGTTGATAAAAACCCCAGTTCTTGATAATGTATCCGCAACTAACCAACCATTTTTTCTCAATGCAACAACCGCGTGAAATCTCGAAACTGTCGGATAATTCAAAACTATGTCGCAGGAGTTACTGCGACCGACTGAGTTTTCCCAGTTTGACAAAGGTATGACCTCGCCGTTTGCGTTGTTTACAAGGCGAGCGGGATATACGGGACCGCTTTGCTTTTGCCTTAACAAAGAAACAGAGCAATAAACTAAAACAATCAGCGCTGTTGAGGGCAGAATATACCGTACTATGTGAACAAAGTCCTGTGGCAAGGCGATACCCTCCCTTTTTTAAAATATTATTATAAT
>DASRNM010000118.1:0-24144 GCA_035647435.1 Clostridia bacterium
AAATAAAAGGGACAATATTTATTGGGGGTGACTAAAATGCAAAAAAGTAAAAATTCAATGGCTAAAGGTTTGGGAATAGGCATGGCAGTTGGCGGTGTTGCGGGACTTGTCGGAAGTTCGATAATTAGCAGACCTGCAAAGCGTCAAACAAAGAAGAACGTTTCAAAGGCAATGAAAACAATCGGTGAAATGATGGACAGTATTCAATATATAATAAAATAAATCAGTTGTACTGATTCATAGCATCTTCAATTTTGCCGCCGACAATAAGCTCGGCGGCTTTGTATGCATTTTCGCAAGCGATTTTTATCGTTTTAAGCTCGTCCTTTTTAAAAGTCGAAAGCACCCAATCGGCAAGATTGTATTCAGGGTGCGGTTTTGAGCCTACACCAATTTTAATTCTCGGGAAGTTGTCGTTGTTAAGGTGTTGAACAATGCTTTTTATTCCGTTATGTCCTCCGTCACTACCTCGTCGTTTTATTCTCAAACTTCCAAAAGTTATCGATGCGTCATCGAAAATGACAATCACATTTTCGGGATTTATTTTATAAAACTTCACAGCCTGTGCAACGGCTATACCGCTGTTGTTCATCATGGTCTGCGGCTTCATAGCTATGCATCTATGCCCTGCAATAGTAACATCTCCCGTGAGGGAATTGAATTTTAATCTGTTAATTTTTTTGCCCGTGTTGTTAGACAAAACATCAATGCACAAAAACCCCACATTGTGCCTTGTTGTTTCGTATTTTGGGCCAGGGTTCCCTAACCCGACAATTAAATACTCGGGTGAGCCCGCAGCGAATGGCTGCGGGCGTAAAATTTTTTTGAACATTATTTTTGCTCCCTTTGAGAGAAAAGGTTTAAGTAGATTTCTCTTTCGTTTATTCAGCATTTTTCAACTCCGCAAACATTGAGGGCGGCTGTTCCATAGATGATTCATCAGCTGCATCCATAAGCTTCCCGTTTTCTCCATACCCAATTCTCCTTGAGTATTCGACTGAAGCTTCGAGGTCGCCTGTTAATCTCAAAACTTCCATAAGGTCAAGCGACGGGTCGCCGACTATTACCTCAATATTAATTTTTCTTATTTCGTCAAGCCCAGGCTCAAGACCAATTATACCGTTTAAAATTGGGTTAATCCATATTTTGTTCTTTCCGTTATCAACAACGTTGAACCTATAAATATCGACGGGGTATTTATGTTTGTTATTAAACTCAATTTTTAATGTAAAAAAACGCCAGTTTTCATTGCCTCTTAGTAATTGAGCGGCCTGCTCGTTATCAAGTCCGACTTGATCGACAAGAAAGCCTTCGTAATGCTCAGGAAACTTTTGATATGTAGGAAGAATTCTGTCGTCGGCATAAAGGTCGGATATTTGCGCACTTAACTTTATGTCGGAATGAAGGGCAAAAAACAGCGCAACAGAAATAGCGACAATCACTATCAAAACAAATGATGGTACAACGATTTTTGCCCAAGGTTTTAAATTGTTATAAGAAGCTATGGCTTTATTTAAAAACCCTGACGAGCCGTTATCTGTATTTACCTCTTGTTCATAAGAATCGTCATACATGGTGGCGTTCTCATTTTTAGGCATTTTCCACCTCCGAATTTTACTTTTTATAAGGGCTTTTGTGTTTAACCCAGTCTTTTTTAATAACCTGCTTTGCACGTGCAAGTGCAAGTGAGTCTGCCGGAACATCCTCGGTGATGGTTGAACCTGCGGCAGTGTATGCTCTGTCACCTATGCTCACAGGCGCAACAAGGCTATTATTGCAACCGATGAAGGCGCCGTTTCCGACCACAGTTCTGTTTTTTGTCGAGCCGTTAAAATTAACCGTTGCACAACCGCAACCGACATTAACATCCGAACCCAAATCAGAATCACCAATGTATGATAAATGTGAAATTCTAGTTTCGTCGCCGATGTTGGCGTTTTTAATTTCGACAAAATTGCCAATTTTGACATTGCTGCCAATGTTCGAATGCGGACGAAGACGTACGAACGGCCCAATCTGAACATTGTCTGCAACAACCGATTCAACACATTGTGAAGTGTTAATTGTTGTGTTGTCGCCGACAACTGTGTTCTCAATAAGGCTGTTCGGGCCTATTGTGCAATTTTCGCCTATATTAACCTTGCCCTTAATAATTGTTCCGGGCAAAATTGTGGTATCTTTGCCAATGGTAACATCAGGGCCGATTATAACACCGTCGGCACAGGGGATTGAAACACCCTCAAGTAAGAGACTGTCCATAACAGATTTTCTTGCAATTTCATTGAGCTGTTGAAGTTGTAACCTGTCATTTGCACCCAACGCAACATTTGGGGATTTTGCATAAAAAGCGGTTGCTTTGAGATTAAAGCCTAAAATAACCTCAATGGTGTCGGTTAAGTAATATTCTTTTGAGGAATTTTCTTTTTTTGATGATAATATTTCTTCAAGCGCTGTGAGCAGTGCCTGGCTGTTGAACCAATATGCACCCGAGTTGATCTCGTTAATTGCCCTTTCGTCTTGAGTTGCGTCCCTTTCCTCAACAATCTTTAGCAGGGTGTCGTCGTCTTTTCTAACAATCCTTCCATACCCATAAGGGTTGTCAACTTTTGCGGTGATGACTGTAACGGCATTTTCGTTGCGAACATGAAAGTTAAGTGAGGTTTTTAGAGTCTCACTGTCCATTAAAGGTGCATCGCCATTGAGAATCAAAACATTTCCTGAGCCGCCGTGTTCCTTTATAAAATCTTTTGCTTGCATAACGGCATGGCCGGTGCCCAGCAACTTGTCCTGAACAGCCGTTTTGATTGAAGGATTGAGGTGGCAACGAACACTGTCGCCAAGGTGCCCGGTGACAACACATATGTTATCTATTCCGCCAGCAATGGCATTTGCCGTAACCCAATCTATCATGGGCTTGAAAAGCACTTCGCAAAGAACCTTAGGTTTTGACGATTTCATTCTTCTTCCTTCGCCTGCTGCAAGTATTACAGCACAGTTATCGTTCACTTTATTCCCACCTTTCATATTTCTGTATATATTTACATACAAAAGCTCAATTATTATTATTGCAGAAAAGATATGCGAATTCAAGCGAATTCGTTCGAAAATCGAGTTAACAACATAATATACAGTTTTTCTCAGTATTCTGCTTGCTATTTCTTGTAAAAAATGTATAGAAACGGGATATACTTTATGATATAATACTTGAGTAGCAGAAATTCGGGGGATATTTTCCCGAATAAAGTAAAAAATATCTAAATGCAAGAAAAATTTGGGAGGTAATAAATATGAATCACAAGTATGTCTACCTTTTTTCCGAGGCAGATAGTTCAATGAGGAATCTGCTTGGCGGAAAAGGCGCAAACTTGGCAGAAATGTCAAATCTCGGCATGCCAGTTCCACAGGGTTTCATTGTTTCAACGGAAGCGTGTACCCGTTACTATGACGACGGTAAAAAAATCAGTGCCGACATTGAAAAGCAAATCTACAAGGCACTTGCCGATATCGAAGAAATTAACGGCAAAAAATTTGGTGACCCGCAAAACCCATTGCTTGTATCTGTTCGCTCGGGTGCTCGTGCATCTATGCCCGGCATGATGGATACTATTCTCAACCTTGGTCTTAATGATGAGGTTGTTGCAGGTCTTATCGAAAACAATTCCGATCCGACTTTTGAGCGTTTTGTTTATGACTCATATCGTCGCTTTATTCAGATGTTCTCTGATGTTGTTATGGAAATTTCAAAGAAAACATTTGAAATAATTATTGACGAAGTTAAAAAGAAAAAGGGTGTAGAAAGAGACTTGGATCTTGATGTTGACGACATGAAAGAGCTTGTCGTTCGCTTCAAGGCTTATTACAAAGAGCAAAAGGGTGTTGACTTTCCGGCTGACCCGAAAGTACAGCTTATGGAATCAGTCAAATCTGTTTTCCGCTCGTGGGACAACCCCCGTGCAAACGTTTATCGTCGCATGAACGAGATCCCTTATTCATGGGGTACTGCAGTTAATATTCAGACGATGGTATTCGGCAACCTGAACGAAAACTCGGGCACAGGCGTTGCTTTCACTCGTGACCCTTCAACAGGTGAAAAGGTGTTGTACGGTGAATACCTTATAAATGCACAGGGCGAAGACGTTGTTTCAGGTGTTCGTACTCCTAGCCCAATCTCACATCTTCAGGACGATATGCCTGAAGTATATAAAGAGTTTGTTGAATTTGCAACGAAGCTTGAAAACCATTACAAAGATATGCAGGACATGGAGTTCACAATCGAAAATGGTAAGCTCTATATGCTCCAGACTCGTAGCGGCAAGCGCACAGCTGCATCAGCACTCAGAATTGCGGTTGACCTTGTTGACGAGGGCATGATTACTGAAGATGAGGCAATTCTTCGTGTTGATCCAAAACAGCTTGACGCCTTGCTTCACCCACAGTTTGACGGGAAGGCACTCAAAGAAGCAACCGTTATCGGTACAGGCCTTGCAGCTTCTCCTGGCGCTGCTTGTGGTAAGATTGTTTTCACAGCCGAGGATGCAAAAGCAAGTGCAGACAAGGGCGAAAAGGTTATTCTTGTTCGTCTTGAAACCTCTCCAGAGGATATTGAAGGAATGTATGCCGCACAGGGTATCCTTACCGTCCGTGGCGGAATGACATCCCACGCTGCTGTTGTTGCTCGTGGAATGGGCACCTGCTGTGTTTCTGGTTGTGGTGACATTATAATTAACGCTGATAAAAAATATTTTGATCTCGGCGGTAAAAAATATAACGAAGGCGAATATATTTCGCTTGACGGCTCAACAGGCAATATTTATGGCGTATCGGTTCCCACAGTTGAAGCTGAAATTTCTGGTGATTTTGGCCGCTTCATGAGTTGGGCAGATGAAAAGAGAACACTCAAAGTTCGTGCAAACGCAGACAATCCCCGTGATGCAGAACAGGCTGTTAATTTCGGAGCAGAGGGCATTGGCCTTTGCCGTACAGAGCATATGTTCTTCGAAGGCACCCGCATAAAGGCTGTTCGAGAAATGATTGTTGCTCGCAGTGTTGAGGATCGTAAAAAGGCACTTGCAAAGATTTTGCCTTATCAGCAAGGTGACTTTGAAGAAATGTATAAAGTTCTCAAAGGCAGCCCGATGACAATCCGTTTCCTTGACCCACCCTTGCATGAGTTCCTACCCACAAAGGCAGAAGAGATAAAAGAAATCGCAGACGAGTTGGGCATGACACAAGAGGCTCTTACAGATGTTATCAACTCCCTCCACGAGTTCAACCCGATGATGGGCCACCGTGGTTGCCGTCTTGCCGTTTCATATCCCGAAATTGCTGAAATGCAGACAACAGCGATTATCAATGCTGCTATTGCAGTGAATAAAGAGTTCCCCGAATATAAAATTGAACCTGAAATCATGATTCCTCTTGTTGGCGAAATTAAAGAGCTCCAGTATGTTAAGAATACAGTTGTCGAAACAGCTGACAAGCTCATTGCGGATTCAGGCATCAAGATGAAATATCAGGTCGGAACAATGATTGAAATTCCGCGTGCAGCAATCACAGCTGACGAAATCGCAAAAGAGGCTGAATTCTTCAGCTTTGGTACAAACGATTTGACACAGATGACATTCGGATTTAGCCGTGACGATGCTGCGGCGTTCCTCGATTCCTACTATGACAACAAGATTTTCGAATCTGACCCATTTGACAAACTTGATCAGATTGGTGTTGGCAAACTTGTGAAGATGGCATCAGAGCTTGGTAGGAAAACACGCCCTGATATCACACTTGGTATCTGTGGTGAACACGGTGGCGATCCGAGCACAGTTGAGTTCTGCCACGACATTGGGCTGAACTATGTTTCATGCTCACCGTTCCGTGTGCCGATTGCCCGCCTTGCAGCTGCACAGGCTGCTATTAAACAAAACAAGGCTAAATAATTATCCGCTATTTACGTTTAAAATAGGATTCGAGGAAGCTGAGGCTTTTCGAAAATCCTGCGGATGTTACCTTAGAGCCAATCAATGGGAAGATATTTCCGTTGAAGTGTATATCTAATCCTTATGATACGCGCATTGTTGAGAAATCAATGATGTGCGTATTTTTTTACTACAAACTTATAAATAATAAGAAAACAGCGGCAAGAAGATAAAATAACTTCCTGCCGCTTAAAGTTTTAATATTTCGGTTTATTTTTTGCGTGGTCTGAGGGGTGGAAGCTCGGTGGCAGAAGTTAGGTCCACAACCATCGCTTTTGCTTCGGGGAAATAAATAGCAGTCATACAATAACGGCTATCATCTTTCCAGCTTTCCTTCATAACTGTCCTTGCAGTACGTTGCAAAACATTATGCTGAAAACTGATACAACCATTCTGCTCACCGCGGGGTTTAGAAAACTTCAATGCACGGTCATCACCCTGTTTGCAAGCCTGAAATGCGAGTGCTTTATTTTCAGCATCAACAAGAGGACGAATATATGCTGGATAGTTCATATCCTCAATCATTTTTTTGGAGAAAGTAATACCATTAAGATTTACATAAAAATCAGGCGTGCCCTGAATAGAAACATTTACGACCTCAAAATTAAATTCATTAAAACTCTTAAACATAGTAAATCACCTTTCTTATTTCAAATTCATTTTTTCAAAAAACATTTCAAGTTCTTTGCGGTTCCATTTTGGATCAAGAAGTACAAAGCCACGCAGTTTGCCTCCCTTTATCCTTGTTATGGTGAGCTTATGCTCTAACCGCTGCTGTTTGCCCGATTTAGGGGATTTTCTCCCATTTAATAGAAGCTCCTGTACCTTATCCCAGTCCTTCTGTGAAATGATAGCAGGGTGCGTGCCCGCTCTGAAAAATTGAGTGCGTTGCCCTGTGTTTTTTATGCGCTTATGAGAAAAGCAGTCCACTGTAAAGCTTTTCTGCATCAGGGAGTTGCCGCAGTATTTTTCATTGCGAAGCATATTGAGTATAACACTCGGATTCCATTTTTCGTTGCCCTTAACAGTAGGAACATGAGCCTCTGTAAGAGCCTCTGCAATCTCACGAGCAGTCTGACCATCTTTAAAGCAAGCGTAAATATACCGTACAATTTCTGCCTCCTCTTCAACAATAACCACATTGCCAAAGTGGTTTTTATCGTATCCAAGAAGGTTATGCGTAGAGAATATGGGAATACCACGGCTGAAACGCTCGTAATAAGACCACAATATGGCGGCACTTTTCTGTTCGGATTCACCTTGTGCAACAAGGCTTAAGACACCGAGGATAAATTCATTTTTGCTTTCTGCGGTATTCAAATTTTCCGTTTCAAAGAAGACACCAACCGGAGGGCTGAGCGCTTTCAATTGCCTTACTGCTTCAAGGCAGTCCCTTGTATTTCTTGCAAAACGGCTAACGCTTTTTGTAACAACAAGGTCGATTTTTCCGGCTTTGCAATCTTCAATCATACGCATAAAATTAATTCGTTTTTTTATTGAAGTGCCCGAGACGCCTTCATCAGCATAGATTTCAGCCAGTTGCCATTCGGGCTTTTTATCTATCATTTCCCGATAATGCTGTAGTTGTAATTCAAAGCTTCCTGCTTGGGCCTCTTCAAGTGTGCTTACACGACAATAGGCAGCAACACGCAAAATTTGTGATTTATCGGTATCCTGATTTTTGGTGGCCGGTATCGTCACTACCTCATTGGGATTTTCAAAAGCACTTTTGATTTTATCCTTTTTTTCCTGTCTGTGGCTCTCACGTCTCGCTGACTTTTGCCATTTGTCTATTGTTTTAACCTGTAATTTTTTTAATTTAATCACCCCCTCTTTTGGCTTGCTGCTATAGTCAACTCGTGGATTCACCTTGCTGCGAATCCAAAAGCAAGGCTACAAAATGTGCACAAAAATAGAGCAGCAGACAAAACTCTGCTGCTCAAATAGATAGCCTATAAAATAGATGCTGTTTTAATTATCTCTTCAAAAACCCGTTTTCAAATGCCTGTGGAAATTGGAACCGTTTTTCACCATTTGCAAAACGCACAGTCAACAGATCATTTTTTATTTCAATTATCTTACCATCACCGAAAGATTTATGTTTCACCGTAGCCCCAACCGCAACTTCTGAAAGATCCATCTTTGGTATGTCCTCTTTTTTCGGCACAGCGGGTGAGATGGGTGCTTTCACCCCAAAAGCGGCAGTAACAAAATCCGGCTTTGCAGGTGTTACGGGTGCTCTATATGTATGTACTGACGAATCAGATTTTTTCTTTGGCTTCGGAGCCTTTACATTTTGAGTTTCCTCACCATCTTCATCATCATTGCTATCCATAGAAGAGATATCTGGAATATCATCTGCTGTAAACTCAGGGGCCTCCATTGTAGTCTGTTGATTATAAAACAGCGTTTCATATTCTTTGCGCTTGATAACTGTATCCCAACCGCCGATATCTTCACCTTCGTGTTTGTCGATACCTGTATATGAAAGGCTGGCATCTTCGTAGCGCTTAAATTTGAAAATAGCATCATTCATTAAAGATGCGTTAAACACATTTAGCTCGCATAACAGTGTAAAATCTTTAACATCAAGACCGGTTACCTTTTTGAAAAGCCCCGGCTCAAGCTGAGTGATAACATCTTTTAGAGATTTTTCACGATAGTCGGTTAAGTACATAAAAATTGGTACACGAGTTGCAAATTTAATGAGCTTTTCTTGTATCTGCTTACGCATAGACTTGTACTCTTTTTCCTCATCAGAAAGCTCTTTCTTTTCTTTCGGTGTGAGCTTGTCCGTGCCATCTTTTTTAGCTTTTTTCACTGACTCAGATTTATTAATGATGGTTTCAATATCGGAATTTAGAGAACGAAAGCCCTCAATTTTCATTAGAGCGTCCATAGCGTCTTTGTTTGACATAAGGCGGGATAGGGTGTCGTTGTCAACATTAACAAGTAAAGCCGATTCCCAGCGCTTTGCAAGCAGAGTAGCGGAAGTTCCCGCCATTGCAATGTCAAGAATATCTTGTGCGTTGATTTGGGTCATTTTAGCGCCATCGTATGCAAGAACCGGCAGAAAGTTGATAAACTCTGCAACCTTTTTTTCAGGGTTACTTTCATCTACATTCAAACGGCAGCTGTAGTCAGATATTTGTTTTAATGCACGGTCAAGCGCAAAGTCAAACACATAGCACTCGTGCTTTATAATTTCTTTGCTGCCTGCACCTGTATCAATTTCCCAAGGGGACTGTACACGAAAAGCAGCCTGAAAATAGGTTTCCGGACTTTTTAGGTTTCTAAGCATAAATATGCCTGTCCAAGGTTTTACCGTTACGCCTGTTGTTAACTTACCGCATGAGAGCGTTATCGTCTTTGTAGAAAGGGGGTCACCCATAGATTTTTGTACAGGAAGAAGTGCATCAACACCGATACCTGCTTTTGTTCCTGCACAAACATTGATGGTATAATCATGATAAAAGTTGTTTTGCTTTTGCATTAACAGATTATACATGGCATAACAAGACGCAACGTGGGGTAAAAACCAAAAAGTATGGGATAAGACATTTAAAAGTCTTGTATCAGAAAAAGGCATTGGCGGGCGCTTGTCTTGCCCTAATTTCATATCGTCAACACTTGATGGCAGGTAAGAACCACGAATTAAATCAAGCCACTTTTGCACTTCGTTTTCATAGACAAAACGAGCATCAGCACCCTTGCCTTTTGCCGAAAAGAATAAGTTTAAGTCAAACTCATTATATTCACCTTGCATAGCAATTTGACGAATACTGTCGGGAATACGGTAGGTAAGCATAACCATACGTGGTAAAGAAGAATAAGGATTGTCCGAGGAATCACCCCAGTTTTCTTTTGCACGTTGTTCGTCAGAATAGGTCCAGTTATAAATTTGATCCTCTATAAATTCACCGCTGTTTATTGCTCTAAAGGGTGTTCCAGATAAAAACAGATAATGAGATGTAGTAATAGGCAAAAAGGTTTCGTTGTAGGCGTTATCTGCCTCATCTTTTTTGTATTTTTCCATATCAAAATCGTAGCTTTCATCCTCATCGTCTTGCTCAAATAGCTTTTTCGCATTTTCACGCCAAGCACCGAAATGATATTCGTCAAAAATAACAATGTCCCAGTTGGTGGTATGTACCCATTCATTTTTCGCCTTGATACCGCCGTTTTCGTTGGTACCGAGATAATCTTGAAACGAGCCAAAACAAACCATAGGCTTTGATAAATCAGCCTGTTCATAGCTCATTCCGCCTCGGCAGATAAACTGCCAGCCCTCAAAATCGGTGTGGGTCGTTAGATCTTCTTCCCAAGCCGCTTCAACAGCCGGTTTAAAGGTTAAAACAAGCACCTTTGTTAAACCCATTTGTTTTGCAAGTTTATAGGATGCAAAGGTTTTACCAAAGCGCATTTTTGCATTCCAAAGGAATTTTGGCACACGATCAGGAGCGTCTTTTTTTGCCGAACGAAAATAAGTGATGGTCTTTTCAACCGCTTCTCTTTGCTCCGGGCGCATAACAAAGCTACGGGTACGGTTTTCAATATTCGCCGTACCTGTTTTAATGGCAATAATAGCGGCTTTAATATCATCTACTGTGCATTTAAACCACTCGCCACCAACACCGCTAATTTTTTTCTTACGCAGAATTTTATGCACCTCATGGTCGGTAAAGCAGGAACCATCATTTCTCATAGCTGATTCTGAAAAAACAATTTTATATGGCACCATTCCATCAGGGCGTTTGGTGGGGTATTGCTGTGCAACACGTTTTTCTACATCTTTTTCAGTGTAGCCTATTTTTAATAAACCCTTGTATTGTGGATTACTGTCCTCATAGGCATAGATTGTCGGATGAGATTCAGGGCGCTGAGGAAAAAACTCCATATTAGGCATTATTTTCACCGCCCTTGTTCGGCCATATTGACGCTTCTACAAAAGCAATTTCATCTTCCGATAAATCATATTTTTGATAAAGTTCTTCATCTGTCCATGGCTTTGTAAAATCTTGCATTGGCACAAGTTTATAAACATGTTTTGCGGCAGCTTGAGTAATTTTAACTATTGAAACCATAAAATGGAAATATTTTGTATTAATATATGAAAGTATGTTCTCAGCTTCAACTTTATCTTTTAATGGTCCAATAACAGAATATGTTTCGGTGCAAACGGTTTTGGGCTGGCCGATAAAAGCATTTAATTTGTCAGATTCGGTATTACCTGATCCCCAGGCTCTGGGGATAAATATTTTATAAGCGTCAATATATTCGAATCCTTTTCTAACCGTATCTTTATTAATGTATCCTATGCCCTTTTCTCTCCATCCAAAGTAATAGAATGCAAGGCAATCATCAAACTGCTTTAGTTTGTATTTCGGTTTTACTCGCAAATAACTATTTTCAACTCTAACATCATAGCCGAAAGGATCATTTGCGCTCATAATATTAGAAAACATGGGTTCATTCTTCTGTTGTGTTTTTCTAAGAATAGAAATTTGTCGACTATCTCGTATGAAAATGTTCATTCCTTTTTCAAGCAAAAAACGATTTGAAGTAATCGGTGGTGAATTTCCGTAATGTGTATTTATACAGCATTCGCCTCTATTATCTCTTTCCCATAGAAAGTAATTGACACCTCCCTTGATTTCAACACCAGGAAAGCAATCAGACGCATCGGGGAAATCATGAATTACACGGATGTGATCATCGTGAAGCATTTCATCACGGAAGTCATCCAGACCTCTTCCGCCGGTGAACCACCTTGATGGAACTATCATTGTTAAGTACCGTGGAGCCATTTTTTTAGCTTGGCAAATAAATTTTTGATAAATTGGCATTGCACTTGCACCATGGCCACCATCACTCAACTGATAAGGTGGATTACTTATAATAACATCAAATTTCATTTTAAATATTGCCTCCGGTTTTGTGGTATGTATCATTTCATAAGCGTGAGTTTCTAAAGCCTCATCACGGTCATATTCCTTTTGACTTGCACCGCAGTGAACACATCTTCCGCTTTTCCAGCGATGCTGTATTTTCTTGAAACGGATATTCCCCTCGGCATCTTCAAAATGGGTGACGGAATAAATACTGTTGGGGTATTTACTGCAATACACACCACGGCGGGATAGCAGGCTTGTCAGTTCTGTTATAGCAATGCCGAAAAGCTGATTGTGAAAAATATGGTCAATTCTCTCTTGCAAGTCGGGGAAAATGGGTTCTAACCCTGTTAAGAGTCGCTTTGCAATCTCACGCAAAAATACACCGCTTTTACAGGCAGGGTCCAAAAATGTTGTGTTGGGGTTGACAAATAATTCCTGTGGTAGCATATCAAGCATTGCATTGGCGACCTCGGGCGGTGTGAAAACCTCATCACTGGAAAGGTTTGCAATGCAACTTAAAACATCGGGGTTATAAATTCCACTGTAAAAATCATTCGTCATGTTCCCATATCCTCCTGTAATGCGTTACATATTTATGCAAGAATTCACCCTCATCGTCGGGTTGGGTTGGCTGCTCTTCAAACAAAGTAAGCTGTGATTCTTCTTTTTTAATTTTCTTTTTCTTAGCTTTTTTAAAAAGGTCACGGGCTTCATCGTCGCCCTTCATCAACTTTTCAAAGGTGTAGTCACTGCGTTGCAACTGATATCCTGTGATAAATGCCCATTCTGAAAAAACAATAGGCTTGTCCGTGTCGCTGCCGTTTTCGTCAACGCACATTAGGCTTAATGCGTTACCGCAAACAATGTTTTTTTGGAGAATAAACCGTACCGATTTTCTACAATCCTCGTTTACTTCCTTTTTGCAAACGGCTTTATATTCTTTGTCCCAAATTTTATATAAACGCTCCCGGCAGGCCTCGGCATTGTCCTGCAAAATATCCACACCATAGACGCTTGTTACTGCAAGCACAGAATATTTTTCAAAGTCTGTAGGAGACTTTTTATATTTCTTTTTGACTACTGCCAGTTTTCTGCGCAATATCTCCGCAAGGAAATTGCCATCACCGCAGGCAGGCTCCAAAAAACGGCTGTCGATGCGCTCAGTTTCCGTTTTCACCAAATCAAGCATTGCATTAACCTCGCGCTCGGCAGTAAAAACCTCGCCATGGTCTGCTACACGCTTTTTTGATTTCACTTGTTTCGATTTATCCATATTTGCTCCAATTTCAATTTCTTTCTCTTTAAGGGTTCAACCCTTTACCTATCTGCCTTACTGCCAAATGGTTCAAATCTCTCGAACTACACCCCTTAATAATGGTGAAACTTTAAATTGACCATTACGCGAGGGTTCATGGCCTGAGAACTAAGGCATAGAACCCTTTTTTATGATAAGGGCTTTTTTGTCGTGCCCTTTTCCCCCTAATCATAGTCATATTCGACTACTTTCCACCTAAAACTCACTAATTTTATCATAAAGCATACCATTCAAACTTGGATTAGGTTTACTATCAACCATCGAACCTTTTTCTATATCATCCAAATTGGGACGATTAAATTATCCTTGTCAAAAGCGCTTAGCTTTTCTGCTGTGCAAAGAATTGCACCTGTTCCACGCTGTAGGGGGGATTTATCGATCACATTAAAAACTTTTGTCAACCGTACATCAGGTGTTGCGGTTTTCTTTATTTCTATGGGATAAAGCTTGCCGTTACCCTCAATAATAAGGTCAATTTCCTTGGTGTCTTTATCTCGGTAGTAATATACAAACGGTTCTCTGCCCGAATTATAATAGCTCTTAACAATTTCGGATACTGTGAAATTCTCAAGCAAAGCACCACTCATAGCACCGCTCATAAGCGTTTCTGCATCGCTCCATTTGGTAAGGTAACATACAAGCCCAGTATCATAAAAGTACAACTTAGGAGTCTTTACAGTGCGTTTTAGCACATTGTTTGAATAAGGATGCAGGTAAAAGATTATTCCAAGTGTCTCTAATATTCTAAGCCAGCTTTTAGCAGTAGTCTGGTCAATGTCGCAATCATCTGCTATTGTTTTGTAACTCAGCATCTGCCCGGCAAGTGCAGCGGCAGCAGTAATGAAACTCATGAATTTAAGAGAGTTTATAGCACCCGACAGCTCTTTTACATCTCGGTCAATATAGGTGCTGATATAGCTTGAATACACAACCCGACGGTCGGTATATTGCCCGCTAAGAAGTGCCGGCATTCCACCGTTAAAGATACGTCTATATATTTCAGGAGTAACTGCCTTTGCAGTGTTTTTTTCTTTTTCTAAAAATAAATCTAAATCAATTTCAAACGGTATTGTATTATTCCCTAAAATCTCCTGCTGAGAAAGTGGAAGCATTTGCAATAAAGCAACACGCCCAGCGAGGGATTCCTGTACTCCTTCCATCAACTTGAAAAGCTGAGAGCCTGTGAGCCAGAAGTCCCCTGGATTTTTATGCTCATCGACCCATATTTTTATATACGAAAAGAGCTCCGGCGCATATTGAACTTCGTCAATAAACAGCGGAGGTTTATGAAGTTGAAAAAACAAAGCCGGATCATTCTTTGCCATTTGGCGCTCTGTTAAATCATCGAGTGTCACATAGGCACGGCCAATGTTTTCATCCTCCATCAGCTTTTTAAGCATAGTCGTCTTGCCTACCTGACGGGGACCTGTTATTAAAATAGCCGGAAATTGTTTGTTAAGCTCTATAAAGGTATCTTCCATTGCTCGTTTGATATATTTCATTCCACGCTCTCCTGTCGGCTAATATATAATATAATCCTATTATAGCCGAGATTTATCGAAATAGCAATAGATTTATAAAATATTTCATAATTTAACTTTTGAACTTCTGCAGAAAAAACGAAAGTGATTTTACCCTATATATAATTAATTAAGTAATTATTATAAACCAGCTCAAAAAGAAGAATTTAGATAAAGTCTATAAAGTGATAATTCGCAGAATTGATGAGTGTTTATAATTTTGCTACACTCATATCAGAATAAGCCGCATTTCTTTTTGAGCGAGTAAAAATAAAAAGGAGGAAGAACCATGGAATCATTATTTGAACAAATGGGTGGAACATATTCAGAGGTTAATGGATACCTCATCCCGGATTTAAAGTTTCCGGAACAAGATAGGTCTTTTTTTAGCAGGTACGGAAGATTGCATTTAAAATTTATCAAGGAAAACAAGCGTGGATTTTACACTTCATTATTGATGACAGGAAAGCTCAATCAGTATCTTGCAGAGGTAGATAAAACCGCTCATGAGCTTTTGAAGCAACTGATAAATCAAATAGCAAAGCAGCAAGGGGTGACTGAGCAACTTAAAATTGACGACCAAATAAAATGGGTTGGGCTTATGAATAATATAAAATCCTGTGCGGAGGAGGTTGTTTTCCGGGAGGTGATTTATGTATGAGAGAGGAGCGGCGCTATCTAAAGCTGTCCGACCGTGAATTGACGCTTGTCCTTTCTACATTGATATTATTTAAAAACAAGCTGATGTCACAAGGAAAATTCACAGATGCAGTTGATGATGTAATTCAAAAACTTATTAAGGTCAGAAAATAAATCAACTTAATTTCCGGTACATAGCGCTTACTGCTAAAACAGTAGGTGCTTTTTTTATACCCAAATTTAAAATGAAAGGAAGCAACACACATGGAAAACAAAATTTATACCTTAGAGGAAATGAGGAGCCTTCACATCTGCACCGATGAGTATGCATTTAATACAACCGAAGTTGGTGACTTCGATGCGATACTTGACCTCAAAGCAGAAACAAAGAAGGGAGATGTTCGCAGCTTTTTCACCTTAGATGATGGTAAAAAATTCATAGCCACTTCTCACTGGTTTCAAAGGTATTTGGGAATACGAGAAATTCCAGTTGGTACAAAGATACGCATAACCTACTCGAAAAACAATAGTGGAAATGTCTATTTAACAGCCGTACAAGTTCTGGAAGAAATACAGCTCCAATAAAACGGCATTGTCTTAACAAGCACTGAATTTGATTGTGCAAATTCGCTTGTTAGGGGAAGTTTTCCCCTAATACCCTAAAATTAATGTTGATTTGATTATTTGAGAAATAGTGTTTTTTATTAAAGGAGCTTTAATCGGAACATTGATTGGTGTTGTGATTATGTGCCTGTTTCAAATCAATATACCTCATGGAAAGGATGATGAATAGATGAGAAAAAGAACTTTTAGAGTTGAAGTTTACTTCACAAAAGATGAACTGGAAGTTTTAACGCAGAAGGTCAACAAATCCGGTATGCGACGCGAAGTTTTTATTCGAAATTTGCTCAATGATTGTGTCATAAAAGAAGCCCCTCCTGCAGAATATTACGATCTCATTCGGGAGGTTCGCAGAGTTGGCAGTAACCTTAATCAAATTTTGAAGCTTGCTAATTCTAAAGGGATTCTCGATGTTCCTCAGCTCAGAAAGGATTTGGAGCAAATCAGAGCAACCGAAAAGATGTTATGGACCACCTTTGATAGTGGTAAGGGATAAAAACAGTTACTTCAATTTGAAGCGGTGCAGCTCCCGCAAAATATTATTGGTAACCTAAAAATATATGAAAGGTGAGGTTTTATGGATAATAAAGGTAAATTAGTTGACCTATCGCTAAATAAGTCAGATGAAGCTGAAAAGGTCATCCATGTAAAAACTACAGAGTTAACGCCCTTTGAAGATAACCCGTTTCATGTTAATCAAGATGAAGGGCTCAATAAGCTTATCGAGAGTATAAGAGAGTTTGGTGTTATTCTTCCCTTGATTGTTCGCCCACAGAAAGAGGGAGGTTATGAAATAATCTCAGGTCATCGCAGGGTGTTGGCTTGTAAACTGGCAGGGATAGAAAATATCCCTGCCTTTGTTCGTTATATGGATAGAGATACTGCTGTTATCGCTTTAGTAGATAGCAATTTACACCGAGAACACATTTTACCATCGGAAAAAGCGTTTGCTTATAAGATGAAGTTAGAGGCAATTAAGCATCAGGGAAAGCGTGCTAATTTAACTTCTGACCAACTTGGTCAGAAGTACTCTGTAGATATAGTGGCGGAAAATTCAGAGGATAGTAAAACGCAGGTGCAGCGTTATATCCGTTTAACTGAACTAATATCACCTATTCTTAAAATGGTTGACGAAGGTCAAATAGCTTTTAGCCCGGCTGTTGAAATATCATATCTTACAGAAACTGAGCAATCAGCTTTACTTGAGAACATGCAAGCAGAATCTTGCACGCCATCGCACGCTCAAGCTATCCGTATGAAAAAGCTCAGTCAGGAAGGTCGGCTGAATACAGATGTTATTTATGCAATCATGCAGGAAGAAAAGCCTAATCAACAAGAGCAAATCAAACTGAGAAGGGATAGAATAAAGAACTTCTTCCCCCATGATTATTCAGCAAAACAAATCGAAGATGTGATTTTAAAATTGCTGGAGCAGTGGCATCGACGACGTGAAAGAGACCATGAACAGGAGCGTTGATTTTAAATAATAATATAAGAATAATGATGAGCGGCTATGATAACCGTTCTTTTTTTATGCTTTTGGGAGGTAAGAATGGATAATAATATACAGGTTAATGACCAATATGCAGCAATACAGCTTATCAAAATCCTTTTCGAAAGAGGCCTAATTAATAAAGCAACCTATATTAACGTATTGAAAAACTATGACACACCAGATTCGCACATTTCACACGTAGCGTAAAGTTTTGTATACTACTTTAAAAGGAGGATTTTTAAATGTATAGTTTTGTTACTGATAAAACCCGAAACAGACAGGTGGTCTTTTATGGCAGAGTATCAACCGAGCATGAGGCGCAACTTTCGGCATTGGAAAACCAGCTGCAATGGTATGATAATCAAGCAGAATATCATAGTAATTGGAATGTGCATAATAAGTATATTGATGAAGGTATTACCGGAACGCAAGCAAAAAAGCGCCCGGCCTTTATGAAAATGTTGGAGGATGCGAAAAAAGGCATGTTCGACCTTATTGTTACAAGAGAAGTTTGCCGTTTTGCTCGAAATACTGTTGATACTCTTGTAGCGACAAGAGAGCTCAAAAATCTGGGTGTAGAAGTCTATTTTGTTGAGGATAACATTTGGACAATGGATGGTGATGGTGAATTACGGCTTACTATAATGGCTACTCTTGCACAGGAAGAAAGTCGAAAAATTTCAGAACGTGTTCGGGCTGGTCAGAAAATCAGCCGTGATAATGGCGTTTTATATGGAAGCGGTAACATTATCGGCTATGATAGATTGAATGGCACATATGTTATAAATCAAGATCAAGCTGAAACAGTAAGATTAATTTTTGATATGTATTTTCAAGGTTTAGGAGAAAAGCGAATTGTCAATGAACTTTATCGCCTACAGCGGAAAGATGGACACGGAAATGTTAGCTGGACACCTTCAAAAATAAGTCGCGTTTTAAGAAATGCAACATATAAAGGATACAAATGCTATAATAAATCTCATAGCAATAATTTTTTGGAGCAAAAACGAATTAGAAATCTTGATGATTCCACTTATATTTATGTAAAAGGTGATTTTGAACCGCTTGTTTCGGAAGAAGTTTGGAATAAGTGTGACGAAATTAGAAAAACGCGGGTTACAACCATTAAGGGGCTTAATGGGAAGCCGCAGAAGTTCGGGAAGATATGTTCTAAGGATGTTTGGATGAGAAAGCTGAAATGTCATTGCGGCGCAACCTTTAAAAGATATAAATGGCGCACGAATAAAACAAGTGGTCTTGATGTTTATGGCTACCAATGCTATAGACGAAGCAGTAATGTTAGTATTTCATATCGCGAAAAGAACGGATTGGCTACAGAAGGTATTTGCGATATCCGTGGGATTTGTGATTGGAAACTTGAATTTATGGCAAAAAAGATTATTGAGAGTGTTTGGACAGATCGGAAAGCGGCTGTCTTAGAAACATTTCGTATTCTTAACGAATGTGTATGTTCTGATACATCGAATAACCAGGCTTCATTATCCGCCGTTGAAGGGAAAATCTCAAGGGCGAGAAGTAAAATTGACAGCATTATAAATATGCGGGCAGAAGGCGATATTTCCAAGGATGAGTTTCGGGAGCTACGTAGCAAATTGGAAAATGAATTGAATATTGCTTTGGAAGAAAGAGAAAAGTTAAAGGCTCCAAAAACCTTTGAAAATTCTATCGGATTCGACTTGGATGCTATCGAACAAACTCTTAATAAATTGCTTGACTTTTCTATGCCCACGTTAGATAATGATATCGTCGAAAAGTTTGTTGAGTGTGTTACACCGATGGACAATAATAAATTCATTTGGATTTTAAATTTTGAACCAAACAAGCCACAGGAGGTTGTTTGCGGCGTTAATGGCCGAAAAAACAAGGCAACCTTTGCAATGGATGAGGATGAAAGCCCTCTCCATACATATAGTCAAAAAGTACTAATAGAATCAGACTTTTCTGTGAATAGGCAAAACACTATTGAGGGTTTCGTTCTTCACAGGCAGTTCTTAAACAGAAATAATTAGCATTAGCTAATATGCAAATGAAACAGGTGAGGGCATTTCGCTCTCACCTGTTTTGAAATTGCAAAAGGGACTGATTTTTATATCAGTCTCTTTTATTTAAAATTATTTTACAGTTCCACTCCGAAATATTCAACAGCGTTGCGGTAAGAAATATCCTTAATAATTCCGCAGAGCCTTTCTTTGTCATAAGGATAAAGACCCCTCTCGACCATGTCGCCTATCAGGCCGCAGAGGATACGGCGAAAGTATTCATGCCGTGGATAAGAGAGAAGTGAGCGGGAGTCGGTAACCATGCCAACAAACTTGCCCAAAACACCAAGATTTGAAAGTGATTTTATCTGCTCACGCATTCCGTCGATATGGTCATTGAACCACCATGCCGAACCGAACTGAATTTTGCCTGCAGCTTCGCTTGATTGGAAGTTGCCGAGCATTGAGCCGAGCACAGCATTATCTTTCGGGTTGAGTGTGAACAATATTGTGCGAGGCAAATTTCCCTCAACTTCAAGACTGTCGAGAAAACGAGAAAGAGGGAAAGCAATCTCCCTATCATCAATGGAGTCGTAACCCGTGTCGGGTCCAAGTTTGTTAAGCATTGCGGTGTTGTTGTTTCGCATTGCACCCATGTGAAGCTCCATTGCCCAGCCGAGCTTTTTGTATTCGGTTGCAAAAAACCTCATCAGCGCTGTGCGGTGTTTATCTGCCTCCAGGGTTGAAATGTTCTCTTTGTTAATGCCCTTTTTGAATATCGCTTCCAATTCTTCAGGTGTGCTCTCTTCATAGGGAACATATATGAATGCATGGTCGCTAGCACGGCAACCCATGTGCCTAAAGAAAGCAATTCTTTCTTTCAAAACAGACACAAGCTGCTCATATGTTTCGATTTTTCGCGCCGATGTTTTTTCAAGACTCTTAAGCCAATCTGAAAAACCATCAAGCTCAATGTTCAGCGCCTTGTCGGGCCTGAATGCAGGTAGAACCTTGCACTTAAAGCTCTTATCAGCAGCGATTAGCTTGTGATATTCTAAAGTGTCGGCAGGGTCATCTGTTGTGCAAAGGCAGGTAACATTCGAGCTTTCAATCAGCATTCTCGGCGTGAAGCCCTCCTGAGCGATTTTGGCGTTTGCTCGCTCCCATATACTGTCAGCCGTTTTTTCATTCAATGGTTCGTATATGCCAAAATATCTTTGCAACTCCAAATGCGCCCAATGATACAGCGGGTTGCCTATCATGTAGGGCATAACTTTTGACCAAGCTTTGAATTTTTCGTGCCAGCTTTTGTTGCCCGTTATATATTCTTCATCAATGCCGAAAGAACGCATTGCACGCCATTTGTAATGGTCGCCGTCGAGCCAAAGTTGTGCGATGTTCTCTGCAGGTTTATTTTCATAGATTTCTTTAGGCGACAAATGGCAATGCCAGTCAAATATAGGCATGGTGTCGGCAGCCTTAAACAGCGTGCGCGCAACATCATTGTCAAGCAAAAAATCCTTACCCATAAATTCTTTCATTAGAACAACTCCTAAAATAATAATACACTAACAGAATAAACTATTTTACAAATAAATGCAACATCTTACATTTACATGATTATGCTTGTATTTAGCATTTATTATAAAAAACACTTGCAAACTTTGGCGGTTTTATTTATAATATAGTGGCTTTGTTTTTTGCACAAGCTCAAACATAATATTTGCTACTGTGGCTCAGCTGGTAGAGCAGCGCATTCGTAATGCGCAGGCCGTCGGTTCAAATCCGACCAGTAGCTCCAATCTCCCCCGACATGAACTTGTTGGGGGGGTAATTTATTGACAATTCAGAAATTTTGTGTTACTTTTAAGAAAAAAGAGGAGAGGTGCTAACATGTTAGATTTTCTTGCTCACAGAGAAAAGGTTATGCTTAAAAGAATTATTGCGGCTTTATTGATTGTTTTTGAGGCTTTCGGTGCTCTGGTGTTCTCGCTCCCTCAAACTCCGAGAGGTCAGGTTCTTGACTATGATGCGTGGGAGCTTGTTTGGGAGGATGAATTTGAAGGCACAACTCTTGACACTACTTCTTGGTGTTCGGCTGGTGACGGCTTGAGGAGGGGTGGTTATTGGGATATAAACAAAGCCTTTGTTCAAGACGGCAACCTTATTTTAAGAACAGAATATGAGGAAGACGGCCGCTTTGGTGCAGGATGGTATTCGGGCGCTATTGAAACAAGGGAATTGAAGCAGTGGAAGTATGGTTATTTTGAATGCCGTTGCATCTGCCCAGCAGGGGAGGGGCTTTGGGCGGCTTTTTGGACATTTTCACACGGAGTCGGGAGCATTGACGGCAGTGGCCGTGACGGTGCAGAAATTGATATTTTTGAATCCCCTTATTATGGATACCCCAACTTGTTGAAACGCAAGGCCGTGTCCTCAACAATACACTTTGATGGCTACGGCGAAGACCATCAGAGCATAACTTTAGGCTCATACAAGGTGCCCAATCTTTACACTAAGTACAACACCTTTGGTGTTGAATGGAACGAGAATGAGTGCATATTCTATGTTAACGGCGTTGAAACAGACAGAATAACGGGCAACGCAATCCCACAGGTTGAAGAATGGCTTATGCTTACAGTCGAGGTCAACGGCAATCATGCAATCCCCGGTGCGAATAAAGACGGAGAAGTTGTTGACTCAGACAACGGTATAATCACAAACAATAGCGACGAAATGGCACCTTTTGATTTTATTGTCGATTATGTGAGAGTTTATAAGCATAAATAATTTTAATCGCACACAAAATTATAACGGCAACCGCCTTGGTGCAGTTGCCGTTTTTTGTTATGGTTTTATTTTTTTATTAAACCATCATATTTTAACATTCTTATTAATCTGTCTGTGTTTTTATTATCGCTGAACTCGACAATTTTTCTATATTTTTCAATATTTTCTGGTCTTTGTGGCGTCATATAGTTATTCCTTATTAAATCACCTAAATCTTCATATTGATAACTGATATCTGCGAAAGCATTGTCATCATTGAGCATTAGAGTGTTGTTGTAACAATTCATACAAAAATCCTTTTCTTCCCAACAGAAAATAACATTTGCACCCCTGTAAAATGCATCATATGAAATTGAAGAGTAGTCGGTTATCAATAATGCAGTGTCTTTCAAAATCTCATCATAAACAAATTGCTCAGGGATATACTTTGTTAACTCATTTTCAGACATTGTTTTTTTAAAAAGAGGATGTGGCAATATGATTAATTTTTCCCTGTATTCTAATGGAACTTGTTCAAAAAGATTTTTGAGAAATTTATAATAAGTTGATTCGACAGGATTAATTCGGACTGTATTATAATCCCACGGTCTCCATGTGGGCATAATCACTATTTTATCAGCGTTAGCTTTTTTGATAGCTTTGTCAAATTTAGTCAATCCTGAAATATACAAATCACTAAACTTAAAATTACCGTAATCAATAAAATGGCGAGCTTCTACAAGTGATGATACAACAACTTTACCGTTTTTTGGAAAGCTTCCGTTCTTATTAAAGATATCCCTTGCTGTCGAATTGAGTGAAAGCATATATGTAATGCCATGTTGTAGGAAAAGATACTTATATTTGTTATTATGTATTTTTTTCAAAGCATGTGAATTTTTCATTCTTAACTCAAAAGAATGAGCAATAGATTCTGTCCCAACAAATAAATTTGTTCTAAAAAAATATAGGTAGTGCTTGAATGAATATTTAAAAACTACATATGGTATACACTTTTTTGGTATTAATTCAACCTGAGAGCTGTTTTTATCAATAATATAGAAAATATCTTTATAGTCCTGTTCTATTAATCTTTCAAACAAAACTGCTGCACTTTCTTCATATTTATATGCCATTTTTTCATAAAAAAGTGCAATATCTTTTTTGGCATACAGCTTTGAAATATAATAAGCTATATTAATCTTTCTGTTTTCATTTTTCGAATCTGTTTTATTTATAACCCTGTTTGTTATATAAAGCCCGTTTTTGGCGCTTTGACGAACATATATGCTAGTGTTAATATCTTCAAAAGTTTTAACCTTTGAAGAACGGTAATTCGTGCCCCCTGAGTCAAATAAATTGTATGAAGCGGTCTTGTTTATGCCGAAACCTTTCTTGTCAATAAAACACAGCCCAAACCTTGTATGTATTTCAAGTTCAATTATATCTGAATAAGGTATTTCGACTTCATACGAAAAAACATGATGTGAATTCAAAGATATCTTAAATCGTTTTTTCTTGATATAGTAGTTGTTTTTCCCTAGTTCAACAAAGAACTTTTGACCTTTTGATATACAAAAGGGGTCAACGACAAAAAGCAACCCTTTGATTATCAGTGTATCAGTGCCATATTTGACTCTTGTTAAATGGTTTGCAACCCTTAAAAGTCGATTATAAACACAGTTCTTGTTTTCTTCAATATAAGAACCTATTCGCTTTTTGCCCTTATAGGTATTGTATCTTATTTGTTCAATGTAATTAGAATCCACTTCATTTTGATTTTTGAAAGAGTTTGCAATCTTTAAAAATTGATTATAAACACAGGTTTCATTTTTTTCAATATAAGAACATGACCATTTATTGCTTTTACATTTATTGCATCTTAATTGGATAATACAATCAGAATAAAACTTATCTTC
>DASRNM010000119.1:0-7928 GCA_035647435.1 Clostridia bacterium
GAAATATTCGTTGTGTAGTTTATAATAGAATCTGAAAGATTATCTTTATATTTTGACAAAAAGTATTAAATAAATTATTTTTGAGGTGACACTGTGCCTGAAATTATAGAAAAGCTTTTAATTGGAAAAGGTAAAGAATCTGAGGATGGAATGTTTATAGGCGATAATTTTTTAGCGGTTGTTGATGGCGTAACATCAAAAGGTTCTCATAAGTTTAACGGCCATACGGGCGGTTGGTATGCAAAAGAGATTGTGCTTGAAGCAATCAAGGGACTACCAAAGGACATTGCCGGCGAGGGGGCGATGCTAAAGCTCAATAAAGCGATTTTGGACGGTTATAAGGATTATCTTGAAACCGCAAGAGAGAAAATTGAAGAAAGAATGCAAGCTTGTGTTATAATCTTCAGCGTTTATATGAATGAGATTTGGGTTTTTGGCGATTGTCAATGCATTATAAATAACGTTCTTTATAAAAATGAAAAAAAGTTTGATGAGATAGTTTCTGATATGCGTGCATTGGTGCTTGAGGCATATATGCTCCAAGGCAAAACTCAGTTGGAGCTTTTGGAAGATGACAAAGGCAGGGAATTCATAATGCCGATTTTAAAAAAGCAAGGCTTGTTTGCAAACTTACCGTCTCATTTAGGGTACGACGTGCTTGACGGTTTTTCAAAGCCTTGCCTTGACAGAATGAAACGCTTTAAAGTCAAAAAAGGGGATACAATCATTTTATCGAGCGACGGTTATCCAGAGCTTAGAGACACTCTTGAAGAAAGCGAAAATGCACTTAAAAATATACTTGAGAAAGACCCCTTGTGCGCCAAAACTTACATTTCAACAAAAGGCTTAAAACCAGGCAATAAATCATTTGATGACAGAACGTATTTAAAGTTCATAGTATAAATTTTGCCCCTTATTGTTTAAATAATCAAAAAACGCAGCCGAGTTTTCGGTTGCGTTTTGTGTTATGCGTACAAATAAAAAACTACTATTTATATTAGTCGGCGTGGTTGTGGTCATGACAAATCGAGCCTGTAGTTTTAAGCTCACCTTTAAAGTAGCCTTCCGCTGCAACTTGAGAATCGCCGTTTGCACCTACGATAACCCCAATACCTTTTTGATTAAATAGGTCAACTGCACCGCCACCCATACCGCCTGCAATAATAACGTTTATACCG
This sequence comes from Clostridia bacterium, assembly GCA_035647435.1. Taxonomy (GTDB): domain Bacteria; phylum Bacillota; class Clostridia; order Oscillospirales; family Acutalibacteraceae; genus JAAZFZ01. The sequence continues at coordinate 1,179 of DASRNM010000119.1, forward strand.
TTTTCATATAAAAAAACAGGTAGAAAACCCGGTTTGTGCCCTGGGTTTTTTAGCTCTTCTTTTTTAACAATTTTATTTTCTTCATTTTCAAAAATAATAAATTTCTCACAATGCCCAAAATGAGCGGAAACAATATTACCATCACTAGCAACTGCTATTTTCATGCTTCATTCCCCTTTAAACAAATGTCTTTGTTAACATTTTTCTTAAATTATTTTAGCGGCAAATCCAACAAATTCAAAGCAGGAGTGCTTTTGCACAGGCTTATGTTTGTTTTTGAAACCGCCGTGCATGCCTCACAAAGCCGCCCTTGTTCGACAGCTCTTTGGCACGATAGTGGTCAATCACTCTGAATCTAAGGTTTTAGCGAGCATATCAGACATGGAGTCAAGCCAGTTCCCGTCAAAAAGCTCTATCACGCCTCTATCGCAGGCGGTAGCGAGTTTTTTATCAATCGGGATTTTTGCGGTTATTTTAATGTTATTTTCTTTTGCGATTGCTTCAACATGACTTTCACCAAAAACATTAATTATCGTGTTGCATTCGGGGCATTTGATGAAGCTCATGTTCTCGACCAAACCGAGAATAGGAATATTCATCATGGTTGCCATTTTTACTGCCTTTGAGACTATCATTGAAACGAGCTCTTGTGGAGAGGTTACAATAATAATGCCGTCAACCGGAAGGGATTGAAAAACAGTCAATGGTACGTCGCCTGTCCCCGGGGGCATATCAATGAACATAAAGTCAATATCTCCCCAGATAACATCTGTCCAAAACTGTTTAACGGTGTTTGCAAGAATTGGCCCTCTCCAAACAACAGGGTCTGTGTCGTTTTCAAGCAAGAGGTTTATGGACATTACATCAATGCCTGTAATGCTCTTAACCGGAAACAAACCGATATCGCTGCCCTGCGCTCTGTCTTTAATGCCGAACATTCTTGGGATTGACGGGCCGGTAACATCAGCGTCCAAAACAGCGCTGTTAAAGCCCTGCCTTTTTGCCAAAACGGCAAGCAATGAGGTTACAAGGGACTTGCCGACGCCCCCCTTGCCACTAACAACGCCGATAACCTTTTTAACATTGTTATATTCGTTTGTTTTTTCAATTAAGCTTTTCGGGTTTTGATCGCACCCTTCGCAAGACTCTTTTGTGCACCCGCTGTCTGAACAGGCTTGTTGCTTTTCATCAGACATAGTTTAGACAACTCCTTTATTTTGTGTGTTTTATATTTCAATGGAATCTCCAGCGTACAGAATACAGCATTTGCTTCCAAAAAAACTTTTCATCTTCGATATCGAAACGATACCGGTGCAGTGCAGGGGATATATTTTACGAACACCTAAATCTTCAATATAATGCATAGTGCTTTGCAAGCGGTCATCTTCAACATTGTTAAGGTGCATGCCTGCAACTAAGGTGTCAATTTTATTATTAGGATATTTTTTGAGTATAAAATCAAGAATGTTTGTTACACCAGGGTGGCTACAACCGAGAAAAACAACAAGGCCTTTTTCTGTCTTGAAAACCAAAGCCTGTTCGTCGGTCATAAGGTCGTGTATTGTTTCACCATTTTTCACAACAAACAAACCCTTTGATACTTCGTTTTGATTCCTCGCTGTTGGTATTTGTCCATGAAGAGAGAAGGTGTCGTTTAGCTTAACACTCCCGTTTTGATAGACAATGTTTTTTTTAATATTGTTGCGTTCGTTTTCGGACCATTGAATGCCAATGTCACGAAAACTTCCGTCTGTGTTTTGTGCAAGTTTCTGATCAAACGCACTTTCTTGAACATAGACTTTCGTGTTCTTTTTTAGTGGTGGTAAATATGTTAACCCGCCACAATGGTCATAGTGCCCGTGGCTAAGAACAATGGAATCAACACTGTTTAGCTCAACACCCAAAGCTTTTGCATTGTGCAAAAAAACATCTGTTTGCCCTGTGTCAAACAAAATATTGCCGTTTTCATGCTCAATAAATATAGACAAACCGTGCTCGGCAAGAAAGCCGCGTTTTTGAACGATATCATTTGCCAAAACGTAAAATTTCATTTAAAAACCTCTAAATCTGAAATAATCGCAACAGAAAAATTATATTCCTGTTATGGGCATATGTCAACAAGAAACAACGATTAACTCTCGATTTATTATTCTGTCGGCCTGTTGCGTTGACCTCTGCGTTGACCTCGCTGTCCGTTGCGTGGACCGTTTCTCATGCAATTACCACGGCAAAAGCCCTCGTTGCAGTTTTGACCGCAAATAAGATTTGTCGACTTGCAATCAAGGCAAATGTGGCTACCGGTCTTAATAGATGCAATGTTTTCGTAGCTTTCCATCCATTCTTTGCCACATTCAAGGCATTTGACAGGGCAGATGTTAAGAGTATAGTTTCCGCCGTCAACATGAATTACTTTACCGTTTATCAAGCTGTCGGCAATCTTTTCTCTTGCACAAATCAATATTCTTTGAAATGTAGGGCGAGATACTTGCATTCTTATTGCAGCCTCACCTTGCTCGAGGCCTTCCAAATCTTTTAATCTTATTGCCTCAAGCTCTTCGACGAGCAAAGTGTTTTTGGGAACATCTTCACAATTCTTGTCCGATGGAACAAAAAAAGGTGTGGTTGGTATATTTTCAATTTTTCGCAATTTTGTAGGTCTTGCCAACTCTTTCAACTCCGATTAAATTATTTATGCTCAATAAAAACATAGTCACTGAGGTTTACCCCGAACCTTTTTGAAATCATAGGGCATTTCGCCTTTAACAAAAAGAATATATCTCTTGAGCAGTCTGACAACGCTTCATAGTTGCCTTGACCTTTGCTGATAATAATATCCGCCTCGTTAAACAGCTTTATAAAAGTGCTGTTACATTTTTCAAGAATTGTGCCGGGAGCGTTACTACCTGAAGAAATGATGTCAACGTGCTCATCAAGGCCTGATTGACACGCCTCTTTTGCTGTTGCATCATTTAAAATCGGTTCACTTCTAACGGCATATTTCATATTGAGCATAGGAGAGAGGTGCTCAATCAACACTTTGTCAAAAACTGTTTCACCCGAATTATCGCCTATGATTAAAAGTGTTTTTGCAGTTTTTAATTTCGTTTCAAATGCTTCCAAATCACAAAGCCCGAACTCTTTTTCAAGCTCTGTTTCAACGCATTCTTCAACGTCAATATTGCTGTATATGGCTGAATCTATAATATTCCCCGTTGCAGCAATTTTTAAAGCCCAATACAGGCTATTATTTTTCTGTTTTAAAAAGTCTTTAAGTTTAGGGTAAATTTTAAGTGCGGCACTGATATCCTTTTGTTTAACCGCTTCATAAGGGTCATTGTTACCTGTATGTCTTTTTACAGTCTTATGCATTGCCAACGCTAAATCGGGCGAACAACTGTAATTTTTGTATTCAGATAAAATGTTTATTGCCTCCATAAGTATTTCTTCCTGCGTTTGGGTGTCATCTGTGGACATTCTTGTCGCTTCAAGCACCTGTTTTAGCATGCAGGGGAGGCAGTCGAGAAAAATCTTCATTTGAACTCTCCGTATCGTAATGAGTTATATTTTAAACAAACATAATTATAGTGCTATGCTAAGCTTATGTCAATTCAGACAAGGCAAAAGGCAGGGTTATTCCTGCCTTTAAGCCCCTTGAAAGACGAATTTATTTATCTTCTTCTAAGCTTGAAAGTCTTCTGTTTATCTGTTCAAGCTGTTCGCCTAAATATTCAGCCTGTTGGCTCAACACTTCTTTTTCGTCAGCTGATGTAAATGTGGCGTTTCTACCAAAACCGTCGCCACGACCGTAAACGGGGGCTGCGTATGAACAATTAGACATTCTTCCAAAGCCTCTGCCACCTCTGCCACGACCACAACCTGCAAATCCTCCATAGGTATTATTTGCAAAACCTGGTTCGGCATAACCTGTGCAGTTGCCTGCACCTCGTCCTGTCATAGGTCCCATTCCATTTGGGCCTGTTCCATCTCTTCTAGGCATATTAAAACCTCCTTTCGATTTTAACTTTATTTTTTCTTTCTGTTCGCAAGTGTATATGCAGCATAAGCACAGCCTGAAGCTATACCTGTCAGGCAAAACATTCGCCCGAAGCCTCTCCCTCTTCCTCTAGTGGAGAATCTGAAACCACGAGTTCCGTTGTTTGCGGAGCCTGGTTTCCTAAAACCTGCACAAAAACCTGCGCCACGTCCTGTTAAAGGGCCTAATCTATTAGGTCCAGTTCTGTCACCTCTCGGCATAGGGTTCACCTCCCGAAAATTTAATCATTTTCTTCTGACCCTCTGACCATTGCAACTCCACATTTTGGGCAAACCATGGAGCTACAAGGAGTTCCTGCTATATGATTTGCTTTTTCTCCGCATCGCGGACACGCACAGTTTCCGTCTGGGCCCACGTTTTTTATTGGTCCTCGACCTTGCTGCCTGCCACCGCCACCGGTAATCGGGCCTTGCCCATATGGCCCTGTTCCGTCACCTCTTGGCATAGATATCACCTCCTTGAATTCAAACCTGTGAAGACAATTTTTTCCAAATGTTTTTGATTTCTTCAACAATATTTGTCAACCCTGCATCAACAGGGGTTTTAAACTCTTGCAAAGCATAAACGATTTTTGGTTCAAAAGGTATTTTGCCGATAACTTCAATATCGTTCTCCTCGCAATAATCTTCAATCTCTTCTGTAATTTCAGAATTTAAATCGTATTTGTTTATACAAACGAATGATTTTATGTCAAAAAACTTTGCAACATCAAGCACTCTTTGCAAATCACTGATTCCCGACTTGGTAGGTTCAGCAACAGCAACAACAGCGTCCGCTCCCGTAATTGAAGCTATAACAGCACAGCCAATTCCCGGTGAGCCGTCAATGATTAGCCAATCCTCGTCTTTTTCATGCTTTGTGACACTTTTTCTGACCTGTGTTACAAGTTTGCCCGAGCCCTCTGCGCCGATGTCAAGCAACGCATGTGAAAATGTGCCCACATTTGTATGCGAAGCATAGACGTTTCCGGTTTTTACATCTTTAAGACTTATTGCTTGTGCAGGGCACGCAATCATACATGCGCCACAGCCCTCGCAACGAAAAGGTATGATTTCAAAATTCTCATTAAGAGCATCGAATCGACACACCTGACGGCAAATTCCGCATTCAGTGCATTTATCTCTATCAATCACAGCTTCTTTTGTGCCGAAGTATTCATCGTTTTCAAATCTTTTTTCATTGAGCAAAATATGAAGATTGGGAGCGTCAACGTCACAATCAGCAAGCATTTTGTTGTCAACAAGCTGACATAAGGATGAAACGAGCGTGGATTTGCCTGTCCCGCCTTTTCCGCTAATAAAAACTATTTGTTTCACTTAACACACCCCTTTATCCTGTCATATAGTTTCACAAACCGCTCTGCCCATTGGTCGTTGATGTCAACAGGTAAAATTCCTTTTGAATAGTTCTCTGCAATTTCCTTAGAATAGGGGATTTCCATGAGTATATCAATGCCCTCTTTTTTGCAGTAGTCCTGAACTAAGCTGTTGTTATTGAGCGCTTTGTTGATGACAATACCAAAAGGTTTATTCATGAGTCTAACCAAAGAAACGGCAATGATTAGGTCATGCAGCCCAAAGGGTGTTGGCTCTGTGACAAGCAAACAAAAATCCGCATCCTCCAAAGAACTAACAACTGTGCACGATGCACCGGGGCAACAGTCAATTATAATTGGCACATCATCCCGTTGATATGATTTGAGTTTGCTGATAACGGGCACAGCAACGGGTTCGCCTATGTTAAGCTTGCCGTGCGCAAATGTGTTTTTATCGTCGGTTTCGATTACACCAATTGTTCTTTTAATAGGTGAGAGTGCATTTACCTTACAAGACAAATAGCAAGCTCCACAATGGTGGCACAATTCGGGGAAAAACAAAACTTTTCCGTTAACAACCGCAATTGAATTGAACTGGCATGCTTTTGCGCAATCTCCGCAACCTGTGCAAATTGCTTCGTCCACACAAGGGACTTCAACCTCGACAGGTTCAGATTTCAACCCTTGTGGTTTTAAAAAGATATGCCCGTTCGGCTCTTCAACGTCACAGTCAATGTATTGGGAGGGGTTGACGGCGATGCTTAGACTTGCAGAAACCGTTGTTTTCCCCGTTCCTCCCTTTCCGCTTAATACTGCTATTATCATCAGTTGTTGCTCCTGTTCTTCATACCAAAATGTGAAGGCACGGTTTGCGTGATTTGTTCAAGCTCGCCGTTGTTAAGCTTTTCAATGTTTTTCTTAACAGTATCACTCACGCCCTTATAAACAGCCATATTCGCTGCTTTTAACACACTCATTGCGTTTGGGCCGACATTACCTGTGATTAATGCTTCAATTTTGTTTTCAACCATTATTTGACCTGAACTGATGCCTGCTCCTGCTGAAGCGGCACCCGACTCGTTTGAAATTGCTGTGTACTCTCCTGTTTTTGAATCTGCAATAATGAAGTATGCACACCGACCGAAACGTGGGTCAAGGCTACTTTCATTAGACTTTCCTGCAGATGTTACGCAAATTTTCATTTAAACAACTCCTTAAAGGTTATTGGCATATGCCCATTACTATGATAATACTATTATGAGCATATGTCAACAACTTATTACGAAAAACTGAAAATATTTTCAAATTCTTTTAAAACATGAATACATTAACCGCAAATGCAAGTGGTTTTAAGCGTGAAATCGCATGATATAATATAATC
>DASRNM010000120.1:0-29306 GCA_035647435.1 Clostridia bacterium
GTTTAAAATTAAAAAAATCCGACACGCAAAACCTCTGTGTGTCGGAACTTTTTTGTTTTTTTATTTTTTCATGTACATAAAAGCAAAGCAGTTTTGACCACAATGTGTTGTTATAACACAACCAGCCTGAACGGTGAATATCTCCTTGAAATTGACTCTGTTCTTTATGTACTCCTTCGCACTCAAAAGCTCACTTTCGTCAACTCCTGTATGTACTAAAAATGCACATTCGAGGTCAATGTCGCCGTCTGCCTCTCTTATTTCATCTTCAAGGTATTGGAGTCTTGCTTGCTCTATTTTACCTCGATATTTTTTGCTTACATCGAGACTGCCGTCTTTCATTTCTATTCTCGGTTTAATTCCAAGAATGTTTGCCCCAAAATTAGCAAGAGCAGAACACCTGCCACCCTTGCAAAGAAACTCCAGCTTATCAATTATAAAACTGACACATATTTTCTCTCTTATTTCACAAAGTTTTTTTACAATCTCCTGTGCAGGCATGCCTTTGTCTCTCATTTTGCAAGCCTTAATCGCCAAAAGCGCCATGCCTGAGCAAAGACTCAAGGAGTCGACCACATAAACATTTTCGAACTCGCTTGCCGCTATAGCGGCATTCTGGTTTGTGGATGAAATTTTCGAGCTCAGCGATATGTGAACAACATCCATTCCCTTTTGCGTGAGTGAAGAAAAAACGTCTATATATGACGGGATTGGGACAGAGGATGTTTTTGGCAAGACTCTATCTTCATTATATGCTTTAAAAATGTCCTTAGGCGAAATGTCTACACCGTCAAAATAGCTTTTTTCTTTCAAATTAACTATTAAAGGTATAACCACTACATCAAAACGCTCCGCGAGTTCCGTTGAAAAGTCCGCAGGACTGTCAACTGTGATAACTATAGGGTTGGGCATTGTTTTTCGTACCCTTTCATTTTAAATATTTTAACAAGGCTCAGTATATCAAATTGCAATGAATTTTTCAACATATATATATTTTTACCAATATTTCCTTGTATTTTGCCGTCTGATAGAATATAATTGTTTAGACTTTTTGTTTTATTGGAGGATTGTAATGGTTTATAGAAAAACAGCGCACAAAACCTTTAAAGCCCTTTCTGTTATTAAAGGAATTGGTGCTGCCGTGACACCTAAAACGGCAAAAAAATCGAAAACCTTTGAGGGTGCTGATTATGATTCAAACAACTCTCAAACATTTTTTGTTGAAAGCCCAAACAAGAGAATAACAGCCAACCTTATAGGTGGAGAACGGCTGACATACAATGTGTCTTTCAATGGTGAAACAGTTATTTCCGACTCAGTTTTGGGATTGAAGGTCAAGAAGAATGTTGACCTTGGTGCAGATGTCTGTGTGGGAGTTCCTAAGATTAAAGAACACTGCGAGGAATACAAAGATAGAGGTCTTGACAACCTCTGCGTTGACAACCATGTTCTTTATACTTTCCCGATAAAACATAACCCAACCGGCTTTGAATACATTTTTGAAATAAAAGTGTGGGATGACGGCTTTGGTTTCAGATATGTTTTTTCAAGCGGAACTCGGTTGCTTATCAACGACGAATTGACCGAATTTAAACTGCCGATTGACTCCACCTGTTTTTATCAGACCGATGTTGTCAAGTTGCAGGAAAAAACTCTTGAACAAAAAACACGTTATTTGCCCAGCAATGTTGACTTTGCTTGTCTTTCCACATTCAAGCTTGCTGAAAACAAGGGCTATGCTATGCTGACTGAATCGAATCTTGACAATTACCCTGGTGCAGCACTTCGCTCAAAGGGGCGGGGAGTGTTCAAAATAAATTTATGGGATTCTGAAGATTTTTATGTCAAAAGCTGTGTTTCTCCTTGGCGTCTTGTTATTCTTTGTCAAACCCTAAACGAGCTTATAAATTGCGATGTCATAAAAAATGCAGCAGAACCTATGCTTGACATTTTCAAGGACGAGGATTGGATTAAGCCCGGCCGATCAACATGGTCTTATTTTGTTAACAACCCGACAAGTCGCAAATTCGGAACAATTATGGACTTTAATAAATATACGCAAGATCTTGGTTTTGAATACAGCGTAATTGACTCCGGTTGGATAAAATGGGGTATAACTGAGGGCGCTGCTTTTAAAAAGGTTAAAAAGGTTGTTGATGACGCAAAAAAACGAAATGTCGGTATATGGGTTTGGAAATCCATTGAAAAAGGTCCGTATTCCTCACTCTATCGCAAGTGGTTTTTCCGTCAATGCAAAAAAGCAGGCGTTAAGGGTGTAAAACTTGACCATATTGAAAGTGAAACACAGTTTCAAATAAACCTTTATCGCAACTTTCTTTATGAGGCTGCAAAAAATCAGCTAATGGTTATTTTCCATAACCCAAACAAGCCGACAGGGCTTTCAAGGACGTACCCGAATCTCCTTTCAATGGAGGCTATACGGGGCACACAGGGCTTTTGCGATGAGGACGACAACACTATTCTACCCTTTACAAGATTCGTCGCAGGCGATGCCGACTACACCCCTCTTTGCTTTTCCGTCAAGGAACGAAGAGGGTCAGCAACCATACCACATATGTTAGGAACCTGTGTTGTGTTCACTTCCTCGTTTTTGACTATCAGCGAACACCCTGAAAACTTAAAAAAACACATGTTTTTGGACTTTGTTAAATCACTGCCCTCAACATGGGATAAAACAATTTGTTTGCCACAAAGCGTGTTAGGTGATCTCGCTGTTTTTGCAAGGCAAAAGGGTAATAATTGGTACATAGGCGGGCTCAACAGCAAAAAGGGTGAAAGAGAAGTTGAGCTTGACTTCTCGTTTCTTCCGGGTGAGGGCAACTATACCCTTGAACTTTTTGTTGATGACTTCACGACAAACAGATATGTTGAACGCATAGAATATTCTGTTTACTCAAATGAAAAGCTTCAAGTTCGCCTTGATGATGGTGGCGGGTTTGCAGGCAGGCTTATTAAAAAAGACTGATACCCGTTCAAAAATTTAAAGCACTGTTTCCTCTTAACTAGTGAGGTAACAGTGCTTTTTTGCATTTTATTTATTGTTAACTTTTGTTTTAGTTTATAACCTTTATCCTGTCCTCAAACCTGGGTTTCATTTCAGGCTTTTCATCGGGTGTGCCTATACAAACGGCAATTAAAAACTTATATTCCTCATCAATATCAATAGCTTTCTTCCATTTTCTGCCCTTGTCCTCGTCAGCATAAAGAGCGCCGACACTCGCAACAATGCAAGTGCCAAGCCCTATGCTTTGAGCCGCTATGCATATGTTTTCAGCCATCAATCCCCCATCCATATAACTGTCGCCCTGCGCAAATATTACGGCAAAGGTTGGTGCATTGTGATAAAAGGGGTTTTTGTCGCTTTTTGTGTGCACCGGCGTGTCCCAACCGACAATGTTTTTAAAGTCTATGTGCATGTCATGGAGCATCTGAGCATTTTGGATAAATCTTAAATGGCAGGGCTGCGAGTTTCTACCGCTAGGCGCTCTCAATGCTGCCGCAATCAAAGCTTCAAGCTCCTCAACACCGATTTGTTCAGGTTTGTATTCTCGAATTGTTTGCCTTTTAAGGATGTTTTCAATTGTCTTGTTTTTAACCATTGTTGTGCCTCCTCAAATCTTTTTTATAGTTATCAATAACCTCTTGTATGGTATTTGTTTTTTCATTGATTTCATATGAATTAGCAACATCTAAAATGAATCTGTCAAAGTCCTCGCTTTTTAGTGTTTTAAGGCATGAATTCCTGTAGTTACAAAAATCTTCTTCTTCGTGCTCGGACAAATCTGTTCTCATAACTAAAAATATATAATCCTCTGCCTCTACAACCGTTGGCACTTCATATTCGAGCTGCGAAACCTTTTCAAAAAAGCCTTTTGGATATTCAGAGCTATCCTTTTTCAAAACTGAAACAGTGCTTGCGGTTGATGTCGATGCCTGCTCCTTAGAATAAGCTTCACCAACCTCATCAATTGTTTGCCCGTTGTTTATCTGTATGATCATGTTTTTGAATCTTGTTCGGGTTGCCTCTTGCTCTTCTTTGCTTAGGCTTACTGTGTTGCCCTGCTCGTCGGTTGTTGTAAGATATCCGTTTATTGCCCTGAAAGAAATGTAGTTTTCAAAAAAATAGTCTTTCAGCTGTTTTTCATCAACCTCTCTGCTGCCGCCTTCATTATATAAGGACAAGAACAGTATTTCTTTTTTTTCGTTGCTTGTATAAATTTTTGTCAAGGTCTGCTTTGAAACCCCTATTGCATTAAAATACTGCGAAGACATTCGCCATTTATTGCTCACCGTTTCAGCAGTTTTGGTTTTGTGCTCAGCGTCAAGCTTTAACCCTTGTTCTTCAAACTCAGTATTGAGCGCAAAATATTCGGCACAAAGTCGTTTAGTCGCCTGAACATACTCATCTTGTGTTGAGTCGTTTGTCAATGAATAATCTTTAGGTGATGATGAAACCTTATCCAGAAAAAACACAAAGACTTCATCAGAAACACTTTGCCCAGAAATGTTTAAAACGGTTGCTTTGCCGTTATTTGCGCAGGATATAAAAACCGTGCAGAAAACACATATGCATAAGACTGCACATACAAGCTTTTTCAATCAAAACACTTCCTATGTTTTATAATTAGGATACTATAATATCACGCTCCGAATTTTTTTTCAACTAACCTGCGTTGATTGACACTAAAAGTTAAATGTGATAATATTAGTCCAATAATTTCTCACTCATTTCAATGAAAGAAGGACAAGTAATGTATTCGGATTTAATTGACACAATCGGATTTGTTTCAGAACATGACCCAGATGTGGGCGGAGCGATGAAGCTTGAGCTTTCACGACAGAGAAGAAACATAGAGCTAATCGCATCTGAAAACTTTGTTTCGCCTGCTGTTATGGCAGCAATGGGCAGTGTTTTGACAAACAAATATGCAGAAGGCTACCCCGGCAAAAGGTATTACGGTGGCTGTGAATTTGTCGACATCGTCGAGAACATAGCAATCCAAAGAGCAAAGGAGATTTTCGGTGCTCAAGCCGCTAATGTTCAAGCACATTCAGGTGCACAGGCAAACATGGCGGTTTATTCCGCTTTCTTAAAGCCTGGCGACACTGTAATGGGCATGAACCTTGCTCACGGCGGTCATCTTACGCACGGCTCACCCGTAAACATGAGCGGTAAGCTTTATAATTTTGAGTCTTATGGCTTAAACAGCGACGGCTTTATTGACTATGATGAGCTTGAATTGATGGCAATGAAAACCAAGCCTAAAATGATTGTTGCAGGCGCCTCAGCATACCCGAGGGTAATTGATTTCAGAAGGATAGGTAAAATCGCAAAAAACTGCGGTGCTTATTATATGGTCGATATGGCTCATATAGCAGGTCTTGTTGCGGCAGGTCTACACCCTTCACCCGTTCCATATGCCGATGTTGTAACCTCAACAACACATAAAACCCTGCGTGGCCCTAGAGGGGGACTTATTCTTTGTAAGCAGGAGCATGAAAAGGCTATCAACAAAGCTATTTTCCCCGGCAATCAAGGCGGGCCTTTGATGCATATTATTGCTGCGAAAGCCGTTTGCTTTGGTGAGGCCCTCAAGCCTGACTTTAAAAAATATCAGGAGCAAATAATTGCGAATAGTCGTGCCTTGGCAAAAGGATTGATGAAAAGAGGCGTTGACCTCGTTTCGGGCGGAACAGACAATCACCTAATGCTCGTCGATTTGCGTTCGCTTAATATAACTGGTAAAGAGCTTGAAAACAGGCTAGATGAGGTGTTTATCACCGTCAACAAAAACACCATTCCAAACGACCCTCAAACACCTTTTGTAACTAGTGGTGTTCGTTTGGGAACAGCTGCGGTTACATCAAGAGGCTTCAATGAGGAAGACATGGACAAAATCGCTCAATATGTTTTTCTTGCAGCAACAGATTTTGAAAACAGTGCCGAACAAATTAGAAAAGGCGTTGAAGGCATTTGCAACGCTCACCCCATATATGATTAAATGGAATTCCTCTTATTTTAAAGCAAGTGATCTTTACAACGCCCCTTTAGGCAAACGTTTACGGCATGCCTGCGCGAAACAATTCTCTCGCTCAAACATTTGCTGTTGACAACTCCTCGTTGCTGTTGTATAATCATATGTAAATCTAACGATTTATAACCCCTAGAAAAAGAGGGGAGGGAATAATAATGAGTCAAGTTAAACTAAAAGAAAATGAGTCTTTGGACAGTGCACTCAGGCGCTTCAAAAAACAAACCTCGAGAGACGGAGTCATTCAAGAGGTTCGCAAAAGGGAGCACTACGAAAAGCCTTCTGTTAAAAGAAAGAAAAAATCTGAGGCTGCCCGTAAGCGTAAAAAGTTTAAGTAACCGGAAAACGGTGAGTGTTAATTCACTCACCGTTTAATTTTTCATTATATATATAGTATGCTCAACAGAGAGGTGTCTTTAATGAACCTGAAAAATATCATTAATCTTTTGCCTTGCGACATTGATGGAGTTTTTATAAGCTCCGCCGAAAACCGTTTGTATTTTACAAACTTTTCCTCAAGTGCTGGATATTTGCTTGCAACAAAAAATGGCTGTGTGTTTTTGACTGACAGCAGATATATTGAGGCCGCACGCAACACCGTTAAGGGTTGCGATGTTGTTGAGCTCAAAAAGCTTTCGGAACAACTGCCCGACTTATGTCAAAAATTGAACTGTAAATGTCTTGCTATTGAGTCAAAGCGCATGACTTTATCAGAATTTAAAAAACTAAAAAAACTTTTGGCTGGTGTGAAAATTCTTGACAGCGATATTGTTGAAGAGATGATTAACGGCTTGAGAATGATAAAAAACAAAAAAGAAACAGAAAAAATCAAAACCGCACAAGCTATTGCAGAAAAGGCATTTTACCATATATTAAATTTTATTAAAATCGGTGTTACGGAAAAAGAAGTCTCTCTCGAGCTTGATTTTTTTATGCTCAAAAACGGTGCGCACGGGCTTTCATTTGACACCATTGTTGTCAGTGGTAAAAACTCCTCTATGCCTCACGGAGTCGCTTCGGATAAAAAGATTGAGAAGGGCGATTTTATCACTATGGATTTCGGTGCAGTTTTTGAAGGCTACCACAGCGACATGACACGAACCGTTGCCATAGGGAGTGTGAACGACAAGCAATTAGACGTTTATCAAACCGTACTCAATGCGCAACTATCTTCACTCGAATTAATAAGAAGTGGCATTTTATGTGCGCAAGCAGACGCCGCCGCAAGAGATTTCATTGAAAAGGCAGGCTACGGCAGATTTTTCAGACATTCGATGGGGCACGGTATTGGCATAGAAATTCACGAGCAGCCATCTCTTTCCCCCTCGTACGCCGGCACACTCAAAGAGGGAAATGTTGTTACCGTTGAGCCGGGTATTTATCTACCAGGTGAATTCGGTGTAAGAATTGAGGATATGGTTATTGTTAAAAAGAATGGGTGCGAAAACCTAACCCATTGCAAAAAAGAGTTAATAATACTTTAATTCTTTTGCCTTTATTTATTATTTTTCACTAAAAATGTCCCTTTGTTGCTAATCAACAAAGGGACATTTGTCTTATCTAGTTTGAATTAAGTATTTAGTCCGAAAATCCTTTTCCGCCCATGATTTTAAATAGGGCATCGCTTATGACTTTGCAAGCAACTTCGGCAAACTTTTCAAAAGGAGTTTTCTCTTTAGACTCCTTCTCACCGATTTTTACAAGTATTTTTTCAAGCCTTTGCACTGCCTGCTCATAATCTTCATAAACTACAACCGTATTGTCAATCATTGCCTCCGCTTGTGCTATTGCCTCTTGCAGTTCTAAGGCATCCTCATCGCTGAGCGTTGAAAGGTCAACCTTTTTAGCCTGCGGTATGCTTCCTCTCACAAAACCCTTTGTTTCACGCCCAACATTAAACTGCGGGTATCTGTCGGGGTATGAATATACATCTTTAAAGTTATCATCAACAAGCAACTCAATCGCAAGAGACATTATAACATCGTTTCGCCCTGTTCCCTCATGGTGCTGGTTGTAGAAATAGAAGGTGTGGTCAGGCAACAACCCTGTTGATGCATCAAGCACACCGTCGGGAGAAATATGGTTGTGCGACGGGTCATTACAATGCGTGTTCTGCTGAACATATCCCTCGGGCAACGGTATGTCAACGCCTAAGCTGTACGCACCCATCGAGGTGGACTCAAGGTTAAGTATTCCGTCTGCGTTGCATTGGTCCCACGAAGGCGTCAAAGCGTATAGATAGCAATTGTAATCGACCATGTTGAAAACCTCAGCCCCACTGTCAATAACTGCTTGAATGTTCTGCTTTGAATTGACCTGTGCCTGATAATACAAATCAGTCTGCCGCCTTATTTCGCTATGAGCATCGTCGGCAAGCAATTCGTCTGCCAAATCCTCATAATAACTACTCGGTACAAGTGACCACATGCACGTGCAGTTTATCAATATCAAATCTTGAAGTTTTGCCACTGCCTTGTCGATAAGGTCGTGTATAACCTGCTTAGGGAACAGTCTGATTGCAACATTTATCAGATACCCTTGATATCCATCAACTAATGATGGGAAAAGCTTGCTGTAAAGCATTTCTTCATCGGCAGTGCTCATTTCACCAGCATAAATATCGCCGATAATTCTTGTCCCGTCAAGAGCGGGGACTATGTATACAATTTTATTTATATGTTGGTAAACCTCGGGGTAAAACTCAAGTAAAGAGTTTGCGATTGTTCCACCCAAACTGATAGGCAAAATGTTTACTTTGTCACAACCTGTTTCTTCAACAGCCTGCATAATTAACTCGTAAAGCTCTTGTGCTATTTCAAGGTTGTTACCAAATGAATTGTACGAAAGATAGTATAAATTCTCTTCACCGACAATTTCTGAATAATTGTCAATCGGAACATTAGCATAAATGAAATCTTTCTGTCGCTGTGTGCATCGCGCAACACTGTGATTATATTTTTCAGCAGCTACATTATGGATGACTTTGCCGTCAAGACCAATTTCATTTACTCCAAAGACATCCTCAATCACTTCAACAGCTTTATCTGTAAAACCTTTATCCTTTTGAGTGATCAATGTTCTTGCAAGAGGCAACGCCAGCTTAGCCACGATACCATTAACATCAATGTTGCTAAGAAAAGATTCGACTTCTTTGCCGTTTTCGTCAAGAACTACATCCCAGTTTTCGTCATAGACCAAGGTCCTTGACTGAAAAACACCGGGAATAACGACTGACGGGTAATAACCGCCATTAGTGCTTTGTGCTTCGCCTGCCTTTGGTAAGGTTTCTTCTTCAAGAAATTCAAACGCTTCCTCATAGGTCGAGACCGTCTGAACTCTGCTCTCTTTGTTTGCTACGGCAGCTTGCGTTGAAACAGAGGTGTTGTCGGCCCCCTGCGCTATACCGACAACACTACCCGTTGCCGAAAAAACAAGCGCAACTGCAAGCACCATAGAAAGTGCTTTTTTAAATCGGTTCTTTATCATAAAAATTTCCTCCAAAAAGTTTTACAGCTTGCTATGCGGCAAATTTGAAAAATCCTCTAATTTTTCCATCGGAAAAACCATTTTCGCCGTAGTATTTAAGTAAGGCTTTACTCATTATTTCGCCAAGCGTTTCCCATACGGGTTTCATCTTGCTCGGTTCTTCAGGCTTCTCTTTTTCGCCTATTTTTATTAAAATATTGTCCAGTCTTTCAAGTGTTGCTTGTGCATAACTTGCATCAGCTATTGTTCCGCCGAGTTGCGCCTCTGCCTGCTCTATTGCAGCTTGAAGTTCTGCAGCGTCCTCGGGGCTGAGCGTTGATTGGTCAACTTCTCTTGCCTCATGTATCCTTACGCGGCGAAGGGTATTGTTGTTGCACGTGCCGTTGAACTGTGGCCATATGTCTGGCATTGAGTGAACATCTACAAGCTCATCATTTACTAGCAACTCTTTTGCAAGGTTTAGAACTATAGTGTTTCTGCCAACCTCATGGTGCTGATAAGTGAAAATCCATGTGTTATCGGGCAACAGACTTGTTGATGCATCAATGCATCCATCTGGAGAAATGTAGCTATAACTCGGGTCTGCCTCATATGTTCCTTTTTGAACATAGCCATTAGGTAGCGTTTTGCCCGGCTTTGCGCCGTAGGCACCCATTGTGCTTGATGAAAGCTGAATAATTCCATCTGAATTAAGTTCTTTAGAAGATGCCATTATGGCGAAAAAGCTGTAATCAATGTCGCCGAACGCTAAGTTTGAGCCACTAATGTTGTTTATCTGAACACCGTTTTCGATACCCTCAAGTATGTTTTCTTCAAAGTTAAGCTGTGCCTGATGATATCTATCTGTCTTTTCTTTTAAAACATCATGAGTGCCGTCATTCAAATATCTTTGCGCCAGCTCGTCATAATTCTCACATGAAACCATTGCCCAAAACTGAGGACAGTTAGCAACCATTGTTTCAAGAATAGCGTCAATCGCTCTTGTTAAAGTGTTCTGAAATACTTCTTTAGGTATAATTCTGAGAAGTGCATTTATTAAATAACCCATTGCCTTATCCCCGCTCTCGTCCATAACACGGGGGATAAGCTCGTGGTAAACAAACTCTTCGTCAAGAATGAAGTTCCTTGCCATAATGTCGGTTATTAAATCACTGCCGTCGAGTGCTGCAACAACATTGACAACCTCGTTAACATCATCCCAACCGTATTCGTCAATGTAGCCGGTAAACACGCTTCCACCTAAGCTTACGTTAAGAATATTAACCTTGTCGTAACCTGTCTGTTGTTTTACCATCTGTATGTATTCGTCAAGTTCTTCAACAGATTGCATAATGTCTCCAACAAGATTGAATGTATATAAATAGCAAAGATCCGCACCAATTTCTTCAAGCAAGCTTTGAAGCGGAATCATTCTGTACAGCCATGCCTCGTCCTCTTCAGTCATTTGAGCAACAGAGTGATAAAACCTCTGTGTCTTAAGGTTTTGAACATGGTTGCCTTCATTGTCAACCTGCTGGTATCTAAAGGTTTCGCATGCAAAATCATAAACAGCGTCGGTAAAGCCGCTATCCTTTTGTGTTACAAGCATTTTTACTAATGGAGCAGCAAGCATTTTGAGTGCGTTTGAAATTATTTCGTCCTGGTTCATGATGAACATGCTCCCTCCGATGGGGGTGCCGTTTTTATCCGTAATTAAATTATCGTTTTCATCATAAGCATAGGTCGGTGAATGGTTTATGCCCGGTAAAATAACAACAGGGTAGAACTCTTTTTCTTTTTTATGATTTTGAGACCTCTCAACAGAAACGGTTCCGTCTGCCGGCTCTTTTCCCTGTGTGAAAACTTTTGTCGCCTCTTCAATTTGAGCTTCACTTGCAAGCTGTTGAGTTTGAGTCTTTGTTTTTTCATCCAAAGGCTTAACTGCATTGTCGGTTTTCATAGCTGCAACTGTACCTATTGCAACAGTGGCTGTCATAACAACAGCAAGAGCAACCGCAACAACTGTTTGAAACTTTTTGTTTTTGAACATTATTTACTCTCCTTTTCGATTGTTTTAATTGCTAATCCATACACTTGCCCTCTTTGAATTATCCTTCATTGAGTTAAACATAAAAGCCTTGCTCTTTTTCGCAAAATAGCCTTTATCTCGTGGCACAGCATTTCATTCTATGTCTACAATAAAGATTACCATAAAGCCTCTAAAATTTCAATACTAAGCCTTCATTTTTTAGTAATTTTTTTAGAAATTGCCCCGAAGTTTCCTTCGAGGCAAAATTGCTTTCTATAATTGCGCTTTATTGTTCATTTAAGTATAATATTTCTCAACTGTTCAACATTCTCCACGATGTAATCAGCGCCCTCGTCTTTGAGTTCTTTTTCGCTTCCATATCCAAAAAGAACGCCTACACTTCTTATTCCGACAGTCTTTGCGCCTAAAACGTCAAAGCGTCTGTCACCAACCATCAAAACCCTCTCTTTATCCTTCAATCCAGCTTTGTCTAAAGCTTTTTGAATAATAGCGAATTTGTTTGCAAAAACAGCACCTTCGCCTATACCAACAACCGCATCAAAAAGGTTCTCTAGCCCAAGATGCTCGAGTGTTTTTATAAGGAAAATCTCTGGCTTTGAGCTTGCAATTGCAGTTTTTATGCCGAGTTTTTTCAGCTCCTCAATAAGCGGTATTATGCCGTCGTAAATTCTCAATATTTTGTAATCACCGCTGCTGTAATGGCTCCTGTAAATTTTTATAGCCTGCGCTACCTCGTCGTCATTGAAACCACACACACTTTTTAAGCTATCCGCCAACGGTGGGCCTATAAATATTTTGAGTTGCTCGTTTGTAATCTGCGGCTTATTCATATCCTTTAGCATTTTTTTAATACTTTTAAAAATCCCTTCCCCTGTATCGGCAAAGGTACCGTCAAAGTCAAAAAGAATCCCGTCAAATTTCAAATCCATTTATTATCACCTATGTTATATAAAGATATTATAAATGTTAACACAGAATTCGGCAATTTACAATCACATAGCGGTATGATATAATATATTGGTATTTTTTGATCTTAATAATAGAAGTGGTGTGTATTATGAACTATAAGTTTTCAGCAAGAATTTCGACTCTTCAGCCCTCTGCTATAAGAGAGATATTGAAGGCAACTTCAAGCCCAGATGTTATTCCTCTTGCCGCAGGCAACCCCGCCCCTGAGGCTTTCCCTATTGAAGAGGTGCGGTTAATATCCCAAAGCATTTTTGAAAACAGACCTGTTGAAGCTCTGCAATACGGAGTAACTGAAGGCTATGAGCCTTTGAGAAAACGAGTTTTAGAAAATGTGAAAAGCAAAGGAATCGGCAAAAATTTTGATAATATTTTAATAACCTCCGGCGCACAACAGGTCATGGACCTTGCCGTCAAAGTTTTTTGCAATGAGGAAGACACAATAATTTGCGAAACCCCGTCTTTTATAGGCTCACTTAATTGCTTTCGTTCGTACAGGCTGAAGCTTCGAGGTGTTGAGGTTGAGGCCGACGGCATAAATGTTGATATGCTCGAAAAGGTTTTAAAAGAAGAACCTAATGTGAAAATAATTTATACAATTCCAAATTTTCAAAACCCATCGGGAGCAACTATGTCTCTTGAAAAGCGACAAAGGCTCTATTCTCTCGCACAAAAATATAATGTCATGATTCTTGAGGATAACCCCTACGGTGATTTGCGCGTAGAGGGTGAAGATTTGCCAACAATTAAAAGCATGGATACAGACGGCAGAGTTATTTACGCAGGCTCTTTTTCAAAAATTCTCGCTCCAGGCATACGAGTAGGGTATGCTGTTGCAGACTCAACCATAATAGGCAAAATGACTGTCGGCAAACAGACAAGCGATGTGCACACGCCCATTTTCAATCAGATGCTTGTTGAGGAATGGATGGCAAAATATGATTTTGAGTCACACATCAAAAAAATCCAAAATATTTACCGTGATAAGCTCAACATCATGTCTGATTTGCTTGACAGCGAACTTTCTGATATTTTCACATATGTTAAGCCACAGGGCGGTTTATTTGTTTGGTGCAAACTTCCTGACAGCGTTGATATGATGGATTTTTGTAAAACTTCTGCTCAAAACAAAGTCGCTATCGTACCAGGAACGGCTTTTACAGTAGAGCCGAACGAAAAAAGCAACCATGTTCGTTTGAACTTTTCAACACCGTCGAACGAAAAAATTGTCAAGGGCTTAAAAATACTCTCGCAAGTTAAAAAACAGTTTATTTAAAATACTAATACCTTATATATATATATATATCGGAGGAACAAAAATGGAAAAAACTCAAACAGTAGAAAAACAGCAGAGGGTGTTCAGCGCCATACAGCCAACATCTATGCCAACCGTCGGCAACTATCTCGGTGCATTAAAAAACTGGGCATCAATGGCGGAGGATTATGATTGTTTGTTTGCTGTTGCAGATTTGCACGCAATAACAGTAAGGCAGGAGCCTGCTCTTTTGAGAAAACAGTCAACAGAAATGCTCGCTCTTCTTCTTGCTCTCGATTTGAACCCCGAAAAAAACATTGTTTTTGTTCAAAGCAATGTTCCGGCTCACTCGGAGCTCGCATGGATTCTTAATTGTTACACACAGTTCGGTGAGGCATCAAGAATGACTCAATTTAAAGAAAAATCTCGCACACATGCAGACAACATAAATGTTGGTCTTTTTTCTTACCCGACACTCATGGCGGCAGATATTCTGCTCTATCAAACAGACTTTGTTCCCATTGGTGCCGACCAAAAACAGCATCTTGAAATTACAAGAGATATTGCTGAACGCTTTAACGGCTTGCACAGCAACACCTTTAAACTCCCCGAACCATTTTTCGGCAAATCCGGCACAAGGGTTATGTCTTTACAAGAGCCAAGCAAAAAAATGTCTAAATCTGACACAAACCCAAAGGCCTCTGTTTCAATACTCGACAAACCCGACACAATAATCAAAAAATTCAAAAGCGCTGTTACGGACTCAGAGGCAATTGTAAGATACTCAGAAGAGAAGCAGGGCATAAATAACCTTATGTCGATTTATTCAGGTTGCACGGGCAAAAGTTTTGATGAAATCGAGCGTGAATTCGACGGCAAAGGCTATGGCGATTTTAAACTTGCCGTTGCGCAGTCAGTCATTGACGAGTTGCGACCGGTTCAAGAAAAATACAACGAAATTATCAACGACAAGGCATATTTAAAGGAAAGTGCCTTAAAGGGAGCGCAAAAGGCTCAATATGTTTCGCAAAGAACCCTTGATAAGGTTAAGAAAAAAATCGGTTTGCTCCAATATAAGTAACAAAAACACCAAAAATTATCTTTATCTTGTCATGCTTTTGAACGAGATGACAATTGTTGAATAAAAATTCATTTTATGCTTGAATTAGTGAATATTTGCTGTATAATGATGAATATAACTTTTAGAACACTTTAGGAGGAAAATTTATATGAGTAAAATAAAGAAGGTCGTTCTCGCCTATTCGGGCGGTTTAGATACCTCAATCATTATTCCTTGGCTCAAAGAAAACTATGATAATTGTGAAGTTATCGCAGTTTCGGGCGATGTCGGTCAAGGCACAGAACTTGAGGGGCTTGAAGAGAAGGCAATTAAAACAGGGGCGTCAAAGCTTTATATTGAAGACCTGAAAAAAGCATTTGTTGAGGATTTTATTTTCCCAACTCTCAAGGCAGGCGCAAAGTATGAAAGTGATTACCTTTTAGGCACAGCGTTTGCAAGGCCGATTATTGCAAAGAGGATTGTAGAAATTGCAAAAGCGGAGGGCGCAGACGCAATTTGCCACGGTTGCACTGGTAAGGGCAACGATCAAGTCAGATTTGAACTAACAATCAAAGCTTTTGCACCCGAAATGCAGATCATTGCACCTTGGCGTATTTGGGACATTAAGTCTCGTGAAGAGGCAATTCAATATGCGCACGCTAGAAATATTCCTCTTAAAATTAACCGTGAAACGAACTATTCTAAGGATAAAAATTTGTGGCATCTTTCGCATGAGGGCCTTGACCTTGAAGACCCGGCGAATGAACCACAGTACGATAAAGAGGGCTTCCTTGAGCTCGGAGTTTCTCCGGAGCAAGCTCCCGATAAGCCTACCTATGTCACAATCAAGTTTGAAAAGGGTATTCCCTGTGAGGTTGACGGCAAAAAGCTCGGTGCAGTTGAGCTTGTCGAATATCTTAACGATGTCGGCGGCAAAAACGGCATAGGGCTTGACGATTTGGTTGAAAACAGGCTTGTGGGGATGAAATCAAGGGGAGTTTATGAAAACCCCGGAGGAGCAATTCTTTACAGAGCACATCAGGTGCTTGAAACAATCACTCTCGACAGAGACACTCAGCATTATAAAGAGCTTGTTTCAAACCAGTTTGCAGAGCTTGTTTATTTTGGGAAATGGTTCACTCCCTTGCGTGAGGCTCTCTCTGCTTTTGTTGACAAAACACAAGAAACTGTTACAGGTGAGGTGCGCTTCAAGCTTTATAAGGGCAACATCATCAATGCAGGCGTAACTTCCCCCTATTCGCTTTACAGTGAAGCTTTCGCAACGTTTGATGAAGACGATGTTTATGACCAAAACGATTCCGCAGGGTTTATTAACCTGTTCGGTTTACCGATAACTGTTAAAGCAATTCTTGATGCACAAAGAAAAGGTGAGTAAATGAAACTTTGGACAGGGCGCTTTTTAAAAGAGGTTGACAAAAAAACAAATGATTTCAACTCCTCTATTTTGACTGATAGCAGAATGTTTTGTGAAGATATTGACGGCTCAATCGCACATGCATCTATGCTCGGTGAAAAGGGCATAATCAGCGAAAATGACTGCCAGACCATTATTGACGAGCTTGAAAAAATCAAGGCGGAAATAATAAGCGGTGAATTATTAATTGACCCTAACGCAGAGGACATTCACACCTTCATTGAGGCAACCTTAACCGCCCGTGTAGGTGATGCGGGCAAGCGTCTTCATACGGGGCGAAGCCGTAACGACCAAGTCGCTTTGGATTTGAGGATGTACCTTAGAAAAGAGTGCGTCAAGGTTTCTGAGCAATTAAACGAGCTTATATCCGTCCTTGAAAAAAAGGGCGAAGAATACAAAAATGCGATTATGCCCGGCTACACGCACTTACAAAGGGCACAACCGATTACCTTTAAATATCATTTGCTTGCATATGTTGAAATGTTCAAAAGGGACTTATCAAGGCTTGAAGATGCAAAGGTGCGCATGAATGTATCCCCTTTGGGCAGTGGAGCGCTTGCAGGCACAAGCTATCCCATCGACAGGCAAATGACAGCAAATCTTTTAGGCTTTGATTCATACTCAAAGAGCACTCTTGATGGAGTTGCAGACAGAGATTTTTGCATTGAGCTTGCGTGTGCGCTTTCGCTTGTTATGGTGCACCTTTCACGCTTGAGTGAAGAAATTATTCTTTGGTGCTCGTGGGAGTTTAAATTTGTTGAACTTGATGACGCCTTTTCAACAGGCTCAAGCATAATGCCTCAAAAGAAGAACCCCGACATAGCAGAGCTTGTCAGGGGTAAATCAGGCAGAGTTTTTGGCGACCTTATGGCGCTTTTAACTGTCATGAAAGGGCTCGCTCTTGCATATAACAAAGATATGCAAGAGGATAAAGACTCTATCTTTGATGCCTTTGATACCGTTAAGCTTTGCTTGGGTGCTTTCGTGCCGATGGTTGACACAATGCGTGTTTTGCCAAAAAACATGAGAACTGCCGCTGCAGGCGGGTTTATAAATGCCACTGATTGCGCCGACTATCTTGTTGGCAAAGGCTTACCTTTCAGGGATGCATACAAAGCAACTGGCGAACTTGTTGCCCTTTGCCTTGAAAAAGGGTTGACTCTTGAAACACTCCCTTTGGAGGAGTATAAAAAGGTCTGTGAGCTTTTTGATAACAATATTTATGATAGCATATCGCTCGAAAACTGTGTTAAAAAAAGAGGTATGCTTTAACAGTTGGAGGAACCCTAAATGAAACACCTGCTTAAACTGCTTGATTTGGACGGCGAAGAAATAATACAAATACTTGACCTTGCCGACAAGCTAAAATATGAAAAAAAGCACGGCATATCACATAAAAGGCTTGAGGGCAAAAGCATTGGCCTAATTTTTCAAAAATCTTCAACAAGAACTAGAACATCTTTCGAGACGGGTGCTTTTCAGTTAGGTGCATACCCTTTGTACCTCAACGCCACCGATATGCAGATTCACAGGGGCGAGCCTGTTGAGGACACCGCCCGTGTTTTATCAAGATATCTTGATGGGGTAATGATGAGAACCTTTGACCAAAGTGAGGTTGAAGCCCTTGCTGTTTATGGCTCAATACCTATTATAAACGGTTTAACCGATTTGTTTCACCCGTGCCAAGTTCTTGCTGATTTAATGACAATCAGAGAATACAAGGGCCATCTTGAGGGCATAAACCTGTGCTACATAGGCGACGGAAACAATATGGCAAATTCCCTTATTGTCGGCGGATTAAAAACGGGCATGAATGTTAGAATCGCTTGCCCGAAAGGCTATGGGCCCGACAATCAGGTGCTTGATTTTGCAAAAGCCTACGGAGATAAATTTTCTCTTTCAACCGACCCTAAAAACGCCGCCAAAAACGCCGACGTTATCTTAACCGACGTTTGGGCATCAATGGGTCAGGAGGGAGAATTGAGCAATCGTAACAAAGCGTTCGCCGGCATATATCAGGTTAACGACGAGCTAATGTCATATGCAAAACCTGACTGCATTGTTCAGCACTGTCTACCTGCCCACAGGGATGAGGAGATAACCGCAAAAGTTTTTGAAGAACATGCAAATGAAATTTTCGACGAAGCAGAAAACAGACTTCACGTGCAAAAGGCCGTTATGGTTCTGTTGCTTGAGGATTAATAATGGGAACAATATCTGAAAAACCAAACAATAAAATTTCTTCCCGCAGAATCATCATTATGGATGAACTGCGGGGTATTGCTGTTTTTTGTATGGTTTTTTATCATCTTTTCTTTCAGCTTAGCGAGCTTTTTCATTTTGACTTCGGTAGCAAACTTTTAACATTTTTTATGCCGCTACAACCGATTTTCGCCGCATTATTTATTATAATTTCGGGCATTTCTTCAAGGCTCTCAAAAAGTAATTTTAAAAGAGGCTCAAAACTTTTTTTGATTGCCTTAGCTTTTTCCGGTGTTACTGTTTATGTTTTACCACTTGCCGGCATAGAGAGCGCAAAAATCTATTTTGGCATTTTGCACTTGCTTTCAATTTGTATGCTGCTTTTTGCCCTACTTCGCCCGTTACTTGACAAAATCAAGCCCGAAACAGGTGTGCTTATAAGCATGGTACTTTATCTTTTGACCTATAATGTTACACAGGGATATATAGGTTTGTTTAATATCTTTAAAATTAATCTCCCCGAATACCTTTATAACACTTCTTTTTTGTTTCCCTTTGGTTTTTTTAATAGCACCTTTTTTTCTGCAGATTATTTCCCGTTATTTCCATACTTTTTTATTTTTATTACTGGCACGTTTTTGGGCATAAACATTGTAAATGGTACGTTACCAGAATGGTCATATAAGACAAGGGTTGGGTTTTTTGCATTTGTAGGTCGAAACGCTTTGATTATATATGTTTTACACAATCCTTTGATTTATGGCTTAATTAAAATTATAGATTTAATTGTTAATTGAGCTTTATTTTAAAAATAAACGACAAACACATGGCGAATAATTTGGTTTGCTGTCTTTCTTAAAGTTAAGCCACTAAGCTGTGCCCCCCTTATTTAAGGGAGGCTTATTTTTTTGCCCCAATCAATTCTCTGATTGCTATCTTTTAGCAGATATTCCTTTGTATATGTTAATTATTTATCCACACTCTTCTCAAGGATTTTCTCAATTAAGCAATCTTTTATTTCTTCAACCTTTCCAAAATCCATCGCAGAAATGTATATTTTTTCAAGGTCATCATGAGTACGCTTTGCTGTTATGAGCGCCTCTATCGCCTCGCTAACAAGCTCGTTTTGAGTTTTTCTGTTAAAGGCAATCCGATGGCGGCTTTCTTTAAGCCCGCCCGTGTCCATAAATCTTGTAGCATGAATCGTTTTTGAGTTAATGAATTGGTTTTCATGATAACTGTTTGAAGTAAACATGGCATAGCCTATTTCGGGAATAATTATATGCTCCGCTCCGAGCGTGGGAGTTAACGGGCACGGGCAACTGATGACATCGAGGCCGAGTGCCAAAGCATAGCTTCTCAACCGCTCAACAAGTAGCACCGAAACTGCTGAATATTCGTCTTCTAAAACCAAAATATTCTCACACATCTCTTCAATCGTATCGTAAAACGTGTCAATACCTATGGGTGTTACCGCACTCAAAAAGCGTAGCTTTTCCCTGCCTATCCTCCCTCTTGCTGAGCCAAACTCCCTCGACGCAAGGCGGGAGGCATAGCGGTCAATTTTTTCTTCGTCGGTGTGAGCGTTAGCTATCCTTCTAATATCCCCTTTTAAAGAGGCGGCAGCTTCCAAAAACCTTATGCATCTTTTGTGTCCGGCAGAATTCTTCTCAATTAAGTCAATGATCTGTTCCGCGTTGTCCTTTAATGCCTGCGAATTCCAACATTTGCCGAGGTTTATTATTTCTTCGACCGCACCCGGGTATTTCGGCTCAAGAACATGCGGTGGATTTCCGTCAGCAATGCTCACTTTAAGTTCTTCTACTATAACTGCATCAAGAGAAGATGGGTCAGACGAACAACATATCCTCTGTGTATTATAGCCTTCCTTTTCAAACCTGACTGCCACACTTTTGAGGAGGGTAGACTTTCCCGTCCCCGCCCCTCCCTTGATTATGTATAAATCCCAGCCGTCCTTTGGCGAATAAAGTTCGTCGAACAGTGAATAGAATCCCTGTGGCGTATTTGCACCTAAAAAGAAACGAATCTTGCTGCTCTGCATAATTATCCCTCCCGAAGTAAGTGTATTCGAGTGGGACAGTCGGAGTTCCTGTATCTTGAAAAGCAACAAAAACTTACATAATAATAATTTAAAAACCCCTATATTTCGATGTTTTTTGAAATATAGGGGTTGTATTAAAACAATACATGTTTGCAGATGAGATGTGCAAAAAACCAAAGCCTATGCTTGATCATCAAGAGCAAAACCCAGTCAAGCGATTTTGAGCGAATAACAGTGATGTCAAACTCTTTAAGCGAAACCCTTATCATGTTGCTCAAATATATCTCTTTTGCGGCGGCATACTTGTTTTCCACATCGTTCTTATATATGTTTTTGAGCATTGTGGGCAAAAGTGTAACTAAACAATACCTTGCAATGTCATTGTAATAAAGTGGTGATGGGCTTTCGCAATACTTTTTGTATTCTTCTCTCTTTTTTGACCATTGATAGTTGAGCTTTTTACAGTAATCAGATTTAAACTTTTCACGCATAATGCTTTCTTCTCTTAAACGGTAGAAATATGAAACGCTTTCTATTGCCGCAATTCTTTTTGCTAATAAAAAAGCCTGTGTGTTGAAAACAGCGTCTTCTCCTATTTTTACGTTTTCATTAAAAAAGATATCATTACCCAATAAAAAGTCTTTTTTATATATGTTCCTCCAGCAATAAATTGCAAAAAGTTTTATATGCATTTGCTCAAACTGTTCGCAAATCTTTTTACCTTCAATAACTGTATTCAAAGGCAACAAGGTTTTCACTTTTTTTATTTCTTCACCTGTTTGAGTGCATTCTGTATACCCACACTGGACAATGTCTGCATCGTATTCAACTATTGCGTCATAAAGCCTTTTTGCAAAGTCTTTCAGCAAATAATCATCGCTGTCAACAAAAATTATATATTCACCTTGCGCAGCTCTCATTCCAAAGTTTCTCGCTTGTGAAAGCCCCCCATTTTCCTTGTGAATAACCTTTATTCTTTCATCTTTTTTTGCATACTCATCACAGATTTCGGGGCAATTGTCGGGCGAGCCGTCATCAACAAGTATAACCTCGAATTCCTGCAAGGTTTGATTAAGAATGGAGTCAATACATTCTCTTATGTATTCCTCAACCTTGTAAACTGGCACAATAAAACTAACTTTAATCATTTACTCTCACCCCTTTATATTTTTAAAACCCTTTTAATCTTCGCTCACATTGAAGTGCTCGAAAATCGCTCTTTCGTAGTCCTCTTTATATAAGCTGTAAGCAATTGACCTGAAAAGAAATTCCCCTTTGCCCCTGATGTTGAAGTGCTTGCAATAGGTTGTTCCCGACCTGCCAAACGCAAGGCGCAACATAGCTTTCTTAAAGTATCGCTTGTATTCGTCAATGGAGTTGAAGTCGCTAAAAATTCTTTCGGTGTCACCTTTGTATCTTTCGCAGGCTATTTTAATAAATGTCCACAGCAGGCAATCAAGCTCTGATTTTGCCTTATGCAATCGTTTATTCTCTTTTAAAAATTTTTCAAGATACGCTGTAAGTATTACCAACCTTTGAATATAATCGTTTGCGTCGTTTTCTTGAGTTAAGGAATGCTCTCTTATGTAATGAAAGTAATAATCTTCGTTTGTTCTGCAAACTCTTTTTGAGACAGATAAAAAAGAGAGGAGAAAAAGTATATCCTCTGCAAGAACAATGTCAGTGTCGGTGAAAAGCAGACCACTGTTTTTAATATTCTTCTTTTTAAAAATAGCGTTGCAAACTGATAACATAAAAGGCTTGCCTGTTGCATTTTTCTGACTTGCAACATATTTTAACAACCCTAATTTACCCAAATCGATAATAGCGCTTTCAAAATCCGTCGAGGACGGTTGGGGCTCCCCATTAGTAAATTCAACTATTTTGCACGATGAAAGGTCTGCGTCGGTTTCTTTTGCTTTTTTGTAAAGAGTTTCTAGCATTTTCTCATGAATTGCATCGTCACTGTCGATAAAAGCAATGTATTCGCCCTTTGCGACTAAAATCCCTGTGTTTCTTGCATCGCTTGAGCCTCCGTTTTGCTTATGAATAACTCTTATACGCTTATCTCTTTTTTCATATTTGTCGCATATTTTTGGGCAATCGTCAGGCGAACCGTCGTCAACGATTAATATTTCAATATCCTTCAATGTTTGAGCAAGTATGGATTCAATACACCTCGGAAGGTATTCTTCAGCCTTGTAAACAGGCACAATAACACTAACCTTAGGCACTTCTGCCCCTCCCTCACAATATATCAAAAAGGTAGTCAACGGCACTTTTCGCACGCAATTTATATTTTGGCATAACCTCGCTGAGCTTTTGCCTGTGAGCCTCCTCGTTTTGTAATATCTCTTTAAAACAATTTGTCAATTTGCAGTCATCTGTCAATTCTTGAATAGGTAAAACTAACCCCTCTTCGCTCCCGAAGATATCCTTAGCGATTCCCTTTGACTTTACGCTGTAACCTAAAACCAGAGTCGGAACATTTGAAGAATATGCCGCAATCGTTGCGTGTGTTCTTGCACCAACAAAAGCTCTGCATCTTGCGATATAGCCTTTAATTTGCATTGCGTTGAGTTGCGATGAAATCAGCACCATTCTGCCTGTGTGTTTATACTCCTCGTATAGCTCGGAGAGAGGAATATAATCATTGCTGTGCTCACTTAAAACATGGGGAATCAATGCAATTTGATAATCAGTGTTTTCAATAATATATTCTATGAGCTTCTTAACGCTGCGTATTCCCACGCCCTTATTTTCTGAACTTTCAAAATTCGTTATCAATGGGCTGATGTTGACTCCGATTGTATTGTTTTGAGCAAACCCTTTAGGCAAAGGCAAGAACTCTGTATTCATAACAAAAGCAGGGTCAGCACAAAGCTTTATATTTTTTTCAAGCCCTAAGTTTTTCAAATTGTTGTATGTGATACTTTCTCTTGCAGTGATAAGGTCATAATTTTTTAGATCTTCGCTTTTTTGAGGTGTTATATCCTCTTGCCCTATCGAGCAACCCCAAAGCACAATTTTTTTATTGAGTTTTTTCAACTCCTTGTTCAGTGCTATTATGGGGCTAACATCACCGTAGCAATAGTTGTCGCCACCAATAGAAAGATAAACATCATTCTCCTTGAGCGTTTTATTCTTACAAGAAAGCGAATAAAAATACTCATCAGCCCGCACCTGAGATTTTCTTGAAAGCAAGGCAAGCTTTAGTCTTTTATAAGATATTTTTGGGATTCGTATACCTTCGTTAAATCTGAATTGCTCAATTTCGTCAAGCTCAGAAATATCGGCAGCAACGTCTTCATCTTTATTGAAAGTATAAAGTTTTATGTTTACATCCTTGTTCTTTTCCTTAATCATGGCGCTTGTTGAACGAACAAGTGCCTCACAACCGTGATTAGAACTGCCGCTGTGAAAATATAATGCAAATCTATCCATTTTTTCCTCCGTTAGGTCAATTTGCGATTTCTTTATAATGCCTTATGTTTGCGTTAATAAAAAGTGGCCCCATATCAAGGGTATGGATAAACGAACCGTCCTGAGTCAAAAAAATTGTAAGCCCTTCGCCTTCACTGCCTGATGTCAAATTTCTGTCAAACAGCTTTACTGTTTCGCCTGTTTTAACATTTGTCTTGAAAACTGCCTGTGTTTCATCGTCTGTTGCGGTGTATAAATACCCGCCATGCACTTCTCCGCCCTGAATTTTATGTATACGCTCTGAAAGGTCTATTTCTTTTATAAACTCCATGTTTTCAAGGCTGTAAACAATAAGGCACGGTGAGTGGTCCCTCGGCGCTGTATAAACACACCCATTTTGTGCATCAACCGCAACCCACGGCAAGCCCTTTTCATGGTTTTCTGCAGGCAGCTCATAGTATTCACCTGTATAGTCGAGCGTATTTGCATCATACAAGGCAATTATCGGATGGTTCCAAACCTTACTATCTTCAATTGCAACATATATTTTGCCGTCATAATAGCTTATGCCACCTATATGTTTGCTGCCGTATTCATCTTTAAGCTCACGGGGTATTGCGTTGGCGTTGAGGCTAAGTCTTGTAACGCCGTCAAGCTCGGTTTTAATCAAAGAACACTTTGAGCTGAAATAGTAACTCTCGCCGTCTGTTGTAATCCCCTGAGAGCGGGCAAATGCGCCTAAAAATAAAACCCTCTCGCAGCTGACATGGGGGTGGCGCTTGTGCTCAGACATCAAATCTATCGCACCTGTTAAAGCAGAAAAAGTTCCAACAACAATACTGATTATTAGAGTAAAAATAAATGGCAACTTTGAAAAATACTTAAAATTCTTAAAAAATGTTGACATAATAACCCTCCTAGAGATAATAATTAAGATAACCTCAAGAGTATAATTTAGTCTATCAAAAATAACAATATCCGTCAACAAAGAAAGCCCAAATAGTTTTTATCCCTTGTTTTTCAACAAAAATGTGCTTGCAATTATTATTTATATATACTATAATATCTTTGTTATGAAAACAGGCTTTGTTTTGGTCATGTGGCGTGTGGGTCCTGTGCGACAGGGCACCGTGAACCATGTCAGGCGGGGAACCGAGCAGCATTAAGCGGAACGCACTGTGCGCCACAGTCCGCCTGCACGCCATATGACCAAGTCAAAGGTTGTTATTTTTATACCGTTGCGGAGGTATTGCTTTGTACCAAGTGCTGTACAGAAAATGGCGACCGCAAACATTTTTGCAGGTCGTCGGTCAACCTCATATTACCTCAACTCTCTCAAATGAATTAGAGTCGGGGAAACTCTCTCATGCCTACCTTTTCACAGGTTCAAGGGGTACAGGCAAAACCTCTTGCGCAAAAATTCTTGCAAAGGCCGTTAATTGCCTTGCTCCCGTCAAAGGAAACCCTTGCAATGAGTGTGAAATTTGCAAAGGGATTGACGACGGTTCGATTATGGATGTTATTGAAATTGACGCCGCTTCAAACAACGGTGTTGACAACATTCGTGATTTAAGAGAAGAAGCAAACTATACACCTGTTAAAGCAAAATACAGGGTTTATATTATCGATGAGGTTCATATGCTATCAATTGGTGCGTTCAACGCACTTTTGAAAACGCTTGAAGAACCTCCCTCACATGTTTTATTCATATTGGCAACAACAGAGGTCCATAAGCTACCTTCAACTATCCTTTCTCGTTGTCAACGCTTTGATTTTCGTCGAATCCCTCAAGATGATATGGCAAAAAGGCTTGAATTCGTTGCCGAAAAAGAAGGGATGGAAATTGACGAAGACGCAGCTGTTTTGATTTCAAGAATTGCTGACGGTGCGTTGAGAGATGCGCTCTCCATTCTTGACAGATGCTTTTCGAATGGCACAAAAATAACCTCTGAATCAGTAAGCGAATGCGTTGGCATTGCAAATAGAGACTATGTTTTTAAGTTTATTGATTATATTTGTGAAAATCAAACTTCAAAAGCTCTCGAGCTTCTAAACGATTTTCACAACAATTCTTTTGATGTCGAAAGGCTCTGTTCTGAGCTCATAAACCATTTTAGAAACCTTATGATTGCAAAAACGGTTAAAAACCCCGCTTCTTTAATAATCTGCACCACACAGGAGATTGAACTCTACTTAGAACAAAGCAAAAAGTTTAAACTTGAAAGAATTTTATATTCTCTTTCTGTTTTGCAAACAGCTTTGTCAAACATTAAAAAGAGCCTTGAAAAGAGAATTGAGGCAGAAATGGCGGTTATAAGACTCTGTTCTGATGATGCCGACACTTCTGCACTTTTTAATAGAATTGAAGCACTCGAATCCGCAATAAAACACGGCGGTGTAATTGAGAGCACAAACAATAAAGAAAAAACATTTCAAACACAAAACAATATGCCTCAACAAACAGAGAAAAAGATGCCTGTTGAAACAAAAAATGAAAAACCTGATTCGCCACAATATGAACCTAAGCATGAAGAAAAAAGTGTTCAAAATGATGAAAATAAAAACAATGAAACCCAAGGCGACGATATTCCTTTTTCACTTTGGCCCGAAACAATTGTCGCACTAAATGAATATAATAAACCCCTTGTCGGTGTTTTATCAGGTTCTTCCGCCTTTATAAGAGGTAACTTTATTCTAATAAAATCTAACAACCCTGTTTTTGAGCAGTTTGTAAAAATTAGTTCTCATGCAAACGCCTTAAAAGAGGCAATTTTCAAAATAACAGGTAAAAAATATAGACTCGGCATTTATAAAACTGAAGAAAACACTGAAAAGCCATCTAATGACCCTTTATCTAATCTAATAAATAAAATTAATAATTTTAACAACAATCAGGAGGAATAAATTATGAAAGCAAGAATACCCGGAGCTCCTCAGGGCGGCGGAAATATGATGAAGCAAATTCAGGATATGCAAGAAAACATTGTTCGCATAACCGAAGAAATTGAAGCCTCGGAGTTTAGTGCTTCTGCAGGAGGGGGCGCTGTTGATGTAACAGTTAATGGCAAGCACGAAATTATCTCAATCAAAATGCAACCTGAAGTTATTGACCCCGAAGATGTTGAAATGCTTCAGGACCTTATTATAGCTTCAATCAATGAAGCAATCAGAAAAGCAAATGAAGCAATGGAAAAAGGCATGCAAGATGCTAAGGGCGGTCTCTCTATACCGGGACTGTTTTAAGTATGGAACAAAAAATAGCACCTCTTTCAAAACTTATAGAACAATTTGAACGAATGCCGGGCATAGGCCGAAAAGGAGCACAGCGCATCGCTTTTTATATTCTTGATATGAATAAAAAAAATGCGCAAACCTTTGCACAAACTATTTTAGATGCACACGAGAAAATTCATCGTTGCGGTGTTTGTTGCACTTTAACTGATAAGGATGTCTGCACAGTTTGTTCAAACCCTTCAAGGGACAACTCAATTATTTGCGTTGTTGAAGATGTGAGAGATGTTTTTGCTGTTGAAAAAACACATGAATACAAAGGCCTGTATCATGTTCTTCACGGTGTTATTTCGCCTTTAAACGGTATCGGCCCTGAAAATTTGACCGTAAAAGAGCTCATTGCCCGCCTTTCAAATGAAGATGTAAAAGAGATTATTATGGCAACAAACCCCACCGTTGAAGGTGAGGCTACCGCTATGTATATATCACGGTTAATAAAACCACTTGGCATTGCAGTTTCGAGACTCGCCTATGGTATCCCCGTTGGTGGGGACCTTGAATATGCAGATGAGGTTACCCTTTCGAGGGCAATTGAGGGCAGAAAACTACTTTGAGTTTTCCATATTTTCTTTAGTTTTAAACACAGAGTTTTCCACATTATCAACTCCAACTTTTTTAGGGTGTTTAAAACCTGTATTCTTTCATAACGTTATTAAGAGCCAAATTTTTGATTTTCTGTTGACACATAATGGAAGCGCGAGTTTTCCCAAATTTCAACAGGGCCTACTACTACTACTATTAATATATATATTATTTATCTGTTAAGGGGGATGAAAATGAAATTTGTTTGTAACACAACAGTTCTATCAGAAGCTTGCCAAAATGTACAAAGGGCGGTTTCAACAAAAACCTCAATCCCCGCTGTTGAGGGAATATTAATAAAAGCACTCGGCAATGAAATAATATTGACGGGCTATGACCTTGAATTGGGCATTAACACCTCAATCAGTGCAAAAACAGAAGAAGGTGGCTCAATAATAATCAATGCAAGAGTGCTCTGTGATATTTTGAGACGCTTGCCTGATGAAAATGTCAGCTTTGAGTGTGATGAAAGATATGTTGCTATAATAAAGAGCGGTGAAGCCCGTTTTGAAATTATGGGTATGCCAGCAAATGAATACCCTGAGCTTCCGTCGGTTACGGGAGGATTTCCTGTTGTTTTGGAACAGGGTGTGTTAAAAGACATGGTCAGGCAAACAATTTTTGCTGTTGCGGTGAATGACAGTAAAATTGTACATACAGGAATCAAATTTGAAATAAGTGAAAAGCTTATAAAGCTTATTGCTGTTGACGGATTTAGGCTTGCAATAAGAAATGAAGTAATTGATTATTCAGGCGAGGATTTAAGTTTTGTTGTGCCTGCAAAGACTTTGTCGGAGGTTATAAAGCTTCTCGACGATGACTCAGGAGTTGTTGCCTTAGGTGTTGGCAAAAGACATATTGTTTTTGAAATAGGCAATTATAATATTATTTCTAGACTGCTTGATGGGGAATTTTTAAACTATAAAACAGCGATACCTATAACAACACAAACAAACCTTAAGGTTAATGTTCGTGGTTTTATTGAGAGCATAGAAAGAACATCACTTATAATTACCGATAAAATTAAAAGCCCGATAAGATGTGAAATAGATAATAATTCAATTAGGAGTTCGAGCATAACTTCTTTAGGAACGGCAAAAGATAAAATCAACTGTGAAGTTGAAGGTGAGCCCGTAATAATCGGTTTCAACAACAAGTTTTTAACAGATGCGTTGAAAGTTTGTGACACAGATGAAATTAAAATGAAGCTCAACGGCCCGATTTCACCTATTTTGATTTTACCGCCAAGCGGCGACAAATTTTTATATTTAGTTTTGCCTGTGAGGTTGAAGAATGAAAATTAGAATTAAAGCGCATATAAAAAAAAAGCCGATAAAAAAGATATCCATTGACACGGATTTTATTAAGCTTGACTCATTTTTAAAGCTTTGCGATGCTGTTCAAACAGGAGGGCATGCGAAGTTGGTTATAACAGACGGATTGGTTAAGGTTAACGGTGAGG
>DASRNM010000121.1:0-8381 GCA_035647435.1 Clostridia bacterium
TATTATGATTTAATATTTGGCTCCGGTGTGAAATTTACAAGCCAGTACGCAAGTTGGTACGGCGAGATTAATGAGCTTAAATTTGAAGTAAATGTTGCGGTGCCTGAAAAAGGTATGGCGAAGCTTTGCAGAGTGAAAATAAAAAACAAGACAGATAAAACTGTTAAAGCAAAACTTGCATATTATTGTGAACCTGTTTTGGGTGTGAACTCGTCATTGTCTAGGCTGATAGAAGGTCAGACGATACCCGAGGGGATTGTTATGACATCATCGTGGAGCGATTTGAGAGGCTATTGTGCCCTTTCTTTAAAGGGCGGTTGCGACTTTGTGTGTTATGATCGTGTTGCGTTTTTGTCGGGTTACTGGCAATCTGAAAAAGTGTTGCCCCTTTCAAATCCCTGTGCAGCTGTAGGTAAGAATATTAGCATAGATGAAGGTGATGAAATTGAGCTTAATTTTTCTCTCTCATGGGCTGTCAATCAACGAGCGGCCGAATTAATGACAGAGCATTCCTCCATGGATGAAAGAAAAAATTCAATTAGCATATCAACACCAGATAAGTCGTTAAATCACATGTTTAACACATGGCTACCGACGCAAATACTGAAAAGCAGATTCTTTGGCAGGGCGGGTTTTTACCAATGCGGCGGTGCGTGGGGATTTCGAGATCAAATTCAGGATATTTCAGCCTTAGTTTTAACTAATCCGAATTTGATGCGGTGTCATATAATAAGATGTTGTAGCGTTCAGTTTGAGCAGGGCGATGTGTTGCACTGGTGGCACAGAATGCCTAAACGGGCAGGTGGCTTGAGGGGCGTTCGCACAAGGTATAGCGATGATTTATTGTGGCTTCCTTACTTTACGGGTGAATATATTGAAAAAACAGGCGACACGGAGCTTTTAAAGATCATGGCACCTTATATTCAAGGCGATGAATTGCGTGAAAATGAGGATGAAAGATATTTCCACCCTGGAAGTTCAGATGTGAAGGGCTCAGTATATGAGCATTGCGTAAGGGCGGTCGATAAATCCTTAAATTTCGGTGAGCATGGTTTGCCATTAATCGGCGGCGGTGATTGGAATGACGGTTTCAATAAAGTTGGAAGAAAGGGTAGGGGCGAAAGTGTATGGTTGGCTCAATTTATGCTAATGGTGCTCGAAAAAACAATTAAGCTTTGCGCCATAATGAATGACGAGCCCAGAGCGAAAAGATATAACGAAACAAGAGCACAGCTAACCCAGGCTATTGACAAACATGCATGGAGAGGCGACAGATATGTTAGGGCATTTTATGATGACGCAACGCCTATGGGCGGTGCATTTGAAGATGAAACAAAGGGTGAAGAATGTGCCATTGATAGCATAGCGCAATCATTTGCGACTTTATCGGATATGCCCGATTTAGAACGCCGAAAGTTAGCACTTGAAACCGCCGTTAGAGAATTGGTCGATAAAGAGCATCGAATAATAAAGCTGTTGAAAGAACCATTTTCGGGCAAAGGTATGGATGCAGGCTATATCACAGCTTATCCGAAAGGCATAAGAGAAAACGGTGGTCAATATACTCATGCGGCAATCTGGCTTTGCATGGCATTAATTCGTGCAGGTGAAGCGACAAAAGGGTATGAACTGCTCAAATTAATTAATCCGGCAGAAATTATGAAGGATTCGTCAAATTTTGACCGGTACAGGGCAGAGCCGTACGCTTTGGCGGGTGATGTTTCGTCAGCGAAGGGAATTGAAGGTCGTGCAGGCTGGAGCCTTTACACCGGTTCTGCGGCATGGTATTACAGGGCTGTTTTTGAGGAGCTTTTGGGCATTAAGCAAAAGGATAATAAACTATTTGTTGACCCCAACCTGCCAAGACAATGGGACAAGGTTAAAATTCAAATATTCCATGAAAACGCTGAGATATCAATAGATATTAGCAATGCACAGGAGGGGAAACTGTCTGTCGACGGCAAGAATGCAGACTACATTCCTCTTGATGGAAAAAACCATTACTGTGTTTTTGTTTAGAAATATAGCTTATAAAAATGATGATTTACACCAAATCGCTGTAAAGAGATTGTGCTTTACAGCGATATCTTTTGATTATTTCTGTTTTTCTATATAAATTCTATATAATATACGATAAAATATATTCGACACAATTTGCAAATAATATATCATATAATAATTACTATCAAGGGCAATAAGAGACGGGCTAACAAAGTGAACAATTTTTATCTTTGAAAGTGTACATTATAACCAAATATTTGCTGGTAGATTAAAATACATTGACAAAAATAGCACAGTGCGGTATATTTGTACTATCCTTAAGATGGTGTTTTGAGTTGATTTTGCTGAAATCTTATTGTTATAGTGCAAAAACAGAAGGAACACCATTGATATTCTTGACTTTAGATTAGCTCTGAATTCAAACCTTATAAGAAAAAAAGGGGGGCAAAAATCTTTTTCAACAAGTGGTACCATATGCTTTGATTTGATGTATAGACTAAGCATGCAAACAAATTACAATACAAAACAAAAAAACCGGATTTTATGGAGGTGCTAAACAAGTGAAAAAAGCAAAAAAAATTCTAAGCGCTTTATTGGCGATGACTATGTTGTTTTCAGTTATGTCAGTTGGCGTTGAAGCAGTTCGTTATCAATACAAAGATAGCGGCATTTCAAACTATAACGCTATAGACCAACCTGTGCTGACCACTAACCAGTACGGAACGATGCTCCTTGATGAGTTAGATCGTATGCTTGCAAAGGAGAACATTGTTGAGTCTTTTGACCTTGGTGGCCTTGCAACATTGACAATCGATGCCTCGTCAATTGACAAAACAAGGGCAAGTATAATTGACCTTTGGGGTTCTGTTCAGCCTTTGTTGGGTCTTGTTGGCGGAGATGTTAAAAATCTTAACTTATCTGCATTGGTAAATGATTGGAAGCCTAGGGACGCAGCAGGCGTTGCAGATATTCATGTTTTATATTGCCTTTTTCAGTTTTTGGCTGATAACAGTGCAATTTTAAAAAAGGCTGCAAACAATACTCTTAATCTTGGTATGATAGGTAACTTCGTTGATATTGATCTTGACCTTCAACAGATGATTAAAGAAATGCTTTATAAAAAAGCTTATCCTGGTCAGGTGGTTCCTGAACAAATCACTGAAACTGTTGACACAATGCTTCAAAACATTATTGATTTTTTGCTTGTTGGTGAGATTGACCCCGAAACAGGGGAGTATGACGGCTTCTTCCCAGAGCTCAGCGGCCATATTGACCTTGACGGCCAGAGTTTCTATGATTTGATTGAAGAGGGCTTCAGAATTTTCTGGAACGAAATGGGTGTAGATCTTTTTAACACAAAGGTTAAAGCGTATGTTCGGCAAATGTGTGGCGTCGTTTATTCACCGGAATTCCCGGAGGGTGACGAATCCAACCTTAATGAATATGCCGATTTAATAAACATTAATTTTGAAATATCCGAGATTGACTTTAGTCAATACGGAGCAAACGAAACATTTATTGACAACATAAACGATATTCTAGGCATGGTAATTGAAGAGGTTGCCGAGTTCGATATAGCATGGGTTTATGGCAACAACAGCTATTTCTTGTCTAACATCGTTGCAGCCGGCAAGGAAATTGTTAAAATGACCGGCAGTGCATTATTCGCTGATTTTGTTGAGGTAAAAACTGATCAAGAAATCGACGCTATGACAGATATGCAGTTTATAACATATCTTATCAGGAGCACTGTCAACGGCTCTGATTCGGGAATTGATATTCCCAACAACATTGAAACACTTCTGGAGTTGGCCGTTTATAGTGCAAAGGTGATTGTATCTGACATAATTCCTTCGCAATACCAAACATATAAAAACCTTCCGCTCAACGAAACAGAATCTTTGGAATTGATGCTCAGTGACGTAGCGGCTAAATTTATGATGCAGCATACCGATATTTATATGGAATACGGCGATCCCCTGCATGACCCCGCTTCACAGTACGGTGACCGTATGGAAGCTGCAATGGATTGGGTATTTGATAATTACGGTGGATTTTTGAGCAATATAAATTCTACAGGATGGGACGCACTCAACGAAGTATTCTTCTCATTATTACCTTCAGAGTGGATTCAACTCAAAAATGGGCAACCGAGAGATGATTTATACGACTTGATTTTTAATGATGTTATATATAACATAATCAATCTTAATTTTGACGGATTATTTGAATTGTTGGAAAGAAACACGAACCCGGGAGAAGGTTTGAACAATAGTGTAACCCATATTTTGGTAAACTATGTTAAGAACATAATAAACTTCATTCTTCCGAACACTGCAACACCAGCATACAATTCATTTGAGGATTTAATCAGCAAAACAAAGTTACCCACACTTGTTGAAAATCTTATCAACAACCTTAATGCTAATATTAGAACGATGATGCCTTCGCTCATTCCAATTTTGTGTATGGCTCTTAATTTGAGCTCTGAGCAGGAGTTCGCTTTCCCGTACGTTAGCCTACCAAGTGAAATTAGCGGTGCACAACCATTCTATATTAACAACCAATCATCGGGACTTAACACGGCTTATAAGTATGTCAATGGTTGGATGCTTGCAACAGGCAGAGACAATCTTTATAAATATCGTATATTAGACGCAACAACAAATCAACCAGGTGTTTCTGTCACATATAATGGTCAAAAAATCATCAACATTAGTGGCAACCTTGACCTTAACGGTGGCGAATTGATGTATTTTGACATTTCTGGTACACCTACAAAAAACCAAACATTGGTCGTTACCATTAAACTTGATGTTTTGAATGAGTTCGGTCAAGTTATGACACCAGCACCGATTATCCACACATCATACGCATTTGTAACAAGTGATAAAGATGATGGTAAAGAAGAAGTTAAGATTGATAGCACAACTAGCAACTATCACTATTTGACTTACAAAAAGGTTTCTTACTTAAACCAGAACACATCTTTGTCGAAACTTGGTGATTACTCAATTACTCTGAGAAGAAACGTTGAGGATGGAAACACCCATAATTACCCTGCTAAAATAACACAACCTGGCGGTTCTAACATTGACTATGATATAGCCAATTCGGGCATAGTGCCCAACTCCTTTGCCACCATTGATACAGATGGAAATGGCGGCATGTGGGACGCTAACCCATACGACGCTTCTGCTGTTACGGAAGAGTCCCCAAGACCAGATGACGGAATGTATATTTCTGAATTTTCTTACAGCGCCAGCAAAACTAGCATGAATGGGCCGGCAGAAAATCTTCAGTTGCAACATTTCGTGTATTTATACAATGACTATGATTTGCCTTCGTTGGTCAGCGGTGAAATCAAAGCAAATCGTCAGCCTTCCCAATACAATCCAGGCAACTATACCTATACATATATTGACGAATTTGGTATAGAACAATCTGAAAATGTTAACGGTACGGCTGTATGGAATGAATATGTAAATGCCATAGCAGACGGTGTTTCGGTTGTTTATAGACCGAGAAACGTTTTCACTTTCCCGACCACACACGAAGATAATTATGAACAATACGCCACAACCCTTGAGGAAACAATCGCAAAGCTTGAGGCAGGAGAAGTTTCAAGTGGTGGTTCAAGCCTTAAGAGCGTCCTTGAAACATATTCACCACAGAATCACACAATAGAAATTGACCCCGAAACAAATGAAGAGATCGAGGTTCCTTTTGAATTCTACGATGAAAACTACAGATTTTTTGGTGAGGACGACTATTATAGACACACATATCTGCGCTTCAAACCTGAAAGAAATGCCGCACGTTCAATAATCGGCAAGCTTGAAGCAGAGGAACCTGAGGTTGTCAGCGCAATTGAAATGGCATATGTTGAACACAGGTTGCAATTGTATGGTAGCAGACTTATTCGTGTTCGTGCATACACAGAGGCTCTCGTAGACACAATTGCTGCAATAGATGCTGCAAATTATAATGAAGCAGTCTATACAGCAGAATCATGGGAAGACTTTGATAACGCCTATAATTTTGCGACTCAAACCGTCGCAGAAGATATCGGCACAACAGTATTAGGGAACATTCTTACAACCGAAGGGCTTCGACAGTCACAGGTGACCAAGGCTAGAGAAGAACTTATTGAAGCGAGCAAAAGGTTGGTATCCTCTGCAGATTACACAGCGTTTAACAATCAACTTATTGCTGCTGGAAATGTTGGTGCCCAATCACTTTATACTGTCTCATCATGGGAAGCATTTGACATTGCTTATGACGTAGCTCTTAATATGCCCCTTGATTTACTAGACACAATCGATAACCAGCAGAGAATTGACGATGCTACACAAGCTCTTGCAAATGCAATAAACGGCTTAGCCTATATTGCAAACTACACACAGCTTGACCTCGCAATTGCAGATGCACAAGGCTATATTAATAATGAATCACTTTATACAGTTGAAACATTCGGAATTTTTGATAGTGCATACAACGTTGCAATAGCAATTGGCAGAGACCTTTCACAGTCAAGCCAAAGCACAATTGACGATGCGGCACTGAATCTTGCAGACGCAATTGCTGGTCTTCAGTTGGCAGCACAAGCTGGAGTAGAGGTTGTCGAAGGTTCAAGTGTTGTTATAAACAAAGAAATATCGAGCTTTTACGGCAACAAATTTGTCTATGGTTTAAGCAGTTGGATGCCTATGATTAGCGGCAATCTTAATCCTACTGGCGGCGCAACAGTTGCGATAACTCCGAATGCAAATGGCGGAGAGAGTACAGGTGCAACGGTTACAGTTAGGGATTCAAGCAACGCTATAATTGAGACCTATGAAGTTATTCTTTTTGGTGATATTAACGGCGATGGCAGTACAGATGTGCTAGACTCTTCTATGCTGGTAAATGTTGTCAATCAAAAAGGCACACTGTATGAACAATGTTTCGGATTTGCAATTGCCAATGCATACTCAATGGCGTGCGACATCAATGCGGATGGTTCTATTGACGTCATTGATAGCTCTGCAATGGATTCTTCTGTAATGGGTCAAGGATTCATATTGCAGAACTATGATCCAAGCAATTATTTTTGGGCTATGTAAAATTAATTAACAGCCCCGTGGGGGGAATTTCCCTCCACGGGTATTCAAGCGAAATTAACAATTTAGGAGGAGAATGCTAATGAGAAAAGTCAAAAGACTATTGGCGGCCTTTCTCGCAATCCTCTTTGCCATGGGGGCATTGACCATCAGCTCTTTTGCTGAAGGCACACCTGCGGGCAATGAGTTTATGCAGGTGAGGGTAGAAACCCAGCAAAGTGTAGATTATGGCGATGTTATTACAGTAAAA
This sequence comes from Clostridia bacterium, assembly GCA_035647435.1. Lineage (GTDB taxonomy): Bacteria > Bacillota > Clostridia > Oscillospirales > Acutalibacteraceae > JAAZFZ01. The sequence continues at coordinate 7,354 of DASRNM010000121.1, forward strand.
CTAAACATTACCAATAATTATTATGCAACCACTATGCGTTGGCCCATTGTGTTTTCGGCATCGTTTTTTGAGTTTGTTGCAGAAGACTTTGACGGCAGTTTCTATGATGTAACCGCTGCAGGTCAGCTCACGGCAACCGGCTCAAGTATTAAAGCAGTTGATGCAACGAGTTCTTTAGGTTACGACGGTGTTATAAACAAAGCTCTTTTAGTTCAGTGGGTAGGCAATGTCGACTCAGGCGTGGTTAATTGTTATAATAATCCACAGGGTTCTGATTGCATTTCATTTCGTCTTAAGGTAAAAGAAAATGCTTCTGTAACATATGGCACAATATCAATCCCAGGCAGCAAAACAGATATTTTCTATTATCAGGCGATGGAAGACCCAACTGATTCGAATTCCGTTTACACAATGAATAAAACAAGCTGTACAATGACATTCACCGATGCTGTTGTTTCAATAGATTCAATTGTGCCAGATGTCGGAGCCAAAGTAGGCACAACAACAGTCATTGAGCGGTTTGATGAGGGTACAGCAGCAACAGTTGGGCATGACGGATATATATACGGCATGAGTGATTATATATTTTTCATGTCTTTCACCGAGGAAGAGCTTTTAAGTTATATTGAGCCAGTCGGTGGAGCAACACTGCAATTAACCCCGAATGCACAAAATAAGTTTAGTACAGGTGCAAAGGTAGAGGTTATATTTGAAGCAGAGGTTATTGCAACATATTTCATTGTTATTTTTGGCGACATAAACGGTGACGGGTCTGTTGACGGCACAGATGTTACTTTATTAGACTATGCATTCAATGGAATTACATTGCCAGGATATGATTGGGGCTTTTTCGTTATCGAGAACGCAACTTATTATGCTTGTGATTTGTCGGGCGATTATGCTTGTGACGGAGGCGACTATAGCTTAGTTTCATCTGCTATAGCAGGCATCTTTGTTGTTTCACAACAGCATACTGGAAATGTTATTACAATGTAATCAAAATCATTGATTATAGATATATATATTAT
>DASRNM010000122.1:0-3684 GCA_035647435.1 Clostridia bacterium
GTTTTATGCTTTATGAGAAAAACTTAGAGAAAAGCCTTTCTCTGTCGCTTTTTAAAAATCCAACATCAGAATACAGAGGCACCCCCTTTTGGGCTTGGAACTGTGAGCTTTCGAACGAGCTTTTAAACGATCAAATCGAAACTTTCAAGTCAATGGGCTTTGGTGGGTTTCATATGCACCCCAGAACGGGGCTTGTTACACCTTATTTGGGCAAAGAATATAAGGACTTTATTAAGTTCTGTGTTGAAAAATCAAAGAGTGAAGAAATGCTTGCACACCTTTATGATGAGGACCGTTGGCCGTCCGGGTTTGCAGGCGGTTTTGTAACAAAAAATGAAAAATACCGTGCACACCTTTTGAACTTTACCTCTATCCCTTACGGCAGCTTTGAAATTGAAGAAAACGACGGCGAATTCGGTTGTTTTGTATCAAGAAGTGAAAATGGATATCTGCTGTGCTGTTTTGATGTTGTCCTTGATGAAAACAACTGTTTGGCAGGCTATAAAAAAATTAAAGAAAATGATGAAGCACGTGGCAAGAAATGGTATGCGTATATCGAAACGCAAAGCCCTAACCCATGCTTCAACAACCAAACCTATGTTGACACACTGCAAAAAGAGGCAATGGATAAATTTATTGAAATTACATATGATGCATACAAGAATGCTGTGGGCGATGAATTCGGAAAAATTATCCCCTCAATATTCACCGACGAACCACAGTTCGCAGGCAAAAAAGTTCTGCACTCCCCAACCTCTAACGGCGATGTTGTTATGCCATGGACTGAAGATTTAAATGACACTTTTATGAAAGAATACAATAAAAATCTTGTTGACTGCCTGCCTGAATTAGTTTGGGAACTGCCTGAAGGCAAAGTTTCTGAAATTAGATATCATTATCACGACCATGTTACAGAACGCTTTACACAAGCTTTTGCCGACAACTGTGGCAAATGGTGCGATGAGAACTCAATTATGCTCACAGGGCATATGATGGCGGAGGAATCCCTTCGCTCTCAAACAGTTTGCATCGGCGAGGCAATGCGTTCTTACCGCTCATTCGGCTTGCCGGGCATTGATATTCTTTGCGATGAATTTGAGTTTTCAACTGCAAAGCAAGCACAATCTGCCTCACGACAGTATGGAAGACCTGGTGTTTTATCTGAGCTTTACGGAGTTACGGGTTGGCAATTTGATTTCAGAGGTCATAAAATACAGGGCGACTGGCAGGCGGCTTTAGGGGTTACAACAAGAGTCCCTCACCTTTCATGGATGTCAATGGCAGGTGAGGCAAAAAGAGACTACCCTGCTTCAATAAGCTATCAAGCCCCTTGGCATAAGGAATACCCGTTGATTGAAGATCATTTTTCAAGACTTAATACCGCACTCACAAGAGGCAAGGCGGTTGTGCGCGTGGGTGTTATTCACCCGATAGAAAGTTATTGGTTGCACTGGGGCCCCGAATCGCAGACAAAAGATATTCGTGACCAAATAAACGATAACTTCCAAAACATCACGCATTGGTTGCTTTTGGGCGGTATTGATTTTGACTATATATGCGAATCACTTTTACCCGAGCAGTGTGAAAAAGCCTCTGCACCGCTTAAGGTTGGCGAGATGGAATACGACACTGTCATTGTCCCCTCTTGCGAAACATTGAGAAGCACAACCTTTGATAGACTTGTTGATTTCAAAAACAGTGGTGGCAGAATTATATTCATGGGCGAAGCTCCGAAATATATTGACGCAAAAGAAAGTGAATTGCCAAAATTGTTAATGCTCGAATGTGAGAACATTCCCTTTGAGCGCTACTCTGCTCTCAAGGCTCTCGAGGACACACGTGATGTTGAAATGAGGCTTGACACTGGCCAACTGACAGACAACCTTGTATATCAACTCCGGCAGGACAACGAATGTCGTTGGTTGTTTATCGCTCATGGTAAAAAGCCCACAAAGCTTGACAATTCAGTCAAGCAGAATGTTGCTATAACTCTAATGGGCAAATGGGATGTTGAGATTTATGACACCTTGTGTGGTAAAACATCTAATGTTGATTACCGAATTAATGGCGAAAAAACAATTATTGAAAAATCTTTTTATAATCACGACAGCGTACTATTTCGCTTATCTCCCTGTTCAGATAAAATGAATGTACCCAAAGCAACAAACTCCGCTGAAGAAAATTATAAAGCACAGACGACACCCCCTGTTGTACCTATTACCCTTGAGGAACCGAACGTTTTAATGCTTGACTATGCTCAATTTGCTCTCGACAATGAGCCATATGCTCCGCTTGAAGAAATTTTGAGAGCAGACAATATTCTGCGTGAGCGCTTAGGTTATCCGAAAAGACAGGGCGCAGTTGCGCAACCGTGGACACAAAAGAAAGAAAAAATAGAACATAGCTTAAGGCTAAAGTTTGAGTTCAAAAGCGATGTTGATGTTGACAACGTTGTTCTTGCAGTGGAGGATGCCGAAAAAACAAATATTGTTTTCAACGGCAAACAGATAAAAAATGATGTTATCGGCTATTATGTTGATAATTCCATCAAAAAGGTATCACTCGGCTCAATAATTAATGGCAAAAACGTACTTGAACTAACAGCTCCGTATCACACAGGCGCAAACCCTGAATGGTGTTATATTCTCGGCGATTTCGGTGTGCGACTCATGGGCGCAGAGAAAACTGTTGTCGAGCCTGTAAGAGAAATTGGCTTTGGCGATATAACATCTCAAGGGCTACCCTTTTACGGCGGAAACATAGTTTATCATATACCCATTAATACCGATGGGTTTAACAAAATGAAGGTAAATGTCAGCCATTATAGAGGCAGCCTTGTAGGAGTCTATGCAGACGATGGAACACTTGGCAAAATCGCATTTGCACCATATGAAATTACTGCTAATGTGCCAAAGACAAACACTGTTGATGTTAAGCTTTTTGGTAACCGTGCAAACACCTTTGGCCCTATACATTGGTGTGTTGACGGCGACAAATGGATTGGCCCGAACAGCTGGCGTTCACAGGGCGACGGTTGGACAGACAGCTACCGCCTTTATCAAGTAGGAATATTAAGCGCACCAATAGTCAGCTTTTATTAAAATCAAATAAAAACAATTCAGCTGTAACATTAGGCTTTACGCCTTTGTGTTACAGCTGTTTGTATTCTCATAACCGAAATATTCATGACATTATAATCATAAACTTCTTAAATACTCGTTGTATTTAATTAACCATCATATGGTTCAAAATCTTCTTTGCCGACAGAACAAATTGGGCAATACCAATCATCTGGGATATTTTCAAACGATGTTCCCGGCACTATCCCTGAATCTGGGTCACCCTCTTTTGGGTCATAAATGTAACCGCACACAGTACAAACATACTTTTTCATTTTTCTTTCTCCTTTCATGTATAATTTATTTGAAGTGCCGATACTTTTATAACAGTTGTATTGGCGCTCACTGGATATCTTATACTTATTATATCTAATATTAAATAAAGTTCTGTGACTCAATTACAAAAGCCCTATTTTCATTCCTTTACGCTCAAAGGTTGCGTTGTTGTTGTTATTTAATTCGTTTCATCGCTAACAACTTTAGTTTTAGGGTTGCAAAATTAATAATTACTTAGGGGAATAAACTCGATTTTTCTGATTACGGTTTATATTTGAATGTTTTATGA
>DASRNM010000123.1:0-3268 GCA_035647435.1 Clostridia bacterium
GATTAATACAAAACTCTTTGAATAATTAGACATTGTTACGCCTTGGCATTATTCAGCATTTTTTTGTTAATCAACAGGATACTTTACACCTATTTGGCTTCTAATCAAATCCATTTGCTCAGTAATATATCTGCTCTGGGAATGAGGAATAAAATCGCTCTCCTTTTTACCCTGTCGCAAGCATTCAGAAACCTCAATTATCTGCTCCTCAAAGCCGTTTCCGATATACGGGCATTTAATTGTTTTAGTCTCCTCGCCGCTTATATGAACTTCAATTTCTTGAGGGGCATAAAACCTTCTCATATAAACATATCCATTTTCCCCAAACAAATATCCTTCATTGGGTTTTGATAGAGTTATGCCTGATGACAACGATGCAATTGCACCATTTTCATATTTAAGCAGGTAGCAGCTATGCAAATCTACGCCTGTAGGTCCAATTTCTGCCATTGCCTTTATCTCCTCAACCTTTGAATCCGAATACCACGAAGCAAAGCTCAAAGCATAACAGCCTATATCTAGCACAGAGCCGCCGCCATATTTAGGGATAAACGCATGGTGCTCCGGCTCATCAGACATATCAAAAGAAAAGTTTGCTTGCAACCCTCTTATTTTGCCTAAAGTGCCTGCCTTAACCATATCCATAAGCTTTTTTGTTCCAGGAGAAACCCTCCCCCACATTCCTTCCATCAAGAAAACATCATTTTTCTTTGCACATTCAATCATTCTGTTAAGCTCTGATATGTTTAATGTGATTGGCTTTTCAGACAAAATTGCTTTCTTGTTGTTCATGAATAATATTGCATTGTCTGCATGACAACCATGAGGTGTTGCAATGTATGCTACATCAATTCCTTCATAATGCGCCATATCCTCATAGCTTCCAAAAGTGTTTGGAATTGAAAACTCCGACGCAAATTCCTTTGCCTTTTCCATGTTCCTTGACGCAACCGCTTTAAGGCAAGCGCCTGGTGTGTTGTTGCACGCTTCAGCAAAGCGACGCGCAATTGTTCCTGTTCCTACAATTCCCCAATTGATTGTTTTCATCTTATTTCCTCCAATATTTTAAGATTATAAAGGCATATAATTAAGCCTATATAGGTCAAATTTAATCACACTTCAACCGCCTCTTGAGTTACAAACATCATGACTTTTGAAGCAAGAATCCCGAATTTTATCTTCTCTTTTCCATGTTCTTTTTCAACATCTTTGACAGAAGAATATAAATGCTTTTTTTCTTCATAAAGTGCTTGAAGCTCTTTATCATATTCTTCGTCTGTAACAACAATGCTTTGCTCCTGAGCTATAAAAAAGCAAACTAGTTCTTCCTCAACTTTATTTCTTGCATATTCCTTTGCTCCCTTTTCCAAGTCAGATTGTGTTTGGGATTGGCTTTCAAGATATTCTTCAAGGCTCACTTTGCTGTTTTTAGCCTTTAAATTAACCAGTTCATAATAGCTTTCTTTATATTTATCAACTTGCCCCTGAGGATAGTCGATAAACTCTGCATTGCTCATAACGGTTTTCCAAACATCATCCATCTTTTCGCTCAACCTTGTTTCCGTAATACTCTCTACCAAAAAGGTGAAGAATTCTTCACTCGTATTGTAACCCGAGATTTCATTGACAATATCCGGTGTCAGTTCAGGGTATTTTACAGGTCGTATTTCTTTAATTTTAATGTTATAGTATATTTCTTTGCCCGAAGCCTCTCCATATTCATCTTCATTTTCAGGTATTTCGAATTTCACTCTGACAACCTGCCCTAACTCGGCACCGATAAGGTAATCGTTCCATGTTGCAAAGGAATTTATGCCTGTGATTATAGTGTAGTCCTCCTCGGTTCCGCCCTCAAAAGTGACCTCATCAATAGTCCCAACTATATCTACCGTTAAGCAATCGTTCTCTCTTACAGGTCTTTCAGTTACAGGGTCACCCAAAGTATATGCATCTTCATGAAAAAGACAATCCTTAACCGCAACAGATATTTCTTCGTCTAAAACCTGTGATGTTTTTTTTGTTTCAACACCAATATATTTACCAATTTTAACATATTCGCTCAATTCAAGCTTTTCATAGGGCATGGAATTCTTCCCAGAACAGCCTGTGAATATAAAAGCGACGAGTAACGATAGTGTTATTATATAAAAACTGATTTTCTTCATTGTGTATCTCCTTTGTCTTCTTGCTCTTCGTGCAGAATTTTCAATCTATCCATATCGGATTTTTTAATTTTCATCACTGCTATAAGCACTGAAAAAATGTGTTTGCTGTTAAATATTAAAAGCTTTAAACCCCTTACGAGCCACATATACGGCAAAAGATACTTATGCTTTCTTAAAATCGGATATGATTTACACATCCTCAAATAAGTTGGGAAAAGCTTTTTGAAAATATATCTAAATTTCCTTATCGTTATGTTTTTTTGCTTTGAACTGCCTAAATCTGAAAAAAAAGATGCCTCAAAGCTTCCGAAAGTGCCGCCTGAGAGAATATAATCGCTTATATTTTGCAAACCGCTTTCCCTCTTACCGTTGCCAAACCAAAACTCGCTTAAAGCCTTCATTTTAGAAGCAAAATTGTAAATACCGTTATCATTAAAAACCTTGTTTATGTGCTCATAATCGAGAGTGTCCTTGAACCTTTTGTTGAAAACATATATATCCATAACGCTCCTTATGCCTATGCCTTTGTTGCTGTAATGTCTAAAAGCGTGCATTATCATGTAAATGTAAAAATCTTCATTTGTCATTTCGTAGTGGTTGCCTGTTGAGCCTTTTAAGGTAAGCCTTTCCCAAGGGTTTGCAAAATGGTCTTTACCGTCCCTTGTCAGTGAATTGTGCATTTCAACAACAACGCCGTTGCTCTTTTCATAGCAATAAACATTCTCATAAAGGGGCGAGCCTTTATAGCCAAGATTTTGCATTATATCATCAATTTTTTTGTAGTCGTTTTCTCTGAACAAAATATCAATATCACCCATTGATCGCATTTCTGAGCGAGGGTAATAATCTTTAATAATAAATCCTTTCAAAAACAAAAACGCTATACCCATTTTTTCAAATTCTGATGCAATCAGTTCGCCCTCAGCGCATTGCACTGCATCACAAACGACATGGTTTTTATAAGCTTTTTCAAACTGCCTCGAAACATTTTCGGGTGGTTTTTTTGAAAGCTTTTTAATAGAGTAATAAACAACACTTTCAACATTATGAAGCCTGCAAAGAGAATAAATTCCACTCCAATTTAAATCAGGATGAGCCGGAAA
>DASRNM010000124.1:0-14936 GCA_035647435.1 Clostridia bacterium
ATACCTTGCATTGTATTTCAATCCACACTCCCCGTGTGGGGAGCGACTATTCTTTTTTGGCGTTTTCAAGTGCCTCTGCAAATTTCAATCCACACTCCCCGTGTGGGGAGCGACACATATGCCTCCGCTTCCTTTTTTAAATCTGAATCAATTTCAATCCACACTCCCCGTGTGGGGAGCGACCCACTCTCGGCGACTTATATTTCTCGCCGTCAAGATTTCAATCCACACTCCCCGTGTGGGGAGCGACAAATGGGGCAATGCCCCTGCATCTGAAAAACAATTATTTCAATCCACACTCCCCGTGTGGGGAGCGACAAAAGTTGACATTGCAAAATTGTTATGGGGGCAAATTTCAATCCACACTCCCCGTGTGGGGAGCGACAGAACAAGCGCAATAGCTTGTATCAACACCAACATTTCAATCCACACTCCCCGTGTGGGGAGCGACGAAGCTGACGATTTCGGGGTAACGAGGACGGGCGATTTCAATCCACACTCCCCGTGTGGGGAGCGACGGCAAAATTGCACAATTGTCCATACTGTTTTAGCATGCAATGTACACATTTTGCGCTATTTCTAAAACTGTTTTAAATATAATAACAAATTATTCCGCGTTTTGCGAGATAATACTTTCAAAATTACACTTTTTGGAGTGCGAATGCTTCTATTGATTTCTGTGTGCTTGCTATTCGCACTACACAATTAAAGTGCCTTCCACGTCAAAACTCGGCTTTGCTCCTATGTGTTCAACCTTGCTTTTATAATTGTTTCCAAGATAATAAAATCTTAAACTATCCATATCCTTATCAATAATATTTTCTAGTTTGTTTTGAACTTCACGACATTTAGCTGCGTCCAAAATACATTCAAACACTGAATTTTGTACCCGCTGACCAAAGTTTTCACATTGCTTTGCAATCTTGTGCAATCGTTTTCTACCTGCTGGAGTTTGAGTGTTTACATCATAAGTTATTAGTACAAGCAATTAATTCGCCTCATTTCCATAACAATGGAGGATATTCGTCTAAATCGCCACGCAAGCTCCTTGCCAAAAGCATAGCTTGAACGTAAGGAACAAGTCCCCACTCCACCTTTTCTTCTAAAAAAGGATGTGTAATTTGCTCACGCTTTCTTTCTTGCCAAGCATTTAGCACAGTCTTTCGCGTTTCATCATCCATAATTACTGCACCGTTTTCTCTTTTGGTAAAGCCTTTGCCGTTGATAACTCTCTTATTTATTAATGAAAGCACAAATCTATCAGCAACAACACTTCTAAGCTCCTCCATTAAATCTAGTGCAAGTGAAGCTCTTCCTGGTCTATCTCTGTGCAAGAAGCCAACATATGCATCCAGTCCGACTGTTTCTAATGCTGAGGCACAATCACCTGCAAGTAGCGTATATGCAAATGATAAAAGAGCATTAACATTATCCATTGGAGGACGTTTGTTTCTTGAAATGAAATAAAAGTCCTCCTTTTGTTGTAGAATAAGCTTATCAAACTCTCCAAAATACGAACTTGCGACGTTTCCTTCAATTCCTCGAAGTTGTTCCAGGTCTTCACAATGGCGTGAATCATCAATCCTTGTAGATAATACTGATGAAACATTTTTTAGATGACTAACATCAAGGCACATTCCGTGATCTCTGGTTGCTCGTTCAATTACCCATTTTGAATTATATATTTTACCTGCAATAAAATTCCTTGCAATAGCACAACTTTGGTTTTCACTATCAGACACACGATATTGTTCCTTTCGAAGTGTAACATTACCACGACTTTCGCCTACAACACGTGCAAGAAATCTACCGCTTCGCGACAAAAAGCTAATGTCAATATTTCGTTTGGCACAAGCTCCCATAAGTGCTGGGCTTGCTCCTGAATAGCCAAATGTCACAATTGACTCCAAATTATGCAGTGGTAATCGAGCTATGTTTTCCTCGTTTTTGCGTATTAGAACAGTTTCTCCTTCCAATGCCAAATAATTTTCAGGAGTTGTCACATAAAGAGTATTTAATAGCTTTCTCATTTTTCTTCCTCTAATCTGCTTTTCATGTAATCGGAGGCGTTGTTGACTTTGCATAGTTTTGGCAAGCATAACTCATTCAGGGAACAAGCTTTGCAAAAACTACCCGTTTTCACTTTGGGAGTTTGTCGTCTTTGAAAAAGGTCGTGCATTTGCTCGGTCATTTGACGAACCTCGCTTCGCAAATTGCTATCACATTCAACTACAACCCTATGCTTAGTCTCGCCATAAAACAAATATCCTTTGGGAATTTGACAAGAGAGCATTTCTTCAAGGCACATTGCCTGAGCACAAAGTTGGAGTTCATCCACATTGTCCTTTTTGGGTTTCCCTCTCTTATATTCAACAGGCACCGGCAAATACTTGTCATTGTGTTTGAAAAGCTTCACACCATTTTCGTCCTTGTGAAATTCCACAACATCGCAAGAGCCTGTAATTCCAAGCTCTCGCGAAGCTACCGACATTCCGCGTGTAATAATAAGTCCATTCCGCTTTTCACTAAACTTTTCATCATGGGCTTTTTCGTGAAGAATATTCCCCTCTACGGTGCGAAGATTCTCTTGCCATTGTTGCTCAATATGAATAAGCGCCCATTGTCTGCGGCAGAAAGCAAAATGTTGTATTCCGGAGAGCAAAAGATAATCGTCCTCGTTATATTCCATTTTATATCATTCTGGTACAGGATACTCCATTTGGTACAGCATCCACATCAACCTCAACTGTATAATCGCTGTATTTGCGTGCTGGGGTATTCTTGTCCGTGCGTTCTACAGTCACTGTGTCAAACAGTTTATAAGACGGTGCATTGCCCAGTTCGCTGTCGTGCTTAAAGACAATCAGTTCACGAACAGCCATTTTGCCTCTTGCTGCTGAATGGTCACACTCAAACATGTTTATTATTGCATTCCAGAGCAATTCCAAATCATCCTCTGAAAAACCAGTTGACTTCTTTGCAAGGTTAGCCGAAACAAATCCCTCAACACGATACACGGCATACGGAATAATGTATTTTCGTCCCATTTCTGTTCCTTTATTTTCTTTATCTGCCTCAGTTGTAATGGCAACTCGAGTAATAGTAACCTCCTGCTGTACAACGGGGTCAATACTGCGGGCAAAGCCAAGCTGAACTGGTCCACGAACTTGTCCACAATTGAGAGCAGCCTTCACATATGTTGTCATTACCGCACCAAATGTACGAATATCAAAAAAGTTTTTACACATGAAATCTTTAATTTGCATGTCAATGTCTGGATTCTTCTTTTTCTCGTCTTTGATTGTTTTTTCATCTACTTGAAGGTATTCATAAGCTCTTTTGTCGCTGGTATTAAGTGCAACATTGTCCTTGATATAAATTTCAAAACCCGGTTGTCCATCCTTAACGGTTTCAACATAGTTACGGATTTTTCGTTTTAAGCAAACATCTGTTACAATACCATTACCTGTTTCAACATCGATGCGTGGCATATTACCTGCATCAGGATCCCCATTTGGATTTCCGTTTTCCACCTCAAATAGAACTACAAACTCATACCTATTCTTAATTATCTCTGACATTTAAATTTTCCTCCTTTTCATTTTTAACATAATTTGCTTTTTGTTGATGATAGTAGCCTAAAATAAAAATCCCCTGTTCCTCTAGTGACAAATGCGCAGGAAATGGATTATTATCAACATCCAATTTCCCCATCAGATCACTAATTCTTCTATCATTGACATATCCATATTTAGCTTTTGAAATATGATGATTTGAAAGCCTTAATAAAATTGGGAATACACTTGCCGGCGTTGCACATGCCGACGTAAAGTATCTATCCTTAATCGTTGCGTTAATACCTGGGTTTGCATCCTGTTGAGCTTTTTCAAGAACAGCAAAAAGTCTGCCCAAAATATATGCGCTGTTTTTGCTATGTTCGTTTAGTGACACAGTTAGCTCCTCCTTATAGTTTTCATTTTTATTTCTTAATAAGCACGCTTTAATAATTGCCGCTTTTCCCCTGGTTATATCACGCTCTGCGCGAATTCTTACCATTACACTGTTATATAGTGCCTGTGGATATGGTGATCCCGAAAAAATCGAGCGTAGCACAGAGCCTGACAGCAACGGTGACGATGCTTTATCCTTTGACTTTGGAGAAGCAGTTTCCGACATGAGCTTCCAAAGAGGCAAATATTCAAACTCATTTGGGGACTTTTCAATTTCTAAGTCCCTGTAATGCTGAGCAACCTTGTCCAAAATGTTGCCAAACGAATTTTCTATAAAAAAGCGAACAGAAAGTCGTGCTGCATTTGGTGCAAGTCCCAAAATATAAAACTTTGTATCCTTATCAAAAGCGGATTCAACATTGCCAACGGGTTTTCCCTGAACAAGATTGTTAAATACAGATTTAATTAGACCTTCTGATTCTTTGTCAACTGATATTTCATCGGAGGCTTCTGTTGGATTAAGAGTATGTGCAAAAAGGTTTTGATAAATTTTTTTTGGACTTTTTGCCCAGTAAACAACCGTAGTATCACCGAATGATTGCTTATATTCTCTATTAGACAACAGATAGTTCAAAACAGTTGTGTAAGCAAAAGTAGCATGCTCGCTGACTGGAGCGTTTAGCCCCTGTTGATCATCACGACCATATGACTCATATGCCTTGGCATTAAACGACACTATTGATGCTCCCATCGACTGTGCACCGATTACACCCTTAATGCTTGGATGGAGACGAGCAATAGGTTGTATATCACCTGTTACTAAGCATTGCATTTCAACTGAATCTGGCTTGCTTTCTCTATACTTTTCCCATGCTTGCTTAATCTCAGTACTATCTTGAGCAAAACCCAAACCCAAAATATTGAATGTAATATTAGCTCCTGATGTCAACGCTTCAAGGTAATCTGTGATAACGGTACAGTTTTCAACGCTTTGTGGCTGCCAATCGTCTAAAAATGATAGCACTGCTTTTGCTTGTCCGCAATCAACTCCGTCTAAAACTTCGTGGTGTAAAATTTTAAAAGCTTCAAAGCATTGCTTTGTGCGTTCCGGTTTACCTTTGTTATCAATACCAAGAATATACGCTGAATTTTCGCACAAAAAATTTGATACTATTCCAACTGTTTTCTTTTGCTGTTCTGGCACCTCTAACAACTGTGGTACCTCTACCATTTTCTTGCCTCTTGGTACCTCAATTTTCAGCGGAATAACGCCAAGCAGTTCGCCATCCTGTGAAATGTTCAGTGCATATGACACCTTTGCCTTGCAATATCCGGGCTTAGATATTTCGCCTGCCGCCGCAAGAATTTCGTAGTAGTCCACCAATGATTGGAGAATCATCTGACCACCTCACAATCGGTTAAATCAATTATGCCGTCCCTCATTATTGCTCTGAAAAACATTGGTTTAATATCCTCTGGGTCTGAAAAATCAAGATCATAGAGCATAAAACCAAAGTCTTTGCTCTCATCAAGTGCCTCGACCTTGCAGTTTTCTTCAAAAAGTTTGAAATTTGCAGGAAATTCACGGCATCCAAAACAAGGCTGATGAAAACACTGCCCGTTTTTAAGTCTGCGCAGCATGATATTATAATGTTTTTCTACTGTATTGTTTTCACTTGCTTCTCCAGTTAAAATAAAATGAGCTTCTATTATGTATCGTACATTTTTGAGCAATAAGGATGCTCGCTGCTGTATGTCAGATGTGGTATAGATTGGATTCACATCTGCGGTGCCGTTCATGGCTGCATCTGCATTTCTTGCATTAAGCTTTGATTTGACCTCATTTCGACGAACATTGGTAAACTCAACTGGATTGCAAACATAAATGCGGTCAACAATCCATTTAATCTCCGGTTTCCAGTATATTGCTTCAAGCAAACCTCTTGCCGACGATGGGGTAATAATGTCATAGCTCACTCTCTCCACTTTCATTTCCAGTCGAGTAAACAATGCATAATCGCCCCAAACCTCAACTTTAACTCCGTATCCCAAATGTATCACTCCTTTTCATTGTAATTGAAGATTAAGAATAAATCCACTATATGCCAAATGCTTGCAACTGTCAATATATTGTTTTAATTACATCTATTTACAATTGCAAACATCTCATTATTAGGATATAATTAATTGTCAGATTATTTTAAAATCTATAATCTGTGGATTGAAATATTGTGATTGATGATTATTCATCAACGTGGAGCGGCAGAGTGATAGCTTTGTCGCTCCATATTTTTATTTATAAATATATACCCACACCGCTGTAAACATTAGCGTCAAGTCCAGTCTTATCGCTGTACTTCTCCAAATCAATCAAAACTGCAATTTCTTCATCTAACGGTTCAATACTGCCAGAGCCATATAGGGCGTCGTAATTGCATTTATATACGCTAACTGTGTATTGTTGAAGCTGCCGCAAAAGTTGCTTGCTGCGTTCACCACTTCTAAGTATTTGAACAAGTTTCTTAGCTTCATAATTATCCGGTATCACAATAGAATATGTGGAACTTTCAATCAAATTGAATTCAGTTGCAATTTGCGCAAAGGGAAAACTCATTCCTTTTTCAAACCCGTTTTCAAATTTTTCTACAATATTTTTTGTGTCCAAACCGCTTCCTGTCATTTTATAAAGCAATGAAAAATAGGATGAGATTGCTTCCGGTGTTGAAATATCATAAAACTGGCTTGCAATTGAATGAGCAATTTCAGTAGGTCGTCTAAGCATTGATGGCATGTGTTGTCGATACTCTTCACACGGCTTGAAAATATATACTGGACTTTCTCCCCTTTTTCCCTCGCGGTTACAACGCCCTGCTGCTTGAATTTCAGAATCAAGACCGGCTTCGGCACGATATACCACAGGGAAATCCACATCAACTCCTGCCTCAATTAGGCTGGTTGATACAACTCGACACGGCAAACCGTCCTTCAGTCGATTCCTGATTTCACTGAAAATACGTTTTCTGTGTTGTGGATACATCAGCGTTGACAAATGATAGCTACCATCATTATCTAACAGCTTGAAAATGTTTTGTGCCTGTTTTCTTGTATTTACAATACACAATACTTGTTTTTCAGTGTTCATCCGCTCGGCAAGTTCTTTATCTTCCAACTCACCTAACTGAATTATTTTAGTTCTTTTGAAAAACTCAAATAGTTCCTTTGTGTTTTCACATATTTCTTGGCACTCGATTTCTTTTGGAAAAAAGCTGTTTAACGCTGGCTGAGTAGCACTGCACAGTACAGCCGTGCTTCCATAATTAAATACAAGCTCCGATATTGCATGAACACATGGTAAAAGATACTGAGTTGGAAACATCTGCGCTTCGTCAAAAATGATTACGCTGTTTGCAATGTTATGTAACTTTCGGCATTTTGAGGTTTTATTTGCAAAGAGTGACTCGAAAAATTGAACTGTTGTCGTCACCACTACAGGCATGTCCCAGTTTTCAGTTGACAACTTCTGCCTTTGCAAAAGCTTGTTAATGTCATCATCTTTGTCATCATAAGAAAAATCAGAATGATGCTCCAATACATTCTCTTCTCCGAGAATCTTTTTGAATACGCCAGCATTTTGCTCAATAATTGAATTGTATGGAATTACATAGATAACTCTGTCTATCTTGTGCTTTTTTGCATGTTTTAAAGCAAACGCAAGAGATGAAACTGTCTTTCCGCCGCCTGTAGGGACAGTCAATGAATAAAGCCCTTTATTGCAGGTTGATTTTTCAATACAGCAATTCAATATCTCTGTGCGCTTTTTATTTATTTCGCTTGTTGGACTGCCAAATCCCTTTATGTATTCATCAAGTTTTAAATTTAGCAAATTAATGCTTTTGTCAATAACATTTCTTGGATTATCCGACATGAAGTTTTCAGTATCGAGAAAATCCCCATCAACAAGACATGAAAACAGCATTCGAATATAAAATGATACCGAAAACCCAATTTTTTTTAATGGGCGAATAGGCAACGCTGAACTTGGAATAAGTTCTTTTATATTAACTTCATCCTCAAACTTAATATATGGTTCAAGTTTTCTGCGCAATCTGCCATTAAGTGTTGGCTCATCTATAGTATCTGCAATACTACCTCCATCAGGCAATCCGGTATGATGTCCTGCAACACAATATGATAACAAAAAGCCTATTCCCTGCAATCTATTGTTTATTTCTAATGCGCCTGCTGTAGAATGATCTGCTCGATTACCCCCTTCGAAAATTCGTTTTTGAAATTTTTTTGAATACTTACCAATATCATGTAACATTCCACATAAATAAGCATAATCACCACTACTAAAACTATTTCCGAAACCTTCAGCTAAGTTTGCTACTCCGTCTAAATGCTCTTTTACTGTTTGAATTTTTCCATCATCTCTTATATGGGCTGCAAATTTTTCTTCCACTATATTCCACCTCTGCTATTTAATATACAGCATACACTGTCCTATTAATCTCCCTTTGCTATATACCATATCAAACAAGGATTTAAAGTATTAAAGTCTTATTTGTGCGTTAGGATTTGCATAAGATTACAAATATAACCAATTTGATTATAGCACCATTTTGTTTAAAATAAAGCAATTAATTACAATAATGTTTAAATTTATGTGTATTATAGTAAAAAATTTGGATTGTTTGAAACTATTGAAATATAGAATTAAATATTTAACATTATAATAAGCTACATACTCCGTGATACTATAATTTATAAGAAGGCGCTATTACAAAAATCGATATGTTTTTGTTAACACTTTGCTTGACTACGCCAATTTCAATTTTTTAATAACTACTTTTTTGTAGCAACTTTTCATCCACTTTCTTCGCTTTAATAAAATCAAAAACTTTTCCCGTTTTCTTACTATAAGTTCCTCCAAAAATATTCATATATTTTACCTTCAACCGTGCTATCGTACCTGAGTGTAGCGGCTTAACAATCCATAATTATACGAATATATGATACCGCGAATTATGCCAAATGTAATAAATTTGCGTCACTATTTTGTTACGTTTCTTAAAATATTCCATTTTTTTCATTTAAAATCCGCTTTTTTTGTCTGTTGAAAATTTGCTTGTTGATAATAGATAGGAAAATTCAAATTGACAGTTAGTCGTTTTTCATTATAGAGACAAAAGCGGTGCTTATGAATGCAATTTTTATAAGAAAGATTGAAAACCACTACGGATTTCCGTCCTTGCCTATCCAGTACGGGGTGAGGACGGATTTTTTTCGTTCAATTAATATTCGGAGGTATCGCAGATGCTCTATTCAGATTTTTAACAACAGCGAGTTTGGACAGATTCGAACTCTTGAGAAAAACGACAATACACTGTTTTGCGGTAAGGATATTGCGGCGGCGCTTGGCTACGAAAATGCCACAAAAGCTGTCCCCGACCACTGCCGAATGGATGGGGGTCTAAAACGTTACCCCATCATCGATGACCTCGGTCGGACGCAGGAAGCGATTTTTATCTCTGAAGGAGATGTCATCAATCATACGGGCAAGTATGTTCGCTCTGAAACGAGAAGATGTCATACTCATTCTTGCTATTCAGGGCGATTTATTTTTACTGTTCTTTCCTCTATGGAAAGTCCGCGCTTTACAAGCTGTTTTAAGATGAACTCTTCAATGTATTTCTGCAAATCCCAGATGTAATAACCCTCCACATCAAAGGTACCCATGTTGCTCTTGTCAATCTGTCCATCCATAATCGCTTTCACCTGCTGGGTCTTGAAGGTGACATCGTCCAGAAAATCGTAGAAATCCTGGTCGGAGAGTAAACTGTTGAGCGTGTCAAGTAGAGTGGTCATCCCTTCGAAGGTCTCAGTCGCTTTGGCTACTTTGAGCATATCAATAGCAGATTCACAAAGGCCGAGTTCTTCATGGATGGACTTATTTTGCGAACTGACACCAGTCAGCAGATAAATGATACCAGTAAGCGCCGGACTGCTGGCTACGCTCGTGTTTCTACCGACAGCGAAGAACAGCAGACCAGCTACGAGGCGCAGGTAGATTATTACACGAACTACATCAAGGCCCGCGAGGATTGGGAATTCGTCGAGGTTTACACTGAGGCGAATATCTTTTTGCGTACATTTTTTGCTGTACCTGTCTAATCGGCTAAAAGTCCAACAAACTGCCAGTATATGCAGATTTCTTGAACACGCTTGCCGCTGGAATAATCACTTTCGCCGACTTCAATGCGGTCAATCAATTCCTCAACATCGGAGCGGGTAATGTCGGTAATCGCGGTATGTTTTTTGATAACCTCAACCCACTTTGATATGTGCAAAATTTTGTCCTGAATGGCAGTTAGCCGCAGATTTGATTCGTCGAACTGAGCCTGACGCTTTTTTCTTTTAAACCCGTTTTGGTAAGTGCTTTTTAGTCGCTCGTCAAAACTTTTTTGATTTTCTTTTCCGCCTGCTCCAAGCTGTACACCACCGCAACATGGGAAACTCCATCTTTTTCGGCGATTGCTCGTGTAGTCATGCCGTTTACGGTGTGAAGTAAATAACGCCGCCGCTGAACATCAGTCAGAACGGATAATGTCTTTGCTGCGATTTCTCGCCTGAATTTTTGCTTTTCTACCTGTTCCTCTGTTGCAATCATCGTTTCCTCTGGCGATGGAACGGCAAGTAAGTCGGTTTCTTCCAAAGCGTGAAAAGACACCATCTTCTTGCGCTGGCGACCTTCGTTCCTATCCTGCTCAAAGAAAATCTCATCCGACAGGGCTTTGAGTTCGGCAAAGTCCGCTTTGGTCTTGCCGGGATTCTCCCGCAGATATTCCTCCATCTTGACCTCTACGGTTGTGTCAGCAAGACGGTACACAATACCTCTTGCGTATTTGTTGGCAGCGTAATCGCTGCTTTGATAGTTCTTCATGTTGACCTCCAAAATTTTGATTTCATGTGGATACAAGGTTAAAATCAAAATGCGGAGGTGCGCGGGCATTATATAAACGCATATAAAAGTCCTTTCCGCTGTTCAGCTCGGAAAGGACAACAAAAAAAGAGCCTTACGCATAGCTAAAAAGCTACTTGTAAGGCTCCGACTGCATCGCGCCGCTTAGGGCGTGGAGTGGTGCGCTTGACTAAGTTTATAAAATTGTTTTACTGACAGCCTTTGCGGTGCAAAGGACCGGTGCCAAAGAATCGGGTCGAGCTGTATAAGATTGTTATTTCTTTGCGGTGATACCTATCTGACTTTTACAGACATTGCATTTAATGTACCAACGAGCTTTTCTGCGGCTGTTCGGCAATACCAGGCGCAACGGAGGGTCGTCGGTATTCTTTTCCTCAATTATAATCTTGCCCCTGCCGCAAACGGGGCATAGTACAATCTCTTTCTTGGCGCATTGCTGTGTCATGTCGTTATCCTCCATTTGTGGAATATTGTACAGTTCAAACTGAACAGCGTGGGTAAAAAAATGCGTTGCTTGTCCGTTATGGGATCAAGCGCATTTCTTCCAAGCGAATCCCCATCGCTTGACGGGATACGCCGAAAAGCAGGGCAAGGGTGTCGATGATATTCCGGTCGTTACGATTGCGATAAAATGCCGTTTTGACTACACCTTTGGGCATCAGAAAATAACTGCCCAAACGATCGGCTTGCCATTCCAGCCTGTCATCCGCTTCTGAACTTCGCACCACATTGGTCATGGCGGCTGTTTCACCGGATTTTGTGTAAATATCTTTGTGCAGGACATAGTGGGCAAGCTCATGGGCACAAGTATAACGGAAACGACCGTCTGAGCGGTTGCTTATCAGGCTTGCGTCGATTATGACCGTTCCCGCTTTGACGCGTACCAATTTATATCCCTCGCCACCCTCGCGCTCGTAGATTGGCACGGTAGCATCTTCAAAGACAGTTTCGCCCAAAACTCGTCCATTGTTGCGGATAAACTGAAACTCTATTTTAAGCCCATAGACCATCTCCATAATGTTTTCCACAGGAATGGGTGAGGGAGTGTTTAGTAAGGAATAATCGTGCTTTGAGATGACGTTCCGCGCAATAAATTCAAGCGTTTCGCGACGATAGTAGCGTGGATTCATTCTTCGTTTCCCTCCTGTCTGCTTCGCTGTTTGAGTTTTTCGATAAATTCCGTCCATTCTTTATCGGTTGCGTCTACGTCCTTTGCCACGCGCAGGGCAACACGTGCCAGCTCGTTGGCTGAGATATATTCGGGCAAATCACCAGGGACGGCGGTATAGGTCTTGGATTTTGCCGCCAACTCAAAAAGCTGCTCCCGCTCCTGCTTGTCCAAGCGCAGAAGCTGCGCCATATGTTCTAAAATATCGTCTTTCGGTGCTGGATTTCGATTGTTTTCAATATTGCTCATATATACCGGGGAGATGTCGAGCAGTTCCGCCAGCTTGCGAAGCGATATATACGGCTCGGATGCCAACCTTTTACTTCGTATAAATGAGCCAAAAGTAAGCTCTGTACTCATTTTGGTAATCACCCTTTCTGTGGTGTTCTGTCCTAACTGAACGCCGTGACAATATTATAACTCAAACTGAACACTATTACAATTGGTTTTCCTCAAAATGGAACGATGTGGTCAAAATAATGACCACCTCGCTGGTTTTTGTTTTTGAAAACCTTTATTTATGCGGGTTTGATGACGTGAGCCGATAGGGCAAAGCTGTCGAGTCGTTACTCATCCGTTGCAACAATGTCTTTCAGTATATCCAAATACCGCTCTTTCACATCATCCGGCGTGGCAATACTCATTTTACCGCCAAATCCGACCACCCAACCAAAGAACGTCGGGCTGACGGACACCTCTACCTCTGCGGTGAAGTGTTTCTCGTCTGAAACAGAAGTTTTGACCTTTGAGCCAAAACGGTCAACAATGGATTTCATTAAACTGTTTTCACATTTTAAAGTGACCTTGCGCATTTCTTCATCATACATCCTCTGCGGAATTTGATTCTACCGTCAGCTTGGCGGCGGTAAAATAATCCCCGGCGTAAAGAGCGGAAACGGCGTATTTGCCAATGACCTCTGATTTCTGCGTAATCACGCCGGTGGGAAGCGTATCGGTTTTGACCTCTGCCGTTTCAATCTGTTCCGCCGTAATCTGCGCGCCCTGTTTAATATTGACTGAAAGCCGGATAACGGTTGTGGTATCGCCCATCATGCGGTTGACCATCGGGGCTACCCCAAAGGTAATCGCAACGGCAAGAATCATGCAGATGATTCCGATCACTGTTCTGTTTTTCATGTTCGTATATACCTCCGATTAAATAAAATAAGCCGCCATAAATCCGGCGGACAAATATGGAATAAGCGGGAAACCCTCCGCTTTGTTTTTTCGTGTTTGGATTATAAGATTGGCAATGACACCGATTGTCAGCCCTGCCATCAACCCGGCAAGTCCTCTGCTAATTCCGAGCAAAAAGGTACAGGCAATAGACAGCTTAATATCCGCACCACCGATAACTTTGCCTTTGCAGATAATCACGGGCATAAGCATGGGCAGTGTAATCAGTACGGCTGATAAGAGCATACCGGGAATATCTGTGGGTTCACGACCAATAAATGCTGTTAGCGCAATCATAACATGGAGATAATCATCCGCTTCCCTCGTCCTAATATCGCTATATGAAGCGAACAGGAGGATAAGGCAAAAAAGGATGCCCTTGACCGCACTCACAGCAAGCCCAATGCCCAAATTGGTTGACGTAACTGATTTTCCGACACCACCTTTCTGATTTACACAGGCGTACACAAGGCAATTTTCTTGCTGCATCTCGTTTTCTCCCTTCGGCTAAATTTCTTAGGTCGCATAACCTAAAACTCCTCTCTGAAATAGATTTAGCCGCCCTGCTTTCGAGAAAGCGGAGCAGCTATGTAATGGTGTGCCAACGCAAAAAACCCGACTGTCTTTGATTTTCAAAAACAATCGGGTTTCTGCGGATATGTTGTATTTAGTTCATTGGGGGTTTGCGCTGTCATTGTCCTCGCGAATGTCCTGAATGACCGCCGCTATCGCTTCTTCGCTCGTTTCCATCAGAACGCCAATCGCGATTTCAAGCTCGTCATGAAACGCTCCCGCATCCATGCCATTCTGAATTGCATTCAATGCGTTCAAGATTTTATCCTTGTCCACTTTACATACCTCCCTCCGTAAGTTGATACCCTAAGTTTACTTCGGAGGGGAGGCAAGCCGCAAAGGTGCAAATCACGGGAAAAGAAAAAGGGGCGACTTTCGTCACCCAACAATCCTGATTCGCTTGGTTTTGGCGGTCATTACCGCCAGTATCGCATCATTCACTGTGTCGATGCACTTCCCCTCGGCAATCCTGCGGTTCCTCAGGTCATTAAGCGCGTGTATGAGAATCAGGCATTCCTTGTGAGTGCAGTAAAATTTTTTCTTCTTCATGGGACGCACACCTCCTCTGTTGCTTTCATTGTATCGCAGAGAACGCATGACGACAAATGTGCAAATGAGGGAGCGTTTTTTCATATGGAGGTCATTTCAGGCGAAAAAAGAGGGTGTCAAGATGAAATGACACCCTCTCGGAAGTAGCGATAAACCCGCATGGTTGCTGACTTTTTCAGCGTTTCTCGAAAATGTACGCAAAACGAAGTAGACCGATGAGGGCATCTCAGCGACTAACACCAAGCACCGTGAGGGCTTCAAGCGAATGGTTGCTGAGGCTCTTGCCGGAAAAATCGACCTGATTGTCACCAAGTCCGTCAGCCGTTTCGCCCGTAACACCGTGGACAGTCTTACAACCGTCCGCAAACTCAAGGAAAAAGGCATTGAAATTTATTTCGAGAAAAAAGACTTCGATACAGCAGAAATCCCGATATCACGGGACTTTTCGGCACTGTAACGAAGCCTTTGGTGTTTAGTTGGTGTTTAAATTTATGTAACAGAATGAAATAATTTAATACGTAATAGCAGGCTAATATTG
>DASRNM010000125.1:0-11983 GCA_035647435.1 Clostridia bacterium
TTTCGAGCCAAAACTCATAAAATCTCAAGTTTATTGAAAATATTTGCGAGGTATTGGAATTTAACGTTTCCAATACCTCGTTTGTCTGCAGACTGAACAGGGAGCTTTTTGCTCCCTGTTTCTTATAAATATTTCAAACCTATTTGTCGGTTTTTTCGTTTAAGATTTGCACTATCCTTTTTGCTGCCTCATCAATCCTGTCTGATGGAATTGACGAGCAGGAGAGTAGCAAGCAAGGCTTTTCTTTACTGCAAGTCTTTTCGAGGGCACGCAAGGCAATGCCTTTACACATAGCATGGGATGTCAACTCCTCGCTGCTCAATCGACTGTTGACCTCAACCCTGAACAGAATACCCGAAGTGCCCATTATTGCTCGAATATTGTCTTCGCCATATTCATTAATTTTTTCGCACAGTTGCGTGCATTTAGCGACATAAAGGTTTCTTGCCTTTTTTATTTGACGCGCAAGGTTTCCATCCCTTAAATATCTGCACAGTGCTATTTGTTCGGTTTTTGAAGCGGTCTGATTAAAAATCAGGCCATTTTTTTGATATAAGGCTAAAAGCTTTGCGGGCAAAACCATAAAGGAAATTCGCAAAGAGGGCAGCAATAACTTTGAAAATGTGCCGATGTAAAGAGTGTTGTCCGAGCTGTCAAGCCCCTGCAAAGAGGGAACAGGTCGGTTAAAATATTGAAATTCGCTGTTGTAATCGTCTTCAATAATAATGAAATTCTTTTTTTGTGCAAGCTTTATAAGCTCGAGTCTTTGTGAAATGGGTAGGATATCTCCCCAAGGGTTTGTGTGCGACGGGTTTGTGTAAACATAGTCAACATCTTTCAAATTGTAGTTTGAAATGTTTAAATAAGAGTAGTCAACAACAGTTATTTTTCTATTAAATGACGAAAAAACAGCGGAGCCCCGTGAAAAGGGAATCCCCGCAAAAGCAACAGTAGAATGTTTTTCATCTATTGAGCAAAGAGTTTGAAGGAGGTTTTGTATGCCTGCACCGACCACTATTTGGTCGGGGGAACAAATAACGCCTCGCCTTGAGCTCACATAGTCCGCAAGCGCCGCGCGCAAATCAGCCTCGCCCTGCGGCTCGCCGTATGAAAGCAGACGGTTGTTGTCCCTCAATGCACTTTTTATATATCTTTGCCATAGGTTAAAGTCGAACCCCTCTTTGTCGACAGTGGCGGAAACAAAGTCAAATTCTATATTTATATTAGGTGTTTTTTTAGTTAAGGCAGGCATTTTTTTTCGTTCATAATTGAAGGGTTTGATATCTGCAACAAAAAAACCGCTTTGTGGCTTTGATTTAATGTAACCCTCTGCCTCGAGTTGAAGATAGGCGGCCTCAATGGTTGTTTTGCTCACACCTAACTCATTGCACGCTCTGCGAATCGAAGGCAGTTTCGTGCCCGTAACAAGGCGCCCCGAAATAATCATTGCCTTGTATCTCTCATAGATTTTGAGATATAGCGGTTGCTTGCTATTAATCATTTCTATAGTCCTCAACTATTTTGCCGTCATGAAATCTGATAATCCTTTGTGCTTCGCTTGCTATGTCATTGTCGTGTGTGATTAGTATAATCGTTCTGCCTTCTTTGTGAAGCTCATGAAGAATTCGCATGACATCCTCCCCTGAACGGGAGTCAAGGTTGCCTGTCGGCTCGTCAGCAAGAATTATAGGCGGTTTTGCCGCAACCGCTCTTGCAATAGCAACTCTTTGCTGTTGGCCACCAGACATTTGAGAGGGCAAATGTGTCATTCTGTTTTCAAGTGCAACCCTTTCAAGCGCGTTGATAGCGAGTTCGCTTCGTTCTTCTTTTTTAATGCCTCTGTATATTAATGGCAGTTCAACATTGCCCTTAGCCGTGAGGCTTGCAATCAGATTGAAACCCTGAAAGACAAAGCCGATTTGCTTGTTTCTAACTTCTGAAAGTTCGTCATCGGTCATAAAAAGAATATCAACCCCATTGAGAAGATATTTGCCTCTTGTGCATATGTCAAGCAACCCAATCATGTTCATTAGGGTTGACTTGCCCGAGCCCGATTGACCGACAATCGCAACGAATTCACCAGCATCTATTGTTAAAGAAATGCCGTCAAGCGCGCGAACTTCGTTTTCGCCAGGATTATATATTTTAGACATATTCTCAATTTGAATTAAATGGGGCATATAAATCACCATACTTCCTTTGCATACTAACAATATTACGCAACATTTTAGTTAAAGTCAAGTGCTCAAATGTTAACTTTCTTTGACAATTAAAAGAATATAAGAACACACAATGGTTAAAATATTTAAGAACGGAGGGATATAAATGGCAATCACAGACAAGGAATATAATAAAATGACGAAAAGGGCGTCGCCGCCGTCTGCAAAATTTAAAAATTGTGTAAAGGCTTTTTTTATTGGGGGATTAATTTGTGCTTTCGGTCAAGCTTTGCTTATGATATTTGAATCGCTTGCAATGTCCCAAAAACAAGCTGAAACTCTTGTGCCGATAACGCTAATTGTTTTAACTGCAATATTAACGGGGCTTGGTGTTTTTGATAAAATAGCCCGACATGCAGGCGCAGGTACCATTGTCCCGATAACGGGCTTTGCAAACTCAATTGTGTCCCCTGCAATGGAGTTTCAAAGCGAAGGCAAAATTCTCGGTACAGGTGCGAATATGTTCAAAATCGCAGGCCCTGTTATAGTTTATGGCACGGTTGCATCAGTAATTTACGGATTTATTTACTATATAACATTAAAATAAGAAATAGGAGATGAAACAATGCCTGTTCGTCGGGGGCGATACACTATCGAATTTATGAATCCGCCTATAATTGCAGGCGCCGCAACAGTTGTGGGCAAAAAAGAGGGCGAAGGCCCACTTGGTGGGGAGTTCGACAAGATATATGATGACACGTCAGTGGGCGAACGTTCATGGGAAAAGGCGGAAAGCGCAATGCACCGTGATGCTGTTGTCAGAGCACTTGCAGCTGCCGATGTTTCTGCCGCTGATGTTGATATTTTTTTTGGCGGTGATTTGCTTAATCAATGTGTAGGAACAGCATTTGGAATTAAAGATATGGATATGCCCTATTGCGGTCTGTATGGGGCATGTTCGACAATGTCGTTGAGCCTTGCAATGGCCGCTCTTGTTACAGAAAGCGGAATAGTTCAAACGGCGCTTGCCTCTACATCATCGCACTTCTGCTCGGCTGAAAAGCAGTTCAGAATGCCCCTTGAATACGGGGGGCAAACACCACCGAGCTCTCAGAGAACGGCAACGGCGGCTGGTGCGGCTGTTGTAAAATCTGTTGGCGAAGGAGTAAAGATTCAGTCAGTCATTTTAGGCAGACTGAAGGATTTAGGTGTAAAGGATTCAAACAACATGGGTGCAGCAATGGCACCGGCCGCATGCTCAACAATAATTGATTTTTTGAGAGATACTAATACTGTACCGACCGATTATGATTTGATATTGACAGGCGACCTTGGCGCTGTCGGCTCGCAGCTACTAATTGAGCTTTTACAAAAGCAGGAGAACACTGATATAAGTTCAGTCCATGCTGATTGTGGGCTAATGCTCTATGACACGGATGAGCAGGATGTCAATTCGGGTGCATCGGGCTGTGGTTGCAGTGCAAGCATTGTGTGCTCACATATATTGAGGAGACTCAATGCGGGTGAACTGAAAAAAGTCTTTTTTGTCGGAACGGGGGCAATGCTCTCCGCTATAACTCCGCTTCAGGGTGAATCCATACCGGGAATTGCTCACGGAGTGTTATTGGTTTCGGGGTGATTATTATGAATGAAGCGATGGATTCTTTAAAAGTTCTAAATTGTGCATGCAGGGCGGTAAAGTGCCTTGAGTGTTTAAAGAAATGTGTAGTAGTTCTTGCTGCAATATTTATATCATTTAACATTTTCAAGGCTTTCAAAAAAAGGTAATGAATATAACGGGGAGTGCAAACTCCTCGTTTTTTAATGCTGTTTTATGTTTTACAGCATATTGTCTATACATTTAGAGTAAAAAGTCAGTTTTTGTTGACTGTTATTGAAAGAAAATATATAATTGATTTATATTACGGTAAAGGATAAAATATGAAAAGCTATAATACATTTATTTTTGACGCCATACCTTTATGGGATGAGGTCCCTGTAGCAAAGCTTTCAAGTTTTCATTGGGAGAGTGAAAACCCATATAGGCCCGATTCTTATGCAAAGTTGTGTGCGGTAAAAAATGTGGGTTTTGTTGCAAGACTGTGGTCTTATGAGTCTTCACCCAGGGCAGTGCTTATAAATAGGGACGAGCCTATATATCAAGACAGTTGTCTTGAGCTTTTTCTCAAACCTGTGGTGAATTCAAGCGAATACATAAACATCGAGTGCAATTCAAACGGTGTCTTTTTATCTCAATTTGGCGACAAGCGAAACGATAGGCTGTTTATTAAAGATGTAACCGACATCTCACCGAGCGTGAAGCCATGGGTGCCTGAAAACGGCAGTCAAGACGCCTGGGGAGTCGAAATAATAGTACCAAATGAGCTAGTTAGCATACTTTATAAAGTGAAATACAAATTGTTCCCTTGCGAAATTAAAGGTAATTTTTATAAATGCGGTGATTTGACAGAAACTCCTCATTATTCCGCATTTTTTCCTGTTGACACAATAGAGTTAGGTTTTCATAACCCCGAAAGATTCGGGAGCATTAAATTGAAATAGTGGGTGAAAAGGTTGCATTGTTTTGAAAATAAGGTTAAAGAAATGATAGACGCTTTTGGGCTTGAGGGTGAATACATAGGCTGTTATACTTGCACCAACGGTCATATAAATGATACATATGTAATTGAAATGGAGAACAGGTTCGGCAAAATAAAGAGTTATTTAATTCAACAAATAAACACTTTTGTTTTCAAAAATCCAGATGAGCTTATGGAGAATATTGTTGGTGTAACCGAGCATATTCAAAAACAAGT
This sequence comes from Clostridia bacterium, assembly GCA_035647435.1. Taxonomy (GTDB): domain Bacteria; phylum Bacillota; class Clostridia; order Oscillospirales; family Acutalibacteraceae; genus JAAZFZ01. The sequence goes on from DASRNM010000125.1 coordinate 4,976, forward strand.
TGAAAAAAACGGCGGAGACCCCGAAAGGGAGGCTCTCAAGGTGTTTTTCACAACTGATTCAAAGCCGTATTTTACGGACAAAGATGGCAATTGCTGGCGTTGCTATAATTTTGTGACGAATTCATATACTTGCCAATCAATCGACAATCCTGATGTTTTCTACAATGCTGCAAAAGCGTTTGGCCGTTTTCAAAGGTTTCTTTCCGACTATCCTATCGAAAAGTTGCACGAAACAATTCCGAACTTTCATAATACTCTTTCTCGTTTCAAGGACTTAGAACAAGCTGTCAACACAGACATCAAAGGCAGGGTAAAAAGCGTTGAAAAAGAAATTGAGTTTGCTTTTGCACGGAAAAAAGAAACAGACAAGCTTCTCAAGCTTGCTAGCAAAGGTAGTTTGCCATTGAGGGTTACACACAACGACACAAAGCTAAACAACATTCTGTTTGATAAAGACACGCATGAGGGCATTTGCGTTGTTGACCTTGACACTGTTATGCCTGGGTTGTCATTATATGATTTTGGTGACAGTATCCGTTTTGGTGCCAATACAGCCAAGGAGGACGAGAGAGACATTAACCGTGTTTCTCTTGATGTTGAGCTTTATGAGCAATACACAAGAGGTTATCTTGGCTCTGCAGGCGACAGTTTAACACAAAGCGAGGTTGATAACCTTGCGTTTTCTTGCAAGTTGATGACCTATGAATGTGGAATAAGATTTTTGACCGATTACATAAATGGTGACACGTATTTTAAAATTAATTGCGATGACCATAACCTTGTGCGCACAAGAACACAATTTGCACTAGTGGCGGATATTGAGAAAAAAATGGACCATATGAACGAAGTTACGCAAAACATTTACGGGAGGCTATAATTTTGCAGATCAGCCAAAATATTATAAAAATTGCTACTTGCGTCTTAACAATATGTGCGGTTCTGTTTTGCTCCTCATGCAATTCCAAAACACAGCTTGCAGATGCTCAAGAGGTAGCAAACCGCCTCATAGGGCAAGTCGAATTCAAAGATTTTCAGTTTCATACTGCTCAAAATGGATGCAACTCAAGCGAGGAAAACTCGTTTTTAGGCGCAAAAACAGGCCTGAAAAGCAGTGCATATGCAATTCAGGTTGATGTATCATTTTTGACAGATGGAACACCTGTTTTAGCAAACAGCTTTCATCAAGCAGATGAAACTTCCGTGCCGCTTGAGAAAATTCTTGAGGAAATGCAGAAATACTCAGAAAAAAAGTTATATATTCATCTTCGTGAAGTTAGCAATATAACCGGCCTTGAAAAGTTAATCAAGGATTTTAATCTCACAAACAGCAGTGCTTATATATGCGTTGATGAAAACATTGTTAAGTATTTATACAATGAGTGTTGTGTTTTGCCTGTTTATATGAGTTTAGATATAAACGCAGGGCCCAAACAAGATGAAAGTGCAATAATAAGTGAGCTTGAAAAAATATCAGTATATTCACCTAACGGAATAGTGATTCCAGCTAAAAACATAACAAAGTTACTTGTTTCCACCGCTCACGATATGGGCTTAGAAGTGTTTTCGATTGACACCAACAGTAGTCAAGAAATAGCTGATATGATAAGTTTAGGTGTTGATAATATAATAACAAAAAGCCCCGATGTTTTAACCGAGGCAATTAATATATGGGCAGAAGCCTTACACATTGAGGATTAAACTTTGCCAAAACTCCCCTTTATAGGAGCGAAGTATTGGTTATAATTTAACAGTAAAGCCGAGCGATTACGCTCGGCTTTTATTGATGCTGTTTTATTAAGAGTGATGGATTACTTATAAAATCATATAATAAGCATTACCTAAAAGAGGGAAAGTTTGTTATCACATTATATAAAAATTCTACTGTTTATTAAGTTGTGTTAGAACTAATTTTCAATAAACTTTTTCATAAGAGAGGGGCCGAAGTCAATGTAATTACCCGTTTCTTTTGCACTTTCTTCATTGATTGAGCTGACACCGCTGTCAAGCTCTTTGCCTTTACGATATATCATATAAGGCACAGGGTTGCTTGAATGAGTTCCCGTTACAATTGGTGTAGGGTGGTCGGGAAGAATCATAATTTTAAAATCATCAAGAGTGTTGAAATAGTCAAGCAATATAGGCAAAACCTTGCGGTCAATCAGTTCAATTGCAAGCGTTTTGTTTTCGGGCTCATTTCTGTGCCCACATTCATCGGGTGCCTCAATATGAATATAGACAAGGTCTTGACCTTTACAAAATTCTTCGACTGCAGCTCTTGCTTTGCCTTCAAAATTTGTATCAATGTAGCCTGTTACGCCCTCAACCTCGGGGGTGTTCATTTTTGCACAAATTCCAATGCCCTTGAGCAGGTCAACAGCGGAAATAATGCTGCCCTTGACGCCAAAAGTTTTTTCAAAAGAGGGTAGAGCAGGTCTCTTCCCCTCACCCCAAAGCCAAATTGAGTTTGCGGGGCGTTTGCCGTTAGCGACTCTTTTTTTATTTATTGGGTGGTCCTTGAGAATGTCGTAACCTTTGCGCATCATGTCAACGAGCTTCTCTGCATTTTGTGAAGTTGAAATATGTTCACCGATTACCTTGCCAGATATATCATGCGGAGCTGTCATGTTGCCCAGCTCAAGCGTGCCACCATTCCAAATTAGGCAATGACGGTAGCTAACGCCGTTGTAATATTGAAATTCGTCGTTGCCAAAATGGTTTTGAACGCTCTTAATAAGCTCTGCAGCTTCCTCCGAAGAAATGTCGCCGCCGGAGTAGTCAACCATAGTTTTTTTATTGTAATCCTTTTCGTCCGATAGGGTAACAAGGTTGCAACGCAACGCAATGTCGCTGTCTGCCATTTTAATGCCCATGCTGACAGCTTCAAGAGGGGAGCGGCCTGTATAATATTTTTGAGGGTCGTAGCCTAAAACGCTGAGGTTTGCAATGTCGCTGCCGGGTTTCATTCCTTTGGCAACGGTCTTGACAAGCCCAACTTCACCCCTTTTTGCAAGTGAGTCAAAAATAGGTTTTTTTGCAACCATCATCGGTGTCTTGCCTCCTAAAGCAGGCACGGGATAGTCTGCCATTCCGTCATATAAAACTACCGCATATTTCATCAATTAACACCCCTATTCAAAGTATTTAACGCCTGAGGCGAATATATGTTGGTCCTTTTCAAAAGGAATGTTTTTATATAAATGTTCGCCCCGTCTTTCGCTGTGCCCCATTTTGCCGAGCACTCTGCCGTCAGGGCTTGTGATGCCCTCAACAGCGGACATTGAGCCGTTCGGGTTATAAGGCAACGCTGTTGTAGGTCTTCCAGAAAGGTCAACATACTGTGTTGCGATTTGACCATTTTTAGCAAGTTCTTTGACTGTTTCTGTTTGGGCAAAAAATCTGCCTTCACCATGAGAAACTGGCATTGCGTGAATATCTCCTGCATTAACACCTGCGAGCCACGGCGATTTTACGCTTGTGATTCTTGTGTATACCATTTGGGAAACGTGCCTTCCTAAGGTGTTAAAGGTCAAGGTCGGGTCTGTCGGCTTGAGGTCAACAATTTCACCGTAAGGCACAAGCCCCGTTTTTATAAGCGCTTGAAAACCGTTACAAATGCCGAGTATAAGACCGTCTCTCTGTTTGAGAAGTCTGTTTATAGCCTCTTTTACACGCTCGTTTCTGAGCGTGGTTGCAATAAACTTGCCTGAGCCGTCCGGCTCGTCGCCACCGCTGAATCCACCGGGGAGCATTATGATTTGAGAGTTGTCAATGCCCTTGACAAGTGCTTCAATCGACTCGTCAATATCGCTCGAAGTAAGGTTTTTGAAAATAAATGTTTCTGTGTTTGCTCCTGCATCCTCAAATGCTCTTGCAGTGTCGTACTCACAATTCGTGCCTGGAAAAACAGGGATAATTACATTCGGTCTTGCAATCTTTATTGCAGGGGAGGCATTTGACCTTTCCTCATAAAGGTCAAGGGTTTCAAGCTCAATCACGTCATTTGACTTTGTGGGGAAGACGCTTTCAAGAGTGCCTGCCCATTCTAAAATAAGCTCTTCAACATAAACAGATTCACCGTTTATTTTAAATATCCCATCGTCGTTTGTACGACCGAGCTCAATATAGTCAAGGTCTTTTATATCTGCATTGTTTGCAAGCTCAACAACGAAAGAACCGAATAGTGGAGAGTAGAGAGTTTCTTTGAGCAGACCGTCATTGAATGTAAAGCCCATTTTTTCGCCAAAAGCCATCTTGCAAACAGATGCGGCGCAACCGCCCTCGTCAACAACGCTCACGGCGGTAAAGATTTTATTTCGAACCATTTTTGAAACGGTGTCAAATAACAGTTTTGTTTTTCCCCAATCGGGGAGAAGTGTTTGAATGTCAATTGGTAGAGGTAGCATGACCACTCTTGAACCCGCCTTTGAAAACGCTGCGGAGCCTGTGATTGACGCCTTTGTCATAGCAACGGCAAAGCAAACAAGAGTGGGTGGAACATCAAGGTCATTAAAAGAGCCCGACATGCTGTCTTTTCCGCCAATTGCGGGGGTATTAAAGTGCAGTTGAGCCGTCAAAGCGCCAAGGAGTGCTGCTGCTGGCTTGCCCCAGCGCTCAGGTTTGTTTTTAAGTCTTTCGAAATATTCTTGAAGTGTGAGTCGGCTTTTCATCGGGTTTGCGCCAACAGCAGCGACCCTTGCTAAGGATTGAGTCACTGAAAAAGCAGCGCCGTGGAACGGGCTCCATGTGCTCATTTTTGGAGAAAATCCAAAACTCATTGCTGTTGCTGAGTCAGTTTTTCCACCAGGTACAGGCACTTTTGCAACCATTGCCTCTTCAGGCGTGAGCTGGTTTTTGCCTGCAAACGGCATCAATACTGTTGCGGCGCCTATGCTTGAATCAAATCGCTCTGCCAACCCTTTTTGCGAACAAACTTCGAGGCGGCCAATGTTTTTTTGTAGAGCAGTTACTCCGCTGAGATTTTCTAGTTCTTCGGGCAAACGCAAACGGTAGTTTTTGTTGGGATCAACGGCTGTTATTTTAACATCGGCCTTTTGTGTAACGCCGTTAGTGTTCAAAAACTCCCTTGTAAGGTCAACAATATTGTCGCCACGCCATTTCATAACAAGTCTCGGTTCTTCTGTTATAGTAGCCACAACTGTTGCCTCAAGGTTTTCTTGATGTGCGAGCTCAAAAAATCTCTCAACGTCTTCAGAAGTGAGCACAACTGCCATTCTCTCCTGTGATTCAGAGATAGCAAGCTCTGTGCCATCAAGCCCATCGTATTTTTTTGGTACGCTGTCAAGAGAAATTTCAAGGCCGTCTGCAAGCTCACCAATTGCAACACTGACACCACCTGCGCCAAAGTCGTTGCACCTTTTTATCATGAAAGCAGCCTCACTGTTTCTGAAAAGTCGTTGAAGCTTGCGCTCTGTGGGCGGATTGCCCTTTTGAACTTCTGCGCCACAGGTTTCTATTGATGATGTGTCGTGCGCTTTAGAGGAGCCTGTTGCCCCTCCGCAACCGTCACGCCCTGTTTTTCCTCCGAGGAGTACAACTTTATCTCCTGCTATTGGCTCTTCTCTTTTTACATTTTTCTTAGGAGAAGCACCGACAACTGCACCTATCTCCATTCTTTTAGCTACATAGCCTTCATCATATATTTCTCTGACTTGCCCTGTTGCAACCCCGATTTGATTGCCGTATGATGAATATCCCTGTGCCGCACCGACAGTTATTTTCCTTTGAGGCAATTTACCCTCTAAGGTTTGCTCAAAGGGGGTTAATGGGTTCCCGCTGCCTGTAACACGCATCGCCTGATAAACATAGGCTCTGCCCGAAAGCGGGTCCCTAATTGCACCGCCCAAGCAGGTTGCGGCACCGCCGAATGGTTCAATTTCTGTTGGGTGGTTATGTGTTTCATTTTTGAATTGAATAAGCCATGGCTCAAACTCACCGTCAACGTCTATCATTGCGTTTATTGAGCAAGCGTTAATCTCTGCACTCTCGTCAAGGTCATCTGCAAGACCTCGTTTTTTGATCACCTTTGTGCCGATTGTTGCAATGTCCATGAGTGTAATATTTTTTCTGCGCTCACCGTAAACCGTTGCACGAGAGACAATGTATTCACGCCAAGCATCTTCAATAGCGTGCGATAGTCTGCCGTTCTCAATGTCGATGTTTTCAAGCTCTGTGTGGAAGGTTGTGTGACGGCAGTGGTCTGACCAGTAGGTATCTATAACTTTAATTTCTGTATAAGTCGGGTCTCTTTTTTCGTCACTCTCAAAATATTGACGGCAAAAATTCAAGTCTGCAATACTCATTGCAAGGCCTAATTCTTCATGCAAGACGGCAATTTCTGCAGTGTTCATGTTTATAAAGCCATCAATTATTTTTATGTTGTCGGGTGTATCAGTTTTAATATCAAGGCTTTCGGGCTTGTCCATAATAGCAACACGGGATTCAACGGGGTTAATCAAATAATTTTTGATTTTCTCAAATGTTTTTTCTGTAATAACGCCCTCAAAGGCAAATATTTTTGCTGTCAACACCTTTGGGCGCTCACCGCTTGTGAGCAAAGCTAAACACTGTGCGGCAGAATCTGCGCGCTGGTCATATTGACCAGGGAGATACTCCGAGGCGAAAACATGCCACGTATCGGGTATGTTCAAATTATAAAAGGTATTATCAACGTTAATTTCAGAAAGAACGCTTGTTGCGGCTCTTTCGAAGTCGGCCTCACTCAAACCCTCAACATCATATCGATTAATAAGCCTGAGCGATTTTAATTCCTTGACTCCGAGCGTGTCACGCAAGTCGCAAAGAATATTTTTTGCTTCAACATCAAAACCGCTTTTTTTCTCAACAAAAACTCTCATTACCTCAGCCATAAAACCCTACCTCCGCAATTTTAATAACAAAACACCATGTTTTAAACATTTTTTTATTAAACAAAATTATTAATACAAACAAGCATATTGCAGTTTGCAAATATTGCTATCATTATAACAT
>DASRNM010000126.1:0-9778 GCA_035647435.1 Clostridia bacterium
GGTTACGGCAAGTGCCGCAACGTAAGTCAAGGCGGCGGCAGATAATACCTTTTTGGCGGCATATAGCTCCTCGTCGAATAGCATGCCGTCTTCGTCCATGACCTTAACCGCTCTTCTGCTTGCATTAAATTCAACGGGTAATGTTACAATTTGAAAAACCGCAATCAAAGCATATAATAACAAACCGATTGTAATTAATGGCCCATAGCCCATGAAGTATCCCAAAATCGCAAGCGGCAAGCCGAGCGTTGAACCTATATTAGCAACAGGCAACACCGCATTTCTAATTTTTATCGGCAGATATTTATGTGCATGCTGTGCGGCATGACCTGCTTCATGGCAAGCAATTCCAACGGCTGCAACAGACGTGCTGTCGTAAACATTTTCAGACAACCTTATTACATTTGATCGTGGGTCATAATGGTCTGTTAAATTACCACCGACTCTTTCAACCGCAACATCATTTATTCCATAATGAAAAAGAACACGCTTAGCAGCTAGTTCGCCTGTTAGCCCCTTGCTGTTGCTAACTTGTGAAAACTTTGCAAATGTTCTTTTAACTTTCACTTGCATTATAATTGAGAAAATCAGTGCAGGCACTACAAAAATTAAATAGTATTGATCAAAGTAAAGCCAACCCATAGTTATACCTCTTTTCTATTTTAAAACTACACCCTTATCAATGTTGAATCCTCTTAGAAAATCATTGGCGGGCATTCTTTTTCTGCCTTGCGCTTGCAGGGTAAGGAGTTCAATACAATTTCCGTCACCACAAGCAACTTTTAAAGTGTCTGTGCTTTCTATTACCTCGCCTGCAAGGGCGTCTTTTGTTTTTTCGCCACTGATTATTGAGTTATATACCTTTATTGTTTTACCGTTATAGTAAAATGTTGCAATCGGCCACGAGTTTAGCCCCCTGATGTGGTTATGAACGACATTTGCAGCGTTGTTCCAATCAATTCTGCTAATATCCTTTGAAAGCATAGATGCATAGCTTGCCTTGCTGTCATCTTGCTTTTGAGGGGTTATTGTACCGCTTATTATTCCCTTAATCGTGTCAGACATAATTTGAGAACCCAAAACAGACAGCCTGTCCCAAAGCTCGTCAGATGTTTCGTTGTCACCTATTTGCGTTTGTGCTGTCAAAAGTATATCTCCGGTGTCAAGCCCTGCGTCCATTTGCATGGATGTCACACCCGTGACCTTATCACCATTTAGGACTGCACGCTGAATTGGAGCAGCACCTCTGTATTTCGGAAGAAGCGACGCATGAATGTTGATACAACCGTATTTCGGAAGATTAATTATGCTTTCGGGAAGAATTTTTCCATAGGCTACAACAATTATAATTTCGGGGTTTAAATCATTTAAAATCTCAATTACATCTTCTGATTTTAAGGTTGTAGGTTGATAGACCGGTATTTTATATTTCAAAGCCAAAACCTTGACCTCGGGCGAGGTCAACACATGACCTCGGCCCTTCGGTTTGTCGGGTTGAGTAAACACCGCTTTGATATTATGATTTTCGTTAATCAACCGTTCAAGGCATGGAACCGCAAAATCTGGGGTGCCCATAAATACGATATCCAATTTAACACTCCTAACTCATTCAACAGATCTTATAACACGCTTTGTGAAAAGAATCCCGTTTAAATGGTCAATTTCATGGCAAAAACAACGTGCTTGAAGACCTTCGCCTTTATATATACACCATTGTCCGTTTCTGTTTTGTGCTTTAACCTTAACAATAGCGGGCCGTGAAGTTATACCATATTCACCTGGAACAGAAAGACAACCTTCGCCCTCCTCCTGAACACCTTCGGAATATATTATTTCTGGGTTAATTAATTCAAGCATTTTCTCGTCATTATCGACTATAACAACACGCTTAAGAACGCCGACTTGAACTGCAGAAAGCCCTGCACCATTCTCTCTACGGACCGTTTCAAGCATATCGTCAAGTAAAACAGAAAGTTTTTTATCAAATTTTTCAACAATACGACTTTTTTTATAAAGAATAGGGTCGCCTACTTTGACGATATTTCTATATGCCATTTTACAACTCTCCTCCTGTGTTTTGTATCTATTACAGTATATTCTCAGGATTCATATCTGCGTATACACTTACTTTATTGTATTTGCTGTCTTTACCCATTTCGCACAGAACCTCTGCTATCATTTCCCTAAATTTAGAAGTATTGTGACATTTGATAATTAATCTATATCTATATTTGTTGCTTACTTTCATAACTCTTGCCGGCATAGGACCCAAAACAATCATTTTTTGATCTGAATATTTTTCCTTGGAAAGATTTTGTATAATCTCAAGAACCCTTTTTGAACCTGCCCTTGAAAATAGCTCTTCAGTACTTATCAAGCCTATAACACAAATATCGCAATAGGGAGGATATATAAGCATCTTTCTTATTTTTATTTCAGAGTCAAAGAACGCTTCATAATCCTGTTTTTTAGCAAGATGTATAATATCGTTTTCGGGTGTCAGCGTTTGTATGATTGCTTTTCCCTCAAATTTGCCTCTGCCAGCTCGTCCAACAACCTGTGTCAACAAATTAAAGGTTCTTTCAAGACTTTTATAATCATCATTATACAACTGTTGGTCAACAGATACAACTCCAACAAGGGTTACATTTTCAAAATCCAAACCCTTGGCAACCATCTGTGTGCCTAACATAATATCATATTGTTTGTCTGCAAATTTTTCAAGTTTGATCTCGTGTGAAAATTTGGACATAGTCGTATCTGTATCAAGCCTTAAAACTCTTGCTTGAGGAACCAGCTCTGACAGCTCTTCTTCAATCTTTTGAGTTCCGAACCCAGCGTATCTGACGGCATCACTCGCACACAGCGGACAAGTTGATGTAAAAGGAGCTGAATAACCACAATAATGGCACATAAGCCTTTCATTTGAATGGTGATATGTAAGGGAAATGCTACATGAGGGGCAAGTAATAACATGTCTACAATCACGACAAGAAACAAAGGTATTATATCCTCTCCTGTTAATAAGCAGTATTGATTGATGACCTACCTCAAGGTTCGCTTGCAGCTGATTGACAAGCTCCGTGCTCAACGATGAAGTATTACCGTTTCGCCTTTCATCGCACATGTCAACAGTAATCACCTTTGGTAGGGAAGCATTGCCGTACCTCTCGTCCAAAATGTTCAGCGAGTATCTGCCTTTTTTTGCAGCAGCAAAACTTTCAAGACTCGGGGTTGCCGATGAAAGAAGAAGGAGCGCGTTATGTTTTGCGCATCTAAACCTTGCAACATCTCTCGCATTATATCTCGGGGATGATTCTGATTTATATGTATGTTCTTGCTCTTCGTCGATTATTATTAGCCCGATTTTCTCAAATGGAGCAAAAACAGCCGACCTTGTCCCAATAACAATTTTTGATTCGCCCCTTTTTACCCTTTTCCATTCATCAAGCCTTTCACCAACTGAAAGGGCGCTGTGGAAAACAGCCACCTCTTTACCATATCTTTTTCTGAAAAGCTTTAATGCTTGCGGTGTCAAGGATATCTCCGGCACCATTAGAATAACACTCTCACCGTTATCAATCACTTCATCAATAAGTCTGGTATAAATGAGGGTTTTTCCACTGCCTGTTACACCAAAAAGCAATGACGCTCCACCGTCGTTTTTGTATTGTTCTTTCAACCTATTAAAAACTTCTTTTTGTTTTTTTGTTAACTCAATTTTACTGCGATCAGGAGTTGTTTGACTGTAATCATACGGGCTTCTGTAAACTTCATTTTCAAAAAACTCAACAACCCCCTTCTTCTCAAGGGAGGCAGGAACAGATGGGGTTAAGCCTGTGAAATAACAAACCTCTTTAATTGACGCACTTCCTATATCTTTTAAAAGCTCAACAACAGTGTTTTGTTTTTTTGTAAGCTTCGGCATTCTTTCAAATTCGCTGCCAATCGACGGGCTTAGACGTACCATTTTGACCGTTAAGTCACCAATATTCCGAACAGCATCATAATTCCTTTGGAATAAGCCTTTTTTAACGAGTTGCTCGGGCAAATCACTTGACGATTCATACCCTAACAAGGACAAAATTCTTGACCGTTTAACAAAAACGCCACGTTTGAGCAAATACTCATACATTTCCCTTTCCTCGTCGGAAAGCTTGTTGATGTCTTCACTATCTTTTAGAGGGATTGCCGAATATGATATCTGCATTTTATGGTTGATACCCGATGGTAAAAGCACCTTTACAGCTTCAAATAAAGTGCAAAATGTTCTGTGTTTAAGCCATTTAGCCAGCTCAAGTTGCTCACTATTAATAAGCGATGCTTCATCAAGCACCGCCGCAATTTTTTTTATTGATTTTTTATTCTCGATAGAGCTAGCGTCACAAACATTGAATATTATCCCCAAACGATGCTTGTTGCCCCTTCCAAAAGGCACAGTAACACGACAACCTGGTTTTGCCGCGTCTTTAAGATTATCATCAATAATGTAGTCAAAAAGCTTATCGAAGTGATATGCTGTGTTTTCAACAGCAACCTTAGCTATGCCCAACGACATAGAATCACCCCTAATTAATTAGATATTCCTAATTTCCTCAGGCTCAATAATTGTAAACTTACCGTCAAGAATTTCTTCAATGGCAAGGCTGACCGGTTTTTCTGTAATAATAATGCCATTCTCTTCCGCTTCTTCGGCAATTATTCTCGCACGCTTTGCCGTAGCAGTAACAAGAGAATACCTGCTGACATGGCCTTTCAGTACTTTCCTTAAATCATTATTAATCATTTTCAATTACCTCATCAATCAAATATTTTAATCTCAATGAGCTTTGTCTTTCAGCTCTTATTATTGCTCTGATATCACTTACAGCATAGTCAAGAAGGTCATTGACGACAATATAATTATACTCCGTGGAGCGTCTAATCTCGTCAACTGCAATCTGCAACCTTTTTCGAATGTCATCAACATGCTCAGACTCTCTTTTGAATAGCCTTTCGCGCAAAACACTCATAGATGGTGGCATTAAGAAAATGCTGACTGCATCAGGATATATCTCTCTGATCTTTTGGGCACCGTGAACATCTATCTTAAGAATTACGGTTTCACCTTCCGACAACCACTGGTCAATAACCGATTTCGGTGTGCCGTAATAATTATTATTATAAATTGCATATTCAAGAATTTGGTCACATTCAATTTTCCTCAAAAAGTAATTTTTTGTTACAAAATAATAATGTAGACCATCAATTTCCCATATTCTTTTCGGACGGGTAGTCAATGAAATCGATACCTTTAAATCGTCACCAAGCTTTGAAAGCTCATTCAAAACAGTATCTTTCCCCGAACCCGACGGGCCCGAAAGAATAATCAGCAACCCTTTTTTCTCAACCTTCATTTTCTGCCTCCTCAATTTCATTCTCGTCGCACTCATCGTTTAGTCGGTTTGCAACGGTTTCAGATTGCAGATAGGTTAATATTACATGGTCGCTATCCGTTATTATTACCGCCCTTGTTCGACGACCGTGTGTGGCATCAATCAACATCCCTCGTTCTTTACAGTCCTGAATTATTCTCTTGATTGGAGCTGATTCAGGGCTGACAATTGCTACAAGTCTTGACGCATTAACCATGTTGCCAAAGCCAATATTTATCAGTTTCATTGTGATATCCCCCGAGTTTTATTCGATATTTTGAATCTGTTCTCTAATTTTTTCAACCTCTGACTTAATTTCGAGAACCCTGCGAGCAATTTCAACATCTAATGCTTTTGAGCCGATTGTGTTCGTTTCGCGATTTATCTCTTGAACAAGAAAATCCATCTTTCTTCCGATTGCACCATCGACATTCAAAAAGTCGCGCAATTGGTCAATATGGCTACGCAATCTGACTGTCTCTTCCGCAACAGCAACCTTGTCTGCAAACAGGGCGGCCTCAGTCAAAATTCTTTGTTCGTCAACCTGAGCATTGTCAAGAAATTCCTTCATTTTGAGAATAAGCTTGTCATTATATTCCTTAACGCTTTGCGGTGATCTTTCTTCAACAAACTCAACATTTTCAAGAATAACATTTGCCCTTGACAAAACATCATCTCTCAGCCGTCTGCCTTCGTTCTCTCTCATATTCAAAAAACGTTCAACAGCTTGACCGGCAACCTCTTTAACCGCTTTCCATATTCTTTCTTCATCAGCCTGTTCTTTACGAATTGAAAAAATATCTGGGTATTTTGAAAGAGTCGAAACAGAAACGTCATTATCTATTCCATATTTTTCCGACAGTTCGTTGAGCGAATTGATGTATCCTGATGCAATAGAATGGTTTATTTCTATTATAATATCACTTTCTTCAAGAGCTTCTATTTGAACAAAGCATTCAACTTTTCCCCTGCTTATTATGCCTTGCATATAACTTTTTAGCTTTTCATCGAGAAAGCCATATGTACGGCCAGTTCTGGAATAAAATTCAAAAAAACGATGGTTCACGCTTTTAATCTCACAAACAATGCTATAGCCATCAACCTTCTCCTGTGCGCGACCATAGCCTGTCATACTTTTTATCATATAAAAACCTCATTTGTTATATTCATAACCTATATTGTAACAATTTTTTTCATGTTTTGTCAAATTAATTTTCGACTCCACAACATCCCTGGCATCCTCCCAAAAGAATGTCAGGTATTTCTGCCGATAACACATCGTTTTTGTACTTAAAACCAATTTTTATAGCTACTTTTGCAATTGAATCATCATTGATTTTTGCAATATAAGCTCCTCTGTTGGCAGCAAAATAAAGTGCAGATCTCAAAAGCCCTTCTTCAACAATAAAATTCTTTGAATTGCCCGCGCTGACACTCATAACAGTTACACTATATCCCTCAAGCTTTGAAATGCAAGCACCAACTTCACGGCCATCATCTAATGCAACATAACCGAAAATTCCATTTATATCGTTGAGCTCGTCCCCAAAATTGTCTGAACCCAAGATTGGTTTAAATTCAATCAAAATTTGTACTCCTTTTTTCTGATGACAAGGACATTAATCTTTGGACTTCCTCCGCCCTTAGTTCACGCCACTCACCCAGGGGCAACATGCCGAGCTTGACAGGTCCGTATTCAGTCCTTTTTAACCTCGCAACCTCAATGTTTAGCTTTTCAAAAATCTTTCTAATCTGTCGGTTTCTTCCTTCATATAGAACAATGCTTAAAACCATTTTATCAATATCTGTATTTAACACACTGACTTCACAAGGAGCGGTTTTTCGACCATCTATAACTATGCCGCTTGCTATCAAATCAATTTGGTCTTTTGTAATGCTCGGCCTTATTGTTACTCGATACCTTTTGCCCACATGGTTTGATGGGTGCATCATTGTGTTTGCAAATTCTCCATCGTTTGTCATTAGCAACAAACCCTCTGAGTTTCTATCCAATCTACCTATCGGGTAAACTCTTTCTTTTACATTTTTCACTAAGTTTGCAACACATCTTCTGCCAAGCTCATCACTCATAGTTGTGACATAACCTCTCGGCTTGTGAAGCATTATATACATCGGTTTTGTATTGTTAATTATTTTTTTGCCGTCAACCGTAACAACATCTTTCTTTGGTTTGACTTTATCTCCTATGCTCGCTATTTGACCGTTGACCTTAACTTTACCTTTTATAATAAGCTCTTCGGCTTTTCTGCGGGATGAAACACCGCTTTCGGACATATATTTTTGCAATCTAATTTCATTTTCAGCCATTAGTTAACCCCTTCTGAAAAAATCCTTTATTTGATTAATAATATTGCCAATGTGTTTGCCATTATTATCAGCAGTCGGCTCTGAAACTTTTTTAATGTTTACGCTCTCATTTGTAACAATCGGAACCTCACAAACCAGTTTGTTATCTTTATAGTATTCCACACTTCCCACAATTTTTCCTTGGCTTATTGGTGCAAATTCAAACTGCTTAATCAATACTCTTTTTTCAACAATTACATCTTCGTCAATACGATAAACAGCTTTCGGCTCACCTACACACCTAACCGATATAAACCGTTTTTCACCACCAAATATTTGTAAATCAACATTTGATAAATCGTTATTAAGCTCTGTAACACTTACTTGAGTAAAACCGTAATCAAGCATCTTTGTGTGATCTTTCCAATCGCTTTTTGAATTCAATGTTACTGCAACGAGTGTTACCCCATCCCTTTGTGCGGCGGAAACAAGGCATCTTCCACTTTTTTTCGTGAACCCCGTTTTTATTCCGATGCAACCACTGTAACTATGCAAAAGTCTATTGTGGCTCGTCAACATTCTAATATATGGTGGGTTGCCATAGCTAAATCGCGCACTTTTAGTTGAACAAGCTTCTTTGAATTCAACATTCTTAATGGCTTCACAACCCAACAGTGCCATGTCATAAGCGGTTGAATAATGTTCCTCATGGTCAAGACCTGAAGGTGTAACAAAATTGGTGTTATTCATACCAATTTCTTTCGCTCGTTCATTCATCATTGAGGCAAATTTTTCAATATCTCCCCCAAAAATATACGCCGTCACATTTGCCGCATCGTTACCACTTTTTAGCAACATTCCGTAAATAAGGGCACGAACCGTT
This sequence comes from Clostridia bacterium, assembly GCA_035647435.1. GTDB lineage: Bacteria > Bacillota > Clostridia > Oscillospirales > Acutalibacteraceae > JAAZFZ01. Next base: position 8,605 of record DASRNM010000126.1, read on the forward strand.
ACTTTGTCCCCATCAAGCAAACCCATTGACGTGCCTTCGACCTTTACCATTTTATCGGTCACCTTTACAGCCTTTTCAGGGCATCCGGCTTCAATTGCGAGTAGGGCTGTCATTATCTTTGTTGTGCTCGCCATCAAGTGTTTTTTGTGTGCGTTTTGTTGATAAAGGATTTCTCCCGTTTCTACACACATGAGCGCGGCACACTCCGCAGCAACTGCAGGTTCAACTGACCAAGCAAACAGCGAGAGATAAATAAACATAGTAATTACGGCAATAATTGTAGCAATAATCTTTTTTAAAAACAAAATAACCACCTACCTATAAGAAATAAATATGCAGGCGGCTACTTAATAATAATTAACGGCTACCTAATAAATCATTAATAATTACTGTATCTACAATTTATCGTTCTGATTTTTTAGTTTGCATTAATGTTTTTACTCGATTTCAGACCCTTGCTCAGACTCATCATCTTTTTTTATATATTTCTTAACAACATCACTAATTTTGTCAACAACGTCGGGAACCATGCCGATTATTCTTTCTGCCGAGTTTTCCTCAACAGCGATGTGTTTGATTGAAACATCGCCATTATTCACAACAATAAATGCGATAGGAATAATGGTTATGCCAGCACCGCCGCCACCGCCGAAAAGCTCTTTGTTTGTCTTTGACGGAAAATCCGAACCGCCCGATGCAAAGCCGTATGTTACCTTTGAAACAGGTATTATTGTGACTTCGCCAGCGAAAATCGGGTCACCGATTATTGTGCTAACATCAACTAACTCTTTTATTTTTTCTATTGCTGTTCCAAGAATTCCGGAGGCTGATTGTTCTTTCATTTTAACTCCGCCTTTCAGTTTTGTTTGTTTGATTTATTTTTTGACTTTTCATGTTTTTAAAAAGAATCTTTAACAGTACATTGAATAGCAGCTTAACCGCAAGCACAACCGCTGCATTTGTAATTGCGATAGGTACAACAGACAAATAAGCATATAGCTTTGCCTTGCTTTTATTTGCTAAATAGTCCGGGCTTATGTTCAAATCATATTTTTTAACTTTCATATTCGAACATATAAAACCCATTGCCGGAAAGACTTGTGAGCATATTTTACCGTACTCTATAGCTGTTTGTGCGGCATCGCCTTTTGATACTGTAATATTAACATATAGC
>DASRNM010000127.1:0-31751 GCA_035647435.1 Clostridia bacterium
ATTCTGATTTGATTAACAACTTCAATATGTATAATTTTAATGTCGTTTGGTTAACTAACATTTAATATAATTTTATTATTTTAGCTAAAATATTCATTAATTCAAAACATATGATTTTTGTTTTATATACAATTGCATCTAGTAGAGTATCGTTGTGAATATACGAAGGAAGCGAGACATTTAAGTCGGACGGTTCATATGCATCACACGTTAAACCTTCAATAACAGGGCCAAATATAATTGTCGCTATTTCTTTTGCAGCACCCTGTCGGAAAACAATGTTGCTTGCCACTCCCCTGACTGCCGAATGTTCAAATGCTGTCCCAAATATTTTAATAGAGCTTTGAAAATCTTCTTCAAGGTCTTTTAACGACTCGGACGCTGCAAGCATAATGCAGTTCCACATCAACTCCATTTCGACAGAATCTGCAGCAATATTTTCGTCCCCCATTGTATGTTGACCAACAATATATCCAGCCACTTCAAATATATCATAGTAGTTGCTTTCGGGCAGATTATAACCATAGTCAAGTGCTATTTCCTCGATACTTATATCATTTGAGCTATCTTTATATAAAGGAAGGCACAATATCTCATACATATCGGGCATTATTTTTTCCAAAAGCTTTGCAATTGAAGAATCAGGGTCAATTTTCAGCTTATCAATACCGGAAGGTGTTAACATATAGTGTTTAAGCATATGTTCTGCGCTTGCACCAAGCATTCCGTATGCATATTCCTGAAAATTATTGTTTATTAACTCTAACTGTTGAGCAGAATATCCGCCTGGCAAAAAAGAAGTATCAATGCTGTCAATAAACCTTGTTTCAACTTTGACAGAGCTGTCGGAAAACTCAACCTTTCTGTATGAACACGGGTAGCCTATAAGTGCACAGGTTTCAATGTCATAGATTTCGTTGCCTCTTGCAGACACGTGCATTGCAATATCATTAGCATGGGCGTGACCTGTAAAAATGTATTTAATACCCCAATCGGCAAATTTAGGCCAGACATCATCTGCATTTTCAATCCTGTCATCAATTATTTTATCTGTTGCCTCAATTGCCAACCCCTTCATATGTTTAAGTAAATTGTGGTGCATAATTGCAATTAAGTACTTACTATCATTTTGAGCCAGAGCTACCTGATTCTCTATCCATGACAAAAGGCTGTCATCTATTATCCCATAACTATGGTTATACACACAGCTATCTATTGCAAGGAGTCTGTAATTGTCATCAAGGTCAACCGTATATGACAAAGAATCTTCGTGTCTGTAAAGTGCATCCTCAAATCCGAATTCACCGTATAATTCTTCAAAATCGGATTTTGTAAACTCCTTCTGTGCATCGTGGTTACCATTGATTACATAAATCTTTTTGTTTGTTTGAGCTTCAAACTCATTTAGCATCTCGGCAGCCCTGTAATGCGAACCGACTCTGCCCATGTCGGAGATATCACCCGGTATTAAAATATATTCCTCATCGGACTGTGCGGCAATGCTCAAAAATCTTGCTAAAATTGCCTCAGATTCGGCATATAATTGTCCGTTAAACCTTGCATGCTTGTATATCGGCTTTTCGGGCATAGTGATAAAATTTTGAATATTATTCACAAGACTTTTTGCATGCAAATGAAGGTCGGTTGCGACCAAAACAGAAAGTCTATTTTTTGATTTTGCACAAACCATATCAAAACTTAACAATGAGAATAAAACACTTATGCATAGAATTATAGAAACCCATTTTTTGACTGCCTTTTTCATTTTAACAACCCCTTTAATTTTCCTAATACATATTTTAATTATATATTAAATATATTATTTGTCAATATTAAAATTTTTATAAAAACGGAGGAAAACAATGAAGAAACTATTAAGCATTTTTCTTGCAGTAGGGTTAGTTCTCAGCAGCTTTTCATTTGTTGCGATTGCCCAAACTGCACTGCCCGACTTTGAGGTCGCATGGGAGGAATGGGACTCATACTTTAATGAGCTCGACAATACCTTGATATCTCTCACGCTGGGAGCCGACGAAACACAGGTCAATTTCAACTGGCACTCTGATTTAGCTCTTGGTAAGCCTGCTGTTCGTATCAGCACAAGTGCAGACATGAGCGACTACACTGAATTTGAAGGCTTATTTACCTTTGCGGAGACAATGGAACAAAGAGTAAACAGAGTTACGGTTACAGGCCTTGAAGAGAATACTTATTATTATTATTCATACGAAGATGGTAGCGGATTCAGTGAGCCTGCCCCGTTCAGAACCCTTTCAAGCGACAGCTTTAAAGTTATATATGTGAGTGATAATCAAAACAATCATCATGACGGTGATGAGGTGGCTGCAAGGTTAATGTCTTATAACTGGCAAAGCAACTTGAGCAATGCACTTTCAGCTAATAAAGATATCAGTTTCATACTTTCAGCTGGCGACCAGACACAAAACGGTGACAATTCTGAAGAATGGATTCATGCGCTTGCCCCAAAAGCTTTGCGCAGTGTCCCCTTTGCTACAACTGTTGGAAACCATGACAACAAAGGCACAACCTACAGACACTATGTGAACAACCCGAACACTTATTATGGCAACACCCCAAGCTTAACGGGCAACAACTATTGGTTCAGACATGGCGATGTATTGTTTATGATCTTCAATTCAACAAACCCAAATTTGCATGATCATTTCAATTTTACTAAAAATGCCGTTATGGAAAACAACGATGCAAAATGGCGTGTCGGCATGCTTCACCACGATATATATGGCACAGGTCATCACGCTGCAGAAAATGACAATCATCTGCTTAAAAGCATGATAGCTCCGATTGCGGATATGTTTGAATTTGATATTGTTCTGACTGGTCACGAGCACATTTACGGTCGCTCCTTCTATATGTATGAGAATAAGATCGTTGATGTTGAAGGCTATGACAACGGAAATGTATGCGACCCTCAAGGGACAATATATTTCACCGCAAGCGGTGCCTCAAACAACAACAGAGTGCCCGATGAACCTTATAGCTACGATTGGTTGGCATTTTCAGTTATAGACAAAATCTCACTTTATAGCACAATTGAATTTGACAGCAACAGTCTTACGCTCGAAACATTCTTTACCGACAATAATGCAAAGGCAGATGAATTTAATATCACAAAAACCGACACAACCTTTTCTGATATAAGTGATGTTACGTTTGGAGAATACTTTGACAATGCTCTTGAAATTCTCACAGGTGACTACTACATCATTGTTAATGTAGTAATGACAGTTTTAAAAACAGTTTACAGTCTTTTTGGCTCTTTAGTTCTGTCATAACTCAAAGTCTTTATTCACATTAAAAAGCAGCAGCCTTTTGGCTGCTGCTTTTTATTTTATATTAATTATATCTAAGTTGAAACAGGCGTTACCAACTTCCGCCACCGCCGCCGCCCATTCCGCCACCGCTGAAACCGCCACCGCCGCTGAAACCGCCGCCACTTCCACCGCTTTGTGCAGGTCTGACTGACATAGTTTCACTTGTGACACTCATGCAACGGTTAAAAGAGCTGACAAACAGGACGGTGCTAAAGTAACCAGTGCCACCATATGAGCCATAATACCATTGCGGAGGTTCAACTGCAATTGATTCAAAATTCTTAGCCCATTTATCAGTTAATCCCAATGAATATGCGAAGGGAAGCACATCATAAAAATACTCAGGGTTTTCCTCAATGAGCATATTCAGTCTTTCAACCTCTGCACTTTCTATAAATTCCCTTAACCCGAGAATTTCCTGCATCCATTCGTTGCTCTTCTCTGTTCTGTTTTTCATGACTCTAACAAAACAAACCAACGCAATCGTTATTGCCGCAACTACGACTGACATTATAAGTTGGTTAAGTATGATTGTGCCAAAGGCTACAATCCCAATTGAGACGATTCCAATAAATAGAAATGAGCCAATTAGAGACAGTCTGTACGTGGATTTTTTCATTGCGTTTCTTTTTTCATGTACGCCCGATATAAATCCGCTTGCAAGGATAACAGCAAATGTTAAGAAAGCCGCCAAAAAATAATAGGCGTCGCTTTTAATTTGCATAAAAATATTTATAAATAAAAATGCGGCAGTAGGCACAGCTGCTAAAATCCCACTAAATGCTTGGGATACAACTGATTCCTTTGTATAGATTCTATCTTCTGATTTGCTTGAAAAGTTTCTGCTAAGCAAAGACCTTGAAGCATCCAAGGTTGTGTAAAATGTATTTTTTAGAGAACTGGTTGATACTATATTGCTCGTTTGGAATAGCCCGTTGAACATTGTCTGCTCATATTTTTTTGCTTTTGATGGCAAATCCCTAACTTTTGTAAACTCAAAATTGCTTTTATCTTTTTGACTGATTGTAAGGTATCCCTTTGATGCCCAATAAATAATTAAAGAAATTAAATCTTTATTGTCAACATTTCCGTCTACAATAACACCAACTTCTGCGCTTGTCATCCCTTGTGGTGGCTCAAAGCTTATTACGGGTATTATCTCTTCACTTCTGCCATATAAAAACCATAGTATTGCAACAATGGCGGTGCTTATAATAATTAAGGCAATCATAACCGATGCAAGATACGAATAGCTGTTTTCCCCGACAAAATATCCTTCGGGTAGAATAAGCTTCGCCGTAACCGTTTCGCCTTTATCAAGAGTTCTTTCCAGTGTAGCGGTAATTTTGTTTCCATCTACCGAATAACTGACTGCGTCATTATCGACACTGCCGTAAACACCGCTAATAAATTCAAGTTTTGAGTCGTCAAACTCCTTTGGCATTGTCACAGTTACTGTTCCGCTTTGAATAGGAGTTTCCCAATCAAGCGGGAAGAAGTTCATATAAAAAAAATCAAATTCATTAATTTCGTCATCATAAATGATGTATGTGTACTCGATAATATACTCCTGAAAACCCATCACTGTTTTGTCTGCTTCTCCGATTTTTATGACAGTGTTTCCGCTTTCATTGTAAACCTCAACCTGCTTATGGTTTGTTTTAACATCAATAATTTTATTTCGGTAGGGCTTTTGATAAGTGTTTTGCCCCTCTTGGAAAAAAACCTCGCCTTGATAAGGGATATAATAATATATCCCATGTCTCGAGGCATTAAAGTTGACTTTAATAGTGGTTGTGACATCAACAACATTGTTTTGGCCGACAACCATATCAACATTAAACTCTTCAGTTACCATTGGGTCATGTTTTGTATTTGTTTGGGCAAGAGTGCTAATTGAAGTCATTGCAAAAACAATTACCATTATAAAGGCTAACGATAAGATTTTCACTCTTTTTTTCATGTTATAACCCCATTCTCAAGCTACAGCAGGCACTACAAATTAAAATTAAAACTGCACATTAACATTTCTGCGCTGGCCTTCATCCTCAACCTCAAACAAGGGCTTGCGCGAGAAATTGAAAGCTCCTGCGACAATATTGTTCGGGAAAACCTCTGTTTTCGTGTTGAACTGCTTTACAACGGCATTGTAATACTTTCTGGAGTTAGCAATCTCGCCCTCCATTGTTTGCAACTGCCTTTGAAGGTCCATGAAGTTTGTGTTAGCCTTCAAGTCCGGATATGCCTCGGCAACGGCAAAAAGCGACTTCAAAGTGCCTTGAATCGCATTTTCTCCTTCAATTCTATCCTCAACAGTTTTTGCATTCATTGCCATGTTTCTTGCAGAAATAACTTTTTCAAGTGTATCTTTCTCATGACCTGCATACCCCTTGACGGTTTCGACAAGATTCGGGATAAGGTCATACCTTTTAACAAGATAAACATCCATGGTTGAAAAAGCCTCTTCAACTTTGTTGCGAAGCCTAACAAAGCCATTGTATGCGCTGATAAACCAAATTGCTATGATAACCACTGCTGCACCAATAACCGCTGGTACAATATATTGCATAAAAAAACCTCCATTTATTAGTTTAATCTTAATTAATATTCTATATTAAACATCGATTCTTGTCAAGGCAGAATATAACGAGAGCCACAACATAAATATGAAAAGGGGTGCTAATATTATGATTCTTAAAATCAGACGAATTCATACCTTTTTATTTGTTCTTACGGTTTTAATTATATGTGTAATTATCGGAATTACTACACAATCCATAAGCATAAGCAAACCAATTAGAGATAAAAAAACACCTTTGCCAGTGATAATGTATCATCAAGTCTTAAAAGAGGACGCAAGAACGGGGAAATTTGTAATAACCGCACATCAGCTTGAAAATGATTTAAAATAAATTAAATCAAAGGGATATGAATCAATAACCGTAGAACAGCTTTTATTTCATATTGAAAACGCTGCCCAACTGCCTAAAAAACCGATTATAATAACCTTTGATGATGGATATTATTCAGTTTTTACAACAGTTTTGCCCTTGCTTGAAAAGCATTGTATGAAAGCAGTTGTTTCAATTATTGGGGAAGCAGCACAGGAAAGCTCTGAACTTCAAGCTAAAGACGGCTCTCACCCATATTTAAGTTGGGATGAAGTTATAAAGCTTGTTGAAAATGAATACACAGAAGTGCAAAACCATACATATAGCTTGCATAAAAGAATTAACGGTCGTAAAAGCGATATGCAAAAACATGCCAAAAGCTATGATGAATATAAGCAAGTTATTATGAATGACCTTTGCAAACTTCAAGACGAAATGGCAAAAAAAACAGGCTATACCCCCCTTGCATTTGCATTTCCGTTTGAAACATGCACAAATGAGTACGTAGAAATGCTCGAAGAAATCGGACTAAAGGCTGCATTTGGTTGCGAACCAAGGCTAAATTACATCGACACCCAAAACACCGAATGGCTTTTTAACCTTAACAGGTTCAACAGACCAAGCGGGCCGACAAGCGAGCAATTTTTTAAAGAAATATTAGAGTAGCAAAAAGCCGCAGAAAAACCTGCGGCTCAATTCTTTAAAGTACTTTTGATAAAAAGTCTTGCAATCTATCACTTTTAGGGTTGTTAAAAAACTCAAGAGGTTTGTTTTCTTCAACAATAACACCATCATCCATAAATAAGACTTTTGTCCCGACTTCTCTGGCAAAGTTCATTTCATGAGTAACAACAATCATTGTCATACCCGTTTCGGCAAGCTCCTTCATAACATCCAAAACTTCACCAACCATTTCGGGGTCAAGAGAGGATGTCGGCTCATCAAAAAGCATGACCTTTGGATTCATTGCAAGTGAACGAACAATTGCTATTCTCTGTTTTTGTCCACCCGAAAGCTGTGAAGGGTACGCGTCAGCCTTATCCCTTAAACCAACTCTGTCAAGCAGGACCAAAGCTTTTTCCTTTGCTTCCTCCCTGTTTTGAAGCCCGTGTTTCCTCGGTGCTAATGAAATATTATCTAATATCTTCAAGTTATTGAACAAGTTAAACTGCTGAAAAACCATGCCCATTTGCACGCGAATTTCGTTTATGTTAGCTTTTTTGTCCGTTATCAGCTTGTCTTCAAACCATATTTTACCCGAGGTTGGCTGTTCAAGCAGGTTAAGACATCTTAAAAATGTAGATTTACCCGAGCCCGATGGCCCAACGATAACAATTTTTTCTCCCTTGTGTACTTGATAATCAATCCCTTTGAGAACATCAAGCTCACCGAAAGTTTTTCGAAGACCTTCAACGCGAATCACCTTTACGCAGCCTCCTTTCAAACTTGTTGAGCAATATTGTCATTATCTTAATAACAACAAAATATATAAACGCAGTTGACAGCAATGGAACATAAGGCTGCAATGTTCTGCTTATTATAAAGTCACTGACCTTCGTCAAATCCATAAGCGCAACATAGCCCACAATTGCCGTTTCTTTAAGTAGAACAATAAACTCATTGCCTAAAGGTGGCAATACATTTTTAATTGCTTGAGGAACAATTATATAAGTCAGGGTTTGGTACTTGCTCAAACCCAGAGCGCGCCCTGCTTCTGATTGGCCTACATCAACTGCCATAATACCTGCCCTGACTATTTCGGCAACATAAGCACCGCTGTTAATTGCAAACGCAATAATGGCTATTAAAACCTTGCTTTGAACGGCAACAAGAATGATGTTGTACATAATCAGTAGTTGAATAACCGCAGGCGTCCCTCTGATAACATCAATGTATGCCGAGGCAATGCGTGAAAAAATTGTTTTTTTACCTTTTTTTGTTTTTGACATCTTCATAAATGCTAAAAGAGTCCCTATTAAAAAGCCAAACAATGCAGCAAAAAAACTAATCTTTAATGTGACTCCAAGTCCATCAAAAAAAAGTTTGTATCTATCGCCCGTAATAAATGTTGCCTCAAACTGCCTTACGAACTCATTCCAAAATGTTGTTATACCCAATGAAAAAAATTGCACATTTACACCTACATTCGAAGTGAGGATAGCGGTGATGGTCACTGCTATCCTCACGCCTATTAATATCCAAAAATAATTAACGACTATTTATTAATATACATTTCAATAAGCTCATCATATTTGCCGTTATCTTTCAATGTTTTCAAAGCGTTGTTAATAGCATCTGCAAGAACTGTGTCACCCTTGGGCAATGCGATAGCATAATATTCAGGCTCAAAAATATCCTTAGCGATGATTTCAATATCGTTATAAAGGCTTACGTACTCCATTGATGGGTTACTGTCAATAATAACAACATCAATTTTGCCGTTTCTGAGGTCAATAACAGCGTCAACACCTTTTTTAAATCTGGAAACCTTAGAATTCTCGATGTCGTCAGTAGCAATAAAGTCGCCTGTTGTACCCTCTTGAACACCAATTTTCATTCCAGCAAGGTCATCTATGGACTCAATTGCCAATTCACTGTCTTTTTGTGCTATAACATACTGTGTTGCAGTGTAGTAGGAATCAGAAAAGTCAACAGCCAAAAGACGTTCTTCTTTAACTGTCATAGCTGCTGCGATAACATCAATTCTGTTACCCATAGCACCAAGCAGAGATTTAAACTCCATGTTCTCTATTGTGATTTCAACATCGAGTATTTTACCGATTTCTTTCATAAGAGCCATGTCAAAACCGTCAGGTTTTCCGTCATCACCCAAAAATTCAAAAGGCGGAAATTCTGCGTTTGTTCCAACAACCAACTTGCCATCAGCAAGGGCCTCGGAAACGACTGCTTGAGTTGTAGAACCATCTTTAGTTTCTTCCACATCATCTTTAGTGTTGCCACAGCCTGCAAATACAGCTGTAATAAGAACAGCAACAAGAACAAGTGATATGATTTTTGATAATTTTTTCAATATGAAATCCCCCTATACAATAAATGTTACACTATTCTACCATCATACAAATCATTTTTCAAGCATTATATTCAATAAAACCTGTATATTTATACTTGAATATTGTAAAATGACTCAAATAACTAATTTAAATCAAAAAACAACCTCAAAAAATTCATTTGGTGGGCTTGATGATATAACAACTCTTTCTTTTGTTACTGGATGAATAAATCTGACTTTTGCACAATGCAACAGCTGATGACCGATTGTTTCGTTGCTGTCACCATACATTGTGTCGCCAAGCAACGGTGCACCTAAATGTGAAAAATGCACTCTTATCTGATGTGTTCTCCCTGTTTCAAGCTTAATTTTCAACAAGCTTTTTCCGTTGCCGGATTTCAAGCTTTCCCAATGTGTAACTGCCTTTTCACAACCCTGTACCTCTCCGCAGGCTCTTAATGTTTTCATCGGGTGCGGTCTGTAAATTGGGATATCTATTGTACCACGACCATAAAACTCACCCGTTACAATTGCAACGTATTCTTTTGCGATTTTTTCCGAAAGCCTTGAGGCGCTGTAACGATTCAAAGCACATATCACAACCCCCGATGTTCCCTTGTCAAGCCTACCAATAGCTCTAAAAACAGAGCTTTTACCTTTTTGAAGCAAGTGCCATGCAACGGCATTTGCAAGAGTGTTGCCCTGATGGTTATGTGTTGGATGCATTGCAATTCCTGGTGATTTGTTCACAATCAAAACATCATCATCTTCATATAAAATATCTATCTCTATGTTTACAGGCTCAATACTCTCGCTGCTTTCATTGGGCAAAGTAATTTTTATTGTTTCACCCTCATTGACTTTATCTATTGTTCTGATTTTAACACCATTTTTCATGATTCCATTTTCAGTTTTCTTGAGTTTTGAAATAAGTCTTGATGAAAACTTAGCCTCAGAGCGCAAAAAAACCAGAAGCTTTTTCCCGTCGTATTCTTTTGGAATAATAAAATTCATTGTTCTGGGCATTCTCTCACCTGTGAACCTTTCTTTTGCGTTGATAATTATACATTAATATGATAATATTGTAAACACATATAATATTGAAATTCTAAAAACGAAGGAAAGTGAAATTTTTGAAAATCAACATGCCAAAAAATGTTGAATCAGCAATAAATAAACTTATCGAAAACGGTTTTTGTGCGTATATAGTCGGCGGCTGTGTCAGAGACAGTCTGCTCGGCCTTTCCCCCTATGATTGGGATATTGCGACATCTGCAACACCAGAAGAAATGATAAGGGTTTTTAAGAATTCCAAAGTAATAGAAACAGGCATAAAGCACGGAACTTTAACAGTTATAATTGACTCCTCGCCCCTTGAAATCACAACATTGAGGATTGACGGTGAATATAAAGATAATCGACACCCTGTTGACGTGAGCTATACCTCTGATTTGAGCAAAGACTTGAGCAGGCGAGATTTCACCATTAATGCTATGGCATACAACAGAAACGAGGGTTTAATTGACTGTTTCAGCGGAATTGATGATTTGAACCGCAAATTAATCCGATGTGTCGGTGAACCTGACAGGCGATTTAACGAGGACGCATTACGAATACTCAGAGGTTTGCGATTTTCAAGCACATTGGGCTTTGAAATTGAAGAAAAAACAGGTCAAAGCATATTAATGAATAAGGACCTTTTAAAAAACATTTCAGTTGAAAGAATTCAAAAAGAATTGATAAAGCTCTTATGTGGGAAAAATGTCGAAGAAGTGTTGCTTAACTACAACAACGTGATATTCACAATTATAAAAGAACTTGAGCCTCTTTATAAACTAAAGCAAGAAAATAAATATCATAATCTTAACGTTTGGGAACACACCGTTCGTAGCGTTTCGAGCATCCCCCCCGTTGCAGAGCTTAGGATGGCAATGCTTTTGCATGATATCGGCAAAGCACCATGCACAACTACTGATAAAAACGGGGTTTCTCATTTTTATGGGCACCCGAAGGTCAGTGTTGATATATCTGATAAAGTTCTTCACTCACTTAGATTCCCAAAAAAGTTTATTGAAAATGTGCTCACACTTATTGAATATCATGACGCAAGAATATATGAAAACCCAAAGCAATTTAAAAGGTTGCTTGGGAGACTCGGAGATAAACGCTTTCGACAGTTATTACTTGTAATGCGTGCTGATATAACAGCACAGTCCCCAGAACTTATTGAAAGGCTTAAACTTGTTGATGCTGCCGAAAAAAGACTTGACGAGATAATTAATTCAAAGAGCTGTCTCAACCTTTCAGACCTTGCAGTGAACGGGAACGATATTGTAAACGTTGGAGTATCACAAGGTAAAAAAGTGGGTAAAGTGTTGGAATATCTCCTTAACGAAGTTCTTGAAAGCAAAGTTGACAACGATAAAGAAAAACTGTTGGAGTATTTAAAAAATTATATTAAATAAAAAGTGCACCCACAAATGTTATTGTGTATCAAACATTTGGGGTGCATTTTAAACGATCTCTAGTTTTTTATAAATAACTATTCTTCAAAAGGAACAACAGCGTTTGTTTCGCTTGATTCAACAATAGCTTCAACAAGCTTTAACGAACGCCTTATTTGCTCGTGTGTCACGAAAGCACTTTCTTCGCCGTTAAGGCAAGCGATTACATTCTTATAGAAAGACTGCCAGCTCTCACCTTTATCTGGTTTAGGCAAAGGATATGTTTTTATAGTATCGTCGGTTCTCGGTGCCATAGTTTTTGTGAGCCCCATACCTGCATGAACAGGCACAGCATCACGGTTTTCCCAATCAGACACCTTTACAATTTTGCCGTCTAACTGCCAATTTTCAATAACTGCTGTTCCATTTTCACCAAGAACATACCATCGAGGCAGTGAAATGAAGTTGCTTGTCGTTACTTCTACATAATAATTAATATCTCCAAAATTCAATGTTGCCCTAAACCCATCATCAACTTCAGCATTTGTGATATTGGTTCTCGTTGCAAAGACAGATTTCAACTTTCTGTCACCCATTATAATGAGCGCTTGGTCAAGAAGGTGTATTCCCCAATCAAAAATCATTCCTCCTCCATACTGTTTGCAATTTCTCCAGTCAGCCGGAATTCCCCTTGAGCCTTGAACTCTTGATTCAATGTTAAATACATTCCCCAACATATTATTTTCAACAATTTTTCTAACTGTCAAATAGTCATTGTCCCATCTTCTGTTTTGATTGACAGTAAATAAAACCTTGTTCTTGTTTGCAGATGCTATCATTTCCTCAAGTTCGGCGCTGTTCATTGCGACCGGTTTTTCACAAATAACATTTTTGCCTACATCCATTGATGCTAATGCAATTTCTTTATGCACATCGTTCGGAGTTCCAATAATTATAATGTCGATTTTTTCATCAGCTAGCAATTCCTCACGACTTTGATATGCTTTTACGCCGTCATTTTCGGCAAGTTCAAGCTTTTCAGGGTCAATATCATAAATCCCTATAAGCTCTATCCCGTCAATAGATTTGATGTTCGGCGCATGCCAACCTCTTCCGATACCGCCATAACCAATAATGGCAGCTCCAACAACTCGTTTATCATTCTCCATAAAAATATACCTTTCAATTAATATATTGTCTTGTTAACTACCCTAAATCCACCACATCTCGCCTGTACCTTCGGTTATCAAAACTTCTTTGAGAGTATCAACCGCTTTTGATAAACCCTCGTTCTGGCTCATTAGACTATCCTCATGCTCAATGCTTATTACATAATCATATCCGACCATTCGAAGGTTTGAAATAATATCTTTCCAGTACGCTGTGTCGTTCCCATAACCGACTGTGCGAAATACCCAAGAACGATTTATTTCGTCAGCATAGGATTTTGTGTCAAGCACACCGTTGATTGCAGTGTTGTATTTATCAATTTTTGTATCCTTAGCGTGAAAATGAAAAATTGCATCTCCCAGCTCGCGAATACATTTTACAGGCTCCATCCCCTGCCAGATAAGATGGCTCGGGTCAAAGTTTGCACCAATTTCAGGCCCGACAGCTTCACGGATTCTGAGCATAGTTTCAGTGTTGTAAACGCAAAAACCAGGGTGTAACTCAAAAGCAATTTTGTTTACTCCGTGGGCTTTTGCGAACTTTACAAGATTCTTCCAATATGGAATTAAGACCTCATCCCACTGCCATTTCAAAATTTCTGAAAACTCATTTGGCCAAGGGCATGTAACCCAGTTAGGATATTTTGCTCCCTCCCAATCACCCGGACAACCGGAAAAGGTGTTGATTTGATTCAAGCCAAGCTTTTCAGCCAAAAGTATTGTGTTGAGGATTACTCTATCAAACTCTGCTGCTATTTCCTTGTTTGGATGAACAGGGTTACCATGACAGCTCAACGCACTTATTTCAAGGTCATACTTCTTAATTGTGGACTGAAACTCCTTGAATTTTTCTTCATCATTGAGAAGAATATCAGGATCCGCGTGAGAATTACCCGGGTAACCTCCACAACCAATTTCAACCATTTGTATTCCCAATGATTTAAAGTACTTTAACGCTTCGTCAAGAGACAAATTACTTAGTAAAGTTGTGAAAACACCAAGCTTCATTATTAGCCATCCTTTCTTGATTAAAGATTATTTTTAAAATATTCCATACTTCTTGCGGCATCTGCTAATCCGTTAGGAGTGGGATTATCATTTTCTAAAACTAGCCATTCAAAGCCTGTTTCTTTTGCCGCTTTAAAAATAGATTTCAAGTCATTCTGACCTTCACCTAAAGCGCAGGGCTTTCCATCATTACCGTCCTTAATATGGAGCAATACTATTTTGTCACGGTTTTCTTTTATGAATTTATAGTTATCTACCCCTGCATAAAAGCTCCAATATGTGTCAAGCTCAAGAGGCACCTTTGATTTAATAATATCAATAGCTTTTACGCAACCCCTATCTAAGAATTCGTCTGAGTGGTTATGGTAATAAACTCTTATTCCCATTTTCGATGCGATCTTATCAGCGTTGCCAAGGATCTCAGCTGTTTCTTTTGCCTCCTCAACAGTTGAATGGGGGGCTCCACCGACACCTGCAAAAGGCATTCCCAATGTTTTGCAAAAATCGAGCGTTGCGTCAAGATTTTCAGGCAAATAGTTTTTGATACCTATGTGTGTGCCGACTGCTACCAATCCGAGTTCATCAAGCCTTGCTTTAATTGTTTTTGCATCAAGGTCAAAATAACCTGCAAATTCCACGCCTTCAAAACCAAGTTCTTTGACATCTTTGAGGACTTTAAGCAAATCTTCGCCTGTTTTTATATGATCACGAACAGAATAAAGCTGAACAGCTAATCTCATAACATACTCCTTTTACTTAAAAATAAATTGTCTAATATAATTTGCAGTAAATGCAACACCTGGGTCGGCTAATTCGCCTTTCCATGTTTTTGAGTGTGGCTCAATGCTTAAAGTGCCATCATAGCCGCATTTGTAAAGAACGCCCATAAATGCACCCCAGTCAATCATATCAAGCCCTGCGGGTGGGTCATCAACATGTTCACCGTTAATACTTATTGTACCTTTAATATGGACATGATAGAATCTTTCGCCCCAGTCCTTCATTTCACCTAAGTAGTCACCACTACCACAGTTTATGCAATGTGTAGGGTCATATTTTATACCTAAGTCTGTAAGATAGCCATGGATTAAAGACCAATATTCGGGGGTATGTATAAAGTTGTTCCAATCGCAGTTGTATGTTGCAATCCTAACTCCCTTTGGCTTTGCATAATTAATTAATTTTTGCAAGAACTCAATCGCACATGAAACATTTTCAAACTTTGAAAGTGTTTCCACATAATTAACACCGGTGTTGAAAACCGTGCAACCGACCGACTTGCATACATCAATTAAAAGAAAATTGTTTTGAAGCTCTTCTTCAATAATGTTGCCCTTCTCATCAATTTTGTCGCTTCCCCAACGGCCGATTGAATCAATACCTATGCCATATTTCTCTATCCTTGCTTTTAGCTCGCCAATACTGTCATAAAGCACTTTGCAATCAGAGCCTATATTATAACAAAGCTCTATAAATGAAAGATTATGGCGTTTTGCGAATTCAAAACCCTGGTCATCATAAGATGAGATAATCCCTAACTTCATAAAAACTTCTCCTATTCTAATCAAAGTAGACAGGTTTACCAGTTTTTGCAGATTCATAAATTGCTTCGAGTATTTGTGTAACTACAAGAGCCTGTTCGGCTTTTGTTTTAATTTCAGTATCGTTAATAATAGCATCATAGAAAGCTCTTGCTTCAATGTCATGGGGTGATGCTGTTTTTCCATCAAAAAATGCGACTCCGCCTGATTTAAAATCGGGTTTTTCAATAACCTGACGGTTATTTTTTACATAATTAATACGAAGACCGTCAAGCATGTCTGCACCTGCTTTGTCACCACAAAGCACTGTTACAGCCTCTTTGGCGTCTGCTATGTTGAGTGCCCAACTTGACTCCAAAACAACTGTTGCCCCATTCTCCATAACTATGTAGCCAAATGCAGAATCTTCAACCGTGTACTCCTTAGGGTCCCAGTCACCCCAAGCATTCGCTGTCTGTGTTTGGTTACCAAGCTTTTTGAAAACATTTCCGACAACCATTTTAGGCTTGTAATTATCCATTAACCAAAGGGTTAAATCAAGTGCGTGAGTTCCAATATCTATGAGTGGGCCACCACCCTGCTCATGTTCGTTAAGAAATACTCCCCATGTTGGCACAGCTCTCCTACGCAAGGCAATAGCTCTTGCATAATAGATTTCGCCAAGCTCACCGTTTTCACAAGCTTCTTTAAGGTATAGTGAATCACCTCTCCAGCGCTGCTGATACCCGATTGTGAGTTTTTTGCCAGTTCTTTGCGCCGCCTCAAGCATCATCTTTGCTTCTGCATAAGTTTTTGCCATCGGCTTTTCACACATAACATGCTTGCCTGACTCAAGAGAATCAACGGTAATAAAGCTATGTGAGCGGTTTGGTGTGCAAACATGAACTACATCAATACTCTTATCTTTCAAAAGTTCTTTGTAATCAGAGTAAACCTTTGAATCTTCATTGCCGTATTCTTCTTTTGCCTTAATAGCTTTTTCTTCAACAATGTCGCAAAAAGCAACCATATTTGCTTCTTTAATTTCTTTTAGGGCGGGCATGTGTTTGCCGTTAGCAATACCACCGCATCCAATTATCCCGACTCTGAGATCTTTTTTCATAAGCAGCACCCCTTTTTTTATAATATGGCAATTTCTATGCTTTATCATGATATATTATAGACCAATAATTAACTATTTCAAGGCATTAACTAAATTAACTTGTAAAAGTTTTCTTTTTTAATTTATGCATTATGCACATATAATTTTTTCTCGTCATGTAACAACACTCCTAAAGCACCTGTATACTATATATTGTATTCTTAAAATCAAGAAAAACAACGTGTTGTATTTGAAATAACGAAACACTTTTACACAAGTTTTTAATAATTAATTAGATTGTTCACAGAAACTAAAATAATTGTTAAGAGTCTGTTCATAGCGTATTAATAAAACTTGTATATCATAAAGTTGTACTTAAAGGCACGGTGTCGCACCGGACCTAAGTACGGTGCTTTCAATAGGGAAGCACTAACCCCTCCTCAAAAGCAATCCCTCAATTATGAAAAAGCACCCGATTCGTCGGGTGCTTTTTCCTTCATATCTACTTGTATTTAGGAATAAAAGTGTTATAATATTTAGTAATATTTATTAACAGCTTTAGGCTGAGGAGGAATTTTATGAGCAAAAAATCTTTTTACATCTCAACACCTATTTATTATCCGTCAGGTAAGCTGCACATAGGGCACAGCTACACAACCGTTGCAGCAGATACTATGGCAAGATATAAGCGAATGCAGGGTTATGATGTAATGTTCCTCACCGGCACTGACGAACACGGGCAGAAAATTGAAGACAATGCTAAGCAGGCTGGAGTTGCACCTAAGCAATATGTTGACAACATCGTCAATGGAATTAAAGAGCTTTGGAAGCTTATGGATATATCAAACGACAAATTCATAAGAACAACCGATGATTATCATGAAGCTGCAGTTCAAAAAATATTCAAGACGATGTATGATAAGGGCGACATTTACATGGGTAAATATTCTGGAAAGTACTGCAAGCCCTGTGAAGCTTTTTGGACAGATACACAGCTTGTCGACGGCAAATGCCCCGACTGCAGTGCTGTGGTGTCACATACAGAGGAGGAAGCATACTTTTTCCGCCTTTCATCTTATGCAGACAAACTTGTTAAATACTATAAAGATCACATCGATTTTATCGAGCCTCAAAGTCGGCTCAATGAAATGATAAATAACTTCATTAAGCCCGGTCTTGAGGACCTTTGTGTTTCAAGAACCTCGTTTAAATGGGGTGTTCCCGTTTCGTTCAACGACAAGCATGTCATCTATGTGTGGATTGATGCCCTTTCAAATTACATTACCGCTTTGGGTTACAATTCAGACGATGACAGCCTGTTTAAAAAGTATTGGCCAGCAGACGTTCACCTTGTGGGCAAAGAGATAATAAGATTTCACACAATAATTTGGCCGGCAATGCTTATGTCTTTAGATTTGCCACTTCCTAAAAAAGTTTACGGTCACGGTTGGCTTTTGCTTGAAGGTGGAAAGATGAGCAAATCCAAAGGAAACGTTATCGACCCAGAAATTCTTTGCAACCGATATGGGGTTGACTCCGTCAGATATTTTTTATTGAGAGAAATACCATTCGGCTCTGATGGAATTTTCACAAACGAAGCACTCATAAATCGTATTAATTCAGACCTCGCAAATGATTTAGGCAACCTTGTTTCAAGAACATCTGCAATGGTTCTGAAGTACTTTGCAGGAACAATTCCATCAAAGCGTGAACATGGTGAGCATGACGATGAGTTCAAAGAATTGTGCCTTTCTATGCGTTCAACAGTTGAGGGATATCTTGACAGACTCCAATTTTCAAACGCTTTAACTGGAATATGGAGGCTTGTTTCGAGAACAAACAAATATATTGATGAAACTACACCGTGGCTACTTGCAAAAAGCGAAGATAAGAGCAGGTTGGCGGCGGTAATGTATAACCTTTGCGAAAGTATAAGGATAATTTCAACACTTATCTCCCCGTTTATGCCTAACACTTCACCGAAAATAAATAATCAAATAGGTATCACTGATGATATTTTTGTTTGGGATAACAGCGATAAATGGGGTGTTTTACCCGATGGTTTCAAGGTGCAAAAGGGTGAAATAATTTTCCCAAGAATTGACCTTGAAAAAGAGATTGAAGCACTCGAACAGGAACAGAACAAGGCTAACCCCGAAAAAAGCGAAAAGGTCGAGGGTGTTGCGCAAATCGGTATAGATGACTTTATGAAGGTTGAGCTTAAAGTTGCTGAAATCAAAGATTGTTCTCCTATAAAAAGAGCCAAAAAGCTTCTTCGCTTAACTCTTGACGACGGTAGCGGCACTCCGCGGACAGTCGTTTCGGGCATTTCTCCTTGGTATACACCCGAGGATTTAATTGGCCATAAAGTCATTCTCGTTGCCAACCTCAAGCCCGCCGTTCTTTGCGGCGTTGAGAGCAACGGTATGATTCTCGCCGCCGACATTAACAAAAACAATGTCAGTGTCATCTTTGTTGACAATTTGCCAACAGGAGCAGAAATAAGATGATTGAAAACATATTTGATACCCATTCACACTATGACGATAAAGCCTTTGATGAGGATAGATATGAACTGATTAACGCCCTGCCCGAGCAGGGCGTTGTCGGCATTATCAACTGTGGCACTGACATCAAAAGCAGCTCTGACTCTCTAAAGCTTAGTGAACAATTCGATTTTGTTTATGCTGCCTGCGGAATTCATCCACACGAATGCGATAAACATGAATTAAACACCACCTTGGATGATTTAAAAAAGCTGTTAATAATAAAAAAATGTGTTGCCGTCGGCGAAATTGGTCTTGATTATCACTATGATTTTTCTCCACGGGAAAAGCAAATAGAATTTTTTGAGGCACAAATTAGACTTGCAAAAGAAATGGACCTACCTGTCATTGTACATAACAGGCAGGCCCATGAAGATACATTAAAGATATTAAAAAAGTATCAACCTAAGGGAGTTCTTCACTGCTTTTCAGGCAGTGTCGAAATGGCAAAAGAGGTTATTAAAATCGGATTATATATTGGGATTGGTGGCTCTGTTACATTCAAGAATGCAAAAAAGCCCGTCGCCGTTGCAAAATATGTGCCGGACGACAAACTTTTAGTTGAAACAGATTGTCCTTATATGGCCCCTGTGCCCTTGCGAGGCAAGCGCTGTACTTCTGATATGATAATGCACACTGCACAAGTCATTGCACAAATCCGAGACACACAGACGCAGGAGGTTTTGAACTCCACGCATAAAAATGCTTTAACGCTGTTTAATATATCGTCCTATTGAAAAAAGCTCGGAATGATATAGGTCGGAATTGACATTATGATCCCTGCAAAAAGAATGCCTATTGCAATAATCGGGAAGGACCTTCTGATCCTCATGTCAAGCAAAGCGGCTATAAGAGAGCCTGTCCAACCACCTGTCCCTGGCAGTGGAATCGCAACAATCGCAAGCAATCCCCAACCACTTGCTTTTTTAACTTTATCACTTTGGCGCATAGAACGAATTTCAAGCTTCTCAATTACTTTTGAGAAGCCTTTTTTGTTTCTTAAAAATTGAAATATTTTTCTTATAAAGAGAAGAATGAACGGAACGGGGATTATGTTTCCAAAATAGCAAATAATAAAAGCTGTGATAAAATCAATGTTTAGCAAAGAAGCGGCAATAAGTCCACCTCTAAGCTCAAGTATAGGGCAAATTGAAATTAAGAAAATTATTAATTCGCTGGGTATCTTATCTTTAAAAAGTGAAACAAAAAAATCAGCAAAACTTTCAGCCATCAGCAACCTCCGAAACAATGCCCTTTTCAACCATGTATTTATAGGCTTTTCTTAAAATATTTTTATCATTCTCAAATCGGAGTTTTTGCATGGCTTTTTTATAATTCAACCATATGTAATCCTCGATCTCTTCCTTTTGAATGACTGTTTGTGTATCGCTTGTTGTTGCAAGAAAAATAGTAACAGCTTTTTCAACTCTGCCTTGAATGGTATACTCGCTTTTTGAAGTAAAGTCGGGAAGAATGTCAATGTGAATACCTGTTTCTTCAAGAACCTCTCGCATTGCGGTTTCACGCTTGCTTTCGCCGGCTTCAATATGTCCTTTTGGAAAGCCCCAATGAGCACTCCTCTTGTTTTTAATTAACAAAAATCTATACTCATCATTAATTGATCTATACACCACAGCACCGCACGAACACTCATACAAACACTCTATCTTATAATCTTCAACATTTAGTACAAAAGACACTGCATCTTTTATATCACCTATTATATATCTGGAGTTTTTTGGTGCTACAATTAAATAAGCACTAGATTCATTGTTTTTGAGTGTTGCTATTACTCTACCTTCGAAATTTCTAACTGGGTGATCTATGCCAAGTATAAATGCTCCAATAATTTTCATTTCACATTTTTTTATCTCGTCAACAATTCCAAAATTCAGGTTATTATTATACCCCTCTTTGAAGTTGTGAGAGTTCATAGGGTTAGTAACCCTGACTCTTACATGTTTGCCAAGCATTTTGTATCTCCTCTATCGATTGCAGACCTAAGTGTATATACATACAATCAGCAATCTTATTATAGAAATATTATACAATATTGTTTGTCAAAACACAAGAGAAAGGGCAATTAACAATCAGTCGAATAAAATTCATTTGCAAGTTGTGAAAAGGCTTTAATGATTGATGAACCGGTGTTTTTCCCAGGTGAAACAACCTCTTCATAATGCAATGGGGCGACAACACTTCCAAAGTCATTGTCAGGCAAAATATAACCTGCAGAATCATTGCACAAAACAATAGCTATAACCTTTGTGTCCCCTTTTATCATTTCCTTAACAGGGGGCAGATTAAAGCTTTCTTTTCGATAGGATTCCCATTTGCTGCTGAACCCACCAAGTATAAGCTCGGGGGCAATTTCGCCAGGTATCAACGCAACACTTAACTTGTTACCTAACTGAACAATGCCGATTTCTGTAGCAAACTCCTTTTTATCTTCGTTAATAATCAATTTATTATTTATTAGGCCAAGCTTGCCTGCAAGAATCAGTAAATTGTTTTCACAATTAAGCCTGATTGTTTTATGTTTTATGTTTATAATAGGTGATAATTTTTTTTCTTTCAATTCATCACTGAGGAGATGCTTTGCTATTTCTCGCCCATATTCAATAAACGGCTCGTAACCGCTTAAATCATCTTTGACTATTCCAGACCTCTGCACAGCAATTGCAAGCTGTGCGCCTTGGAAGAATATACAGTTTAAACCGTTTTCATTCATTTCCTTTTCAATATAAGTCGGATAGTCGCCACTTAGCACAGTGTTTTTTGAACCTAAAGCAACGGGATGTGCTGCCATGTAAACGAAAACAGTTTCTCGGCCGCCATCACTTGGTTTAAAACGAAGCTTAACAATATCTTTTTCCAACACTTCGGGTGGACGCTTGTCCCTTGAATATTTTAACTTATCTGTTATAGACATATACATATCGCCCTGAACCATATTGTTGCAGGCATTTTCTATTACAAGAGCAGATGTTTCAATTAAGTTTTCTATAAACTCAGGGTCTTTGCCCGATTTCAAGCTGTCTTTATCGTCATTCTTAACCGCTTTGATGTTATTAATTGTATTTTTGCTTAAAATATCGCCCCACATTCCTAGGGTGTCAATGCAACTATGGCAATGTGTGGCTGAAACATTTATGCTCACAATATTATTTTCTTGAGCAAAGTCACGCAACCGTTCTCTGATTTTGCAAATATCTGTATTTGAAATTCCAACACAATCAATGACGCAAAAAACTACCTTTCCCCTGCCGCTCTCATCATCAATACAAACGGCTCTAACTGCTTGGTCATCAAGAACATCTGTCATAACATTCGGCGGATAACTCAAAAACCCTGCTATATAGTAGTCTTTTGTTTTATAATCATCTGGCAATATACTTTTTTTGTCAAAACCCAAACACCATTTTGCACCTTTTTTTGCTCTTTTTGCATAGCCTTCTCTGCCACTCATAAAGTTTTCATTGTCAAACTCATCGTTGGTCCACGAGGCTTTAGGTGCAGCTGACGCCAGCCCCTTCAAAAGTAAGTTTATATTCTTATCTGCAAGCTGATATAAAAAATGCTTTCTTTGTTCCTTTGTTGTTAAAAAGCTCACTGCAGTTACCCCTGCTGTACAAATAGCCGCACCAGCTACTAATTTACTAAGCTTCCCCATTGGAAAACCCCCTTTATCTTTCAACCATTTGTTTGACTAATGCTTTCCAAAAACAATCCAGAAAGCTCCAATATGATTGCATCATTTTCATCAACAATTCCGTCTTTATTAACATCTGCAGCTATCATTGCAAGAGCACCCAAAGAATCAGCACTAATTAAGTTTGCAATATACAGCCGCACTATCACCGCATCGTTGCCGTTGTAGCTGCCATCTCCGTCAACATCTCCAAATACAATCACATTGACCTGTTGCAACACGACGTTGTTGTCGTTAAGAAGTTGCAACTTACAACCCGTTCCTACTCTATTTTGCCCACTCAAAATTTGACCGTTTTTATCAAGCACAACTATTTTCACATTATTAAACTTGGAAACAAGCCCAGCGACAGTTTCACCCGGATAATCAAGCCCTGTTAAATAGCCGTTTTGCAAATCAATTTCAAGAGTCGATGCTCCGTTTATTAGAGACAATTGGTTGTTATCTTTTAAAACATACGATATTTGATTTCTGAGAGCATATAAATGCGCTTCCGAACCCTTATAGCAATGAATTGATATGTTGTTGCAGGCGTTAAAACTGCTTGCCGATATTGTGGTAACTCTCTTTAAAATGTTGAGAGTATGTAGGCTCAAGCAACCGTTAAATGAATAGTCAGATATTCTCGTCACTGTATAAGGAATATCATAGGTTGAGTCGGTTTTGCCTGATGTATAACAAACGAGTTCAGTCATTGAACTATTGTAAAGAACACCATCAACAGAAACAAAATAATTGTTTTTATGGTTCACGTTAATGTTCTCAATTGCTGTACAATCTCTGAAAGCAGAATAGCCGATTTCATTAACTGAACTTCCCAGAAAAATTGTTTTTAGGGAAGTACACCCATTAAAAACATAACCATTGATTTTTTGTACACTGTAGGGTATTACAATGCTCTCAAGAGCCGTGCAACCAGCGAAAGCAGACGTTCTGATCGTTGTAACACCTGTGCCAATTGAAATTACAGTAAGATTTTTGCAGTCTAAGAAAGCACTATTTCCAATGACGGCAACAGTATTAGGAATCACAACAGATTCAAGTGCATAGTAACCCGAAAACATATTTGCACCGATTTCTTTAACAATTAACCCATCAATTATATCGGGTATTGTCACATCAACATCTGTTCCGTTATAGCCGGTTAATCTTATGCTCGTTTGTGTCAATTTCTCATATATAAAAACTGGAGTAATGATAGTAACATTAAAAGTTGTCTCTCTATTGTTGTAAGTAATTTTTATCTCTCTATTGCCTTCTGTTTGTGAACTAAAACCGCTGACCGTATAGTTTTCAATATATTCATATGTTGCATTGCTATAATTAGCAACAACTACAATGCCTGTCAAGTCGAGTTCTTGGCCAATATAATAAACGGTTTTTTCAGGCAAAGTAGTAACAGTTATGCTTACTAAATTAATTATGTCGAGAATAATAAAATCAAATCCATTGTTTTGTGCATACAGGTGTGCCACCGTGTTGTTGTGACAATAAATTGTCAAATTGTCTACTCCGTCAAAAACAGATAATCCAATAATATTTGTGACAGTATCGGGTATGGTTATCTTAGTCAAATTCCTACAATCGGAAAATGCGCCGGCACCAATGTAGCTTACACCGTCTTGTAATGTTACAGAGTTTAGGTTTGTGCAGTTGCTAAATGAATAAGCAGTAATTTTAGTAATATTTAACCCATCAATTTGAGTCGGCACGACCAATGAAACATTGTTCCCGATATATCTCACTAATTGAGCATCTGTTTGATTAATTTCAGAAATAATATAGTCACCAAAGTTTTTGATTAACATATAGTTAATGGCGTTGTTGACCGCATAGCTATGTACATATGTGTTTTCATAACAATAAATCAATAGGTTGTAGCAATTTCTGAATGCATTGTAGCCAATGTTAGAAATTGACGCTCCTAATATCGCTGTTGTTAAATTGGTGCAATCAGAAAATGTGAAACCTTCAATCTTTTCTATTGTTTCGGGTAGATTAATATTCGTTAAACTTGTGCAACCAGCAAAAGCAGAGTTCCCTAAAGAAGTGACGCTTTCAGGGATTGTCAATCTTTTTAAACTGGTACACTCACTAAAAGCGTAAGAAGATATTTCTTCAATTCCATTGCCCAAAACAATTTCAGCAAGCTCCGTGCATTTATAAAAAGCATCTGCACAAATGGTCTTTACACTGCCCGATATAGTGACATGCTTGAGTTTAGAACACTCTAGAAATGCTGATATGCCTATTTCTTCAATCCCGTAAGAAACAACAACACTGGTAATATTGTTGTTTCTGAAGAATGCCTTCTCCGCTATTGAAACAACTTCATAACCATCAATTATTGCAGGTATTGTAATAGCACCGCCGGCCCCCGTGTAGCCTGTAATCTTCGCCTTTGTATCGTTCTCAACGAGCACATATGTAAAACTGGGTGTTTGCTGAGCGCTGACAACCTCAACATCAAACGAGGCCGTACATTCGTCATAAGTAACAGTAATCGTCTTTATCCCTATTTGAGAGGAGTCAAATGGACTGACTGTATAATTTTCAATAATCTCACTTGAATCATCTTCAAAGTTAGCAACAACCTTTAAGCCTGTTAAATCAAGGCTTTCATTCTTGACATACTCCAGTTTTGTCGGCAATGTGTAAATGCTTATGTTTATAAGTTGCGGTGAAGGTAACAATGTGAATCCAATGTCGTTTTCAATAGCATACAAGTGCGCCTGAGAATTGTCATAACAATTGATTGTCAAATTGCTACAATCTTTGATTGCGTCAATATAAATAATATTTACCGATTTAGGAATCGTCAACTCGTTTAGTAAAGACAATTTATAAAATGCATAACTGTTTATTTTTTTTACATTGTCGCTAAGTGTGTATTGTGTATCACTTTTATTCAAAGGATAATAAATTATCGTTGATTGGCCTTTATTGTAAAGGACACCATCAGAATCGGAATATGCCGTATTCATTTGGTCGACAATAATTTCTTTTAAACTTTGACAGCCCCAAAATGCACTGTTCCCTATTAAAGTTACTCCACTTCCGATTGTAATCTTCTGAACATTTGCGCAGTTGTAAAACGCACTGTCTCCAATGCTTTCAACACTGTTCGGCACATTTAGTTGAGTAAGCCCGGTGCAATTATAGAATGCTAATTCGCCTATGCTCTCAACGCTATTCATACCTGAAACGCTTGTGAGTCCCGTACAATTATAAAATGCGTTGTCTCCAATAGTTAAAACACTGCTGGGAATATATATTTCAGAAATATTGTTGCAACGTGAAAATGCATTGTTGCCGATTGAAGTAATATTGTTGTTTAACTGAATAGTCGAAATGCTAGTGTAGTTCTCAAACGCATTATCTCCGATTGCTGTTATTAAATAACTGTTAATTGTCGTCGGAACACTAATGTCACCGCCGCTGCCTGTATATCCAGTTATTTTAGCTTCATTTCCGTTTATCAATATGTATTGATATACAGTTTCTTCAGGCTCAACGATACTCACCTGAAAACTATCGGTGTAACCGCCAA
Organism: Clostridia bacterium; assembly: GCA_035647435.1. GTDB lineage: Bacteria > Bacillota > Clostridia > Oscillospirales > Acutalibacteraceae > JAAZFZ01. The sequence goes on from DASRNM010000127.1 coordinate 26,306, forward strand.
AACTAATAGTCACGGTTTCTACCCCTACCCTTGATGAATTAATTGCATTGGCAGTAAAATCTGTTGTTTCTATCGTTGTACCATCAGTATATATAGTCATGACTTCAATTCCGCTTAGCTCCAAACTCTCGTTGACAAGATATGTAAGTTTGGTTGGAAGACTTGTAATGCTAATGTCATTAACTGTCGCTGTCAAGTTATAGCTAATCGCATTGTCGATTGCATACTCTTGAGCTTTTGTATATTCATAACAATTAATTGTCAGACCGCTTATCCCTACAATAGCATCTTCATCAATGTTTACAACTGAATAGGATATGGTTAAAGAATTCAAGTTTTTGCAATTATGAAATGCATATTTATCAATATCCCTAACGGAAGATGGAACGGTGTATGCTACACCACTTTTTGCAGAAGGGTATAATAATAATTTGCTAGCATTTTTACTAAATAAAACACCGTTAACACTTTTATAATAGCCATTCGCTGAACTGACGTTTATTGCCTTTAAACTGGAGCAACCCATAAATGCGGTTTTAGCAATAGATGTTACATTCTGCAATATATCTATTTGAGATATCCCAGTGCAATTGTTAAACGCATTGTTGCCGATTGAAGTCACGGTATCAGGCATTGTTATGCTGTCAATATTAGTGCAATTCCTAAAGGCATTGTCGCCAATTGAGACAACAGTAATACCATCAATAAAAGACGGAATTACAACATCACCGCCGACACCTAAATAATCAGTTATTTCCACCTGAGTTGGATTAATTAAAGAATAATTAAAATCAATAATCTCTACCTCAAATGAATCTGTTTTTGTTTCATAGGTTACTGTAACAGTTTTAGTGCCTACTGTTCCAGAACTGAACCCTGAAACAGCGTAATCCCCAACAACTTCATTGGTCTCGTTATCAAAATAAACAGTTACGACTAATCCGCTTAAATCAAGCTCATCTCCAATTACATACAATAATTTTGTCGGCAAGCTTGTGATGGAAATGCTTTCAAGAGAAACTAACAGTACAAATTGAATGTTGTTTTCCATTGCATAGATGTGTGATACAGAGTTCTTGTAACAATGCATAATTAGATTTGTGCAGTTTGTAAATGCACTTTTGCCTATAGTTGTAATACTAATGGGCATAACAACATTGCCTAATGATTCACAATAATAAAAAGCATTGTTTTCAATCGTTTTTATCCCCGAGCCAAAGCTGATGTTAGTTAAAAAAGTACATCTCTTGAAGGCATAACTTTTAATTGTTTCAAGACTGTCTGGAAACACTAGGTTATCTAATTTTGTGCAATTTGCAAATGCATCCGCGCTAATGGTTTTTATGCTATTTCCAAAAGTTACACTCTCAAGTTTTTGACAAAACAAAAAAGTGGCAGTTTTTATTTCCACAAGGGAATCACCAATAACAACTGTTTTAAGAGAGTCACACCAATAAAAAGCATAGGCTCCGATAGTTGAAATATTATCGCCGATAATAACATCGGTAATCCCATCACACCATTGAAACGCATACTCACCTATTTCAACAACAGGGTATCCGCCAAGCGTTTCTGGAATTGTAATAATACCGTTTGCTTTTTCGAAATCGCATTCAATTATTTTAGCCTCATTATTGCTCACTGTATATGTATATATTCCGCTTACTGCAGCATTAACGGTAACTAAGCTTATTTGAACGCTTAAAGCGAGCAGAGTACAGGCAACAAATACCGAAAATATTCGCTTGAAATTTCTTTTCATATATGTAACCCTCCTAAATCTATTTTTTAAAATTATCCATACTAATTATCATTATAATTGTATCATATTATATCAATTTTTCAAGTAAAATATGAGATTTCTGCATACGTTGCACAAATATTTTTTAAACCTTTAATGCTTAAATGGCACCTTTCTCGCCATAAATTGCAACAAAGTCCGCCTATTAAGGCAGACTTTGTCTTTAATTTGAAAGGTGTTTCTCCATTTTGCAGAATAACACCTTTTCTTTTTATATACATTAAGGTTGTTTTGAAGTAACTCTGTTTTCGGAATCATGATCAAAATTTATGTAATTATTTCTTTTTGCATATTGCCATGTCATATCAAAGATTTTAGCGCAATCATCTGCAGGCATATAAAGTTGGCCCGCATCGCCCCTGCAAACCTTTGCAGACATTTTGTATATGCCTTCATCAGTGTCCACTACATCACTACCCTCTATGAATTCGGCAGTTGTTTCATACACATCAACAGTTACCTTGCCTTTTGTTTTGTTGACCTCACCACCAAGAAACTGAACAAGCACACCAAAGGGAACAAACCATTTTCCATCAATTTGTTTAGCATAAATCCCTCTGCCAGTGAATTCCATCATCTGACCCTTAAAGCAGATTTTTGTGTTTATATAAATTGGTGCGAGTGCATGAGGCTCAATTATATCATTTTCTTTATCAACCTTGAAAACATCTGCAATTCTACCATCGTCAAGGCAAGCTGTTATAGTTAACTTATCACCATCAACCTCAACAACACTTATCATTGCAACATCTTCCTCTTGAGGATAGAACATACTGTTCCAGATTTTGTTTGCATTAGAAGAATAAATGTTGCGCCCACTATTGCCCATTGTGTAGTGAATTGTCCCCTGTGACGGTTTATCAAACAGCTCTTCGCCTATTGTAGGGTATGTTCTTGCAAGCGAATGCTCATGACCTGCAAAAAGTATGTCAAGCCCCCCTTGTTCAATCGGCTTTCTTAGCCAAGGATAAGCGTCATCATTATGACCCTCGGGCATAACAGGATATATCGGGAAATGATATGCTCCGAGCTTCCACCTTTTATCGCTTTTTTGCAAGTCGATATATGCCCATTCCTCAACAATTTCAGGGGCATTAATGCCCATAATCAAAAAGTGAACATTACCATAATCAAAAGAATAGTTCTCGGTTTTATAGCCTTCAGGGCCGTTTTGCGGATATGAATACTCAAACTGTGCATCAAAGAAGTCTGCGTGGTCTAGATAAAACTTCCCCACAGGCTTTGGCAAGTAGGTTGTATAACCTCTGTTGTCATGATTGCCAGTGCACATCATATAGGGCATGCTCTCAATAATTCCTTTAAGCCCACTAAACATACCATTCCATTGAATTTCGTTTTGACCATTATCACAGTTGTCGCCGGCTGTGAGTATAAACTTGCAGTCGGGGTGTTCTTTTAAAGCATTGTTAAGTAAGTTGTTTACAACAGAATAGTCTGGGGATTCCAAAGGATGCCCTTTTTGATGGTCTGCAATTAACAAAAACTTAAATTTTGTAAGGTTCTCCGGCTCTGTTGTGAAGCAAAACTCATCAGTTCTATATTCGCTTGAGCCAACTGTATAAAAATACTTCGTGCCCGGCTTTAAATCTTTGAACTCAACCCAAAAGATATTGCTAATATCAATGTCGCTTTCAAATCTCTTTGTCACGGCAGATATTTTTATATCCTCACTACTGCCCTCCTCACGATAAAGAGCATACCCCGACCCAACATCAATAGATGTTCTCCAAGTGACCGCCATAGTTGTGCGGGCATCACCTGAAAAACTTAGCATAATGTGGTCAGGTTGTGAAGTTGAACCCCTGTCGGGTTTATGAAATTTGTGTTTCTCGTCATACATGAGATAAACTCCTTTGTAATATTTTCCAATATATTGTATAACGAGAAGAAGTTCATGTCAAACGAATATTGCTATTTCGGCGACTGCGTGTTACAATTTTATTTAGATATTGATAACACTTTCAAATAGGATTACACCCAACCCTAAAACGCCAACACTTCTGCAAGCACTGCTAGAAAGCTGTTGTGCAATTGACATTGCAGGGTAATAATCAAATTTTATGCCTGCGAGTATGTATGTAACAACAGCTGAAGTGTATAGTAGCAGGATAAGAATTAGCCCCAGTTTAATTATTGTTTTTGTTATTTTTAAAAAACTACCATACATTTGAAAAATGGTTTTTATCGCTTTCATAATAATCATCTCCAAAAACACTATAACATTTTTAGTAGCAATTCTCAATCCATAGTTATTACCATTTAATAAACAGGAGTGAATGGAAATGAAAACTGGTGTTTCCACCGCTTGTTTTTATCCTCTCGAAACCGAAAAGGCACTTGTCAGAGTCGGTGAAATAGGTGTGAAAACAGCAGAAATATTTTTTAACGCCCCGAGTGAGCTTGAATCCCCTTTAATTGACCGCATTTGTGAGATTAAAGACAAGTATTCAATAAATATAAAATCAATCCACCCCTACCTTTCCTTCGGTGAAACCTATCTGTTCTTTTGCGAGTATAAAAGAAGGTATTATGATACACTCAAAATATTCAGAAAGCATTTTGAGGTGGCCAAAAAGCTCAACTCCAAATTTCTTGTTATACATGGTAGTCTATTGCCCGGTATAATTTCAAAGGAAGAGTATTTTGAGAGATTTAAAAATTTGGTTGAACTTGGTAAGGAATACGATGTAGTCGTTGCACAAGAAAATGTGGTTAAGTTTTTTTCGGAGTCACCAGACTTTCTTTTATCTATGCAAGATGCTCTTAAAGATGATTTTCATATGGTGCTTGATTTAAAGCAAGCAGCACGCGCAAATCGCAGTGCATTTGAATTCGTTGACAGGTTAGGAGAAAGCATTGTTCATATTCATGTTAGCGATTTAAATGATAAGTTTGATTGTCTCCCACCAGGTGAAGGTGTTTTTGATTTTAACAGGCTTATTTCCAAAGTTAAAAACATGAATGGTGATGTTGATTTAATTATTGAGCTTTACAAAAAAAGCTTTGAAACCGACTCTCAAATTATAAAGTCGGTTGATTATCTTAATTCTATAATATCAAAGCATTGATTTTTGTTTTTTAAGTGATATAATTATATAGAAAGTTAGTCAGAGGATGTGTTTTAATGAAATGTCCGTTTTGTAATTTTGAAGAAAGCAAAGTTATTGATTCAAGACCAACAGATGAAGGCGAGCGTATTCGACGCCGGAGAGAATGCATAAGCTGCAGCAAACGTTTTACAACCTATGAGGTTATTGAAAGCGTTCCAATTGTTATTGTTAAAAAAGATAAATCTCGTGAAGTTTTTGACAGAAACAAGCTCCTAGGCGGTATGTTGCGTGCATGTGAAAAACGACCTGTTTCAATACAAACACTTGAAAAAGCTGTTTCTGACATTGAGGCATCTATTCAAAACACTCTTGACAGAGAGGTAACCTCTATTCATCTCGGTGAGTTGACCATGGAAAAGCTCAAAGGCATTGACGAGGTCGCCTATGTTCGCTTTGCTTCCGTCTATCGCCAATTTAAGGATATCAACACATTTATGGACGAGCTTGCTAAGCTGTTGAGCGAAAAATAATCTAATTCATACATAGATTTTTATAAAATTTGATATATTAAAAG
>DASRNM010000128.1:0-19026 GCA_035647435.1 Clostridia bacterium
CAATATGAGGTATTATTCTTTGAGATATCCTCGCTAATCTTATGGGAATATAGGTTTTATAAGTCATGAAGTGCGAATGAATTATATTAATGTCAAATTCTTTTATCAATCTTTTGAGCAAAATTGTATCAGCAAAAATTCTGTCGTTTAAAAAGAAAACCGAATGTCCTTCTTCTTTCATTTTCACTGTCCAGTCTCTTTTTTTTGCTCTTCGTGGCAAGACATACACTATTTTGCCGCAATCTTTAGATATTTCAGTTTCAAGTGCTTCTATTGAACGAATGAAGTTGCCCTTATAAGCAGAGCCGTAATTCATCACCTGCAACACTCTTTTTCTCATTCAAACACATCCGTTTTCAATACTTTCATAACAACACTATTTGCTTTTTTTCTTTATTTTAGTGTCGTTTAAGCAAACAGCTATATATGTTGCTACAATTATTATTTGAATCACAGATGAATAATAATTCACCATGGCATATTCAAAAATAATTATCAAACAAATCATCGGGAAGAACAGAATAGCTAGCCTTTGGCCCTTTAACATCTGATTCAAAAGCTTGATGAGGAGATATGCATAAAACCAATAGTAAACCAAAAGCCCTATTGTGCCGAGCCCTGAAGCTATTTCAGTAAAATTGTTATGAGAATATGAAGATTTTTCGGAATATTGTAAAAGATATGCAGAAAAGTTGTTAAGACCTATACCCTTTACAGGGTTTTCAATATAAAACCGCTTAGCCATATATCTAAAATACTCTCTCAAAGCAAGACTTGAATCCGCCGAGACATCATCTCTAAAAAAAACTTCCATAGAGACAAGCCTTCTACCGATTGCTTCATATAAGAAAGGGATATTAAAAATCAGAAAGAGTACAACTACCAATAATCCAAATACAATCATCAATTTTATAAAATAATTGCTCTTTTTTGTATCAAACAAGACCAATAAAAATATGCCAAAAATAGCAAAAAACAATGCTTTTCTTGAGCTTGTCAAAATGCAAAGCATAACAAACGCAACTGTTAATAAAAGATACGCCCTTTTTTTGAGTATCAAGCCCTTATACGACGCTATCATCGCGCAAATTGATGCAAATGCTCCAATGGCGTTTGTGTTGTAGCCTGTTACTTGCCCTAAAAAGCCCACGCTCCACTCTTCAAACGGTGTTTTAATGAAAATATACGCTGTCATTATGGTGCAGGCAATAATAAGCAAATCAAGGAGTCTTTCAAAATCCTTTTCATTTTCCACATAAATCTGAAGACAAAAGGTAATTAAAAGTATCTGTACCATTCTTTGAATAGGGTTAAACGTATAGGCAATATTATACGACCATAATGCTGAGACAATGCCTAACGCTATGAATAACAGGTACCAAATCGTGTGTATGCTAAAAAAAATCTTTCCATTGCGATTAGTTTTGGCAAGAAGTTTAATTGTAGAAATGACAATAAACAGAATAAATGAAAAATAATATAAATAATTTGCACCCTCTTCAGAGCTACCGAATGTCGTTAGACATACAAATAGCAAAAGAATGCTAAAGTCGCTTATAAAATCTATAATTCCCCATGCTGATTTATTTATATTTACTCTTTTATTGAGCATCTACTTGTTTCCTTTGCAACTATTTATAGTTAGTTAAACGGTTTGAGAACTTTTCAAAATTCAGTTCGGCACAAAAATTATCCTCCCAAAACCTTCTGCAACTATTACGAAGATTTTGATATTCGTTTTCATTAAGCGTTGCATATTTTTTTATCTCGTTTGCAAGTTCATTATCTGAAAATTCCTCATCTAATAGTTTGCCCGTAACGTCGTTAATAACGATTTCTTTTGTTCCGCCAACATCTGTTGCGACAACAGGTATGCCAAAGGAAATTGCTTCCATAATTGAAACGGGCAGACCCTCACTTGAACTTGTATTGACAAACAAGCTGACGTTTTGTGTTTTGTAATACTCAAGCACTTCGCTGTTGCTTATATTGCCGACAAAATGAAAACTCATAAAACCAAGTTTCTTTTGAGCAAGAGCTTTGAGCTTTTTTAATTCACCACCGTCGCCAATATGAGTCCACTCAATTTCAAGGTTGCTTTTTGACAAAAGCGCAAGCGAATTAATGATTTTTTCTATTCTCTTGACAGGAACAGCTCTCGAACAGGACATTATTCTGAACACATTATCATAGCTACCTACCCCGGCATCTGAAGTGCCAAGATAAGAAACTTTGATTTTGTCCATTTTCCCAAACATCTCGGCAAGGTATTCTTCACCGTCTTTTGAACACGGATATATTTCGTCAAACTCCGACAAAAGCTTTTCTCTCAAAGGCAGATATTTCAATGCGTTTGCATATTCATAAAGGTCATATCTGTGCGCCCTTGTGAATAAACTAACATTCTTGCCATCTTTGATAAGCTTTTCCTTGAGCAAAACAGCCACCTGAGCCGTTGCAAACATCCAATAACTATAAATGACAACGTCATCAAAGCGTGATAAATCAATTTCAGACAAAGCCTCGCTGATTGCCTCAAAGTGTCTTTTGGAGCGAGCAACAAAATACTCCAAAAACATCCTTTTAGCAAAAGATTTACCGACTCGGTTTTTATCTGAATTATAGTGCTCACTTTTTTTAAAACAGTTCAAGGTTGCATTTAATACATCCTTGGCTCTACCTGTCACTTTTCTGCCAACGGCGGTATTAATGCTCTCTGCTTCATTCGGGAGCGTTCTTTTAGGTTTATCTTTTTTACTGATATCAAGAGGAAAAATTAATATCTTCTCAAAGTTTTTTGTGTGATATGTAATTTCATTCTCAAGAAAAGGCTCCGAATATAAGTACGGATATTGACTTGTAATAATAATTAAGCATTTAGACATTTTTATACCTCAATATGCGCTGCTACGCTGATTTTTCGTTTACTTTATTTCTGTTTTCAAATCGTCTTGAAACCTCTTTAAAAAAATATGAAGGAGACACGAAGACTGCTCTTGTTCCATATTTTATAAATTCCAATGGTTTTGAACTTCTTTTAGCCGCAACTGACAATACGGCATAATGTCGAAACCTGACATACTTTTTCTCATCAGGGGTCAAGATGTGCATTCTCGTCTGCTTTAGCTTGTAAAGAGAGTTTTCGCCATTAATTTTGTTTTGACCGACTGAAATTCGCTCACCGTCATGCAAATATTGAATAATTTGCGAGCCGGGCATATAGCCAATTTTTATTCCGTTTTCAATCATATGCCACATTAGCATAAAATCCTGCCCCATCGGCACATCAATGAAAGCTCCTTTTTCCATAAGGACAGAGCGTTTGATCATAAACGTTGAAGTCGGTCCTAATGAATGAAGGATATGTTGCTTCAAAAGCTCTTTGTTTGACCAATCCGTCACATAAGAATGACGCCTGAATTCAACAAGTTGTCCATTTTCGTCGTGAAGATAAACATCTGTAAAAGTCATATCAAGCGAGTGCTTTTTCATAAATTCCAGCTGTAAGCATATTTTTTTTGGCAAATAAATATCATCATCATCAAGAAATGTTATGTAATCACCCTTTGCGGTTTCAATCCCGACATTGCGTGCAAGACCACCGCCTAAAGGTTTAGGGTTCAAAACATAAACAACCCTTTCGTTTCCCTCAAACTCTTTCATTACATTTGAGGTCTTCTCCCTCTCCTTCGAGCAAGGGAAATTGTCATCAACCACAACAACCTCAACATCAGCGTTTACTTGTGCAAGAACTGAATTAATTGCACGAGATAAAAAGTGAGGTCTTTTGTGAGTCGGTATAATCACACTGACCTTTTCAATCATTATTCTCAACCCTCTTATATTTCTCTATTGCTTTTATGCATTTAAATTGTATCATGTTAATTTAGCTTTGTATAGCATGTTGAACTGAAAACATTTGCTAATTATGTCAAAATATACAATTTAAGCAACTTTTTTCATCTGTGAAATTATAAAGCGGCTGTTATAAAAGAACAGCCGCCACAATAAGCAATAACGATTAGAACGAGTAACCCTGCGAAATTTCACTGTAAACCGTGGTTAAGTCACCGTTTGAATCTCTGTAAACGACATATGCTCTTGCATACCACACATCGCCGCTGAGGACATCTTTCTTTGAGAGTGCGTATGTGCCTGTTCTTTCAAAGGTTTTACCCTTACCGCAAACAACAACATTCGGATTTGATTCAATTATAAAAGCTGATTCATCCTCGAAGACATACCCTGCCTTTGTCATGAGAATACCATGCATCTCAACCTCAAACTCAGGTGCAACACTGCGCTCTGCGAAAAATGTGATTTTACCGTTTGCAGAGTCCGGAATAGCGTGCGTAATCCTCACTGATACCTTGTCTCCGGTAATTTCTTCGCCGTAAACTGCTGTTAATGTAACATCTTTATACACATAGAAAGCATAGTTACTATAATAACTTACTTTTTCGCCTGTACTGTTATCTTTCCAATATGAAAAACTTTCATTTAAATTGTTTTGAGCGGCAGCAACGACTCTTGCGACAGAAAACGAGGAATATGTTCCGTTACCAGAGCACTCACCTGATTGATTTGTAAACTGAACCTGATATTCAGCTGGTATAGGCTCATAAATTGGCTTAACTATAACAAAATCAGTGCAATTCTTAAACTCTTGCGGTGATTTATCCCACCTGACAAAGTTAAAACCGGGGAGCTTCGGGCCTGCATAAGGTACGGCTAATGAGCCTGTTTCTATCTCTTGATGGCTTATGATTATGCCTGCATTGTTTACATATTTAGTAACATACTTACTGTCAGTTAAATTTGTATACTCGGCTCTTAAACTAACATCGCCAATCAAAGTTATATCAAGCGTTTTTTCATAGCTCAAAATCTTTTTGGTTTGAGTACTCTTTTTGGTTTCAATCCAACAAACGAACATTGTATCATCGCCGACATACTCATTATCAGCAACAAGATGAAGTCTTTTTCCTCTTTCAATTTTGTTTTGAAAGCTCGAAAAAACATCCTTCTTGCCTGTCAATCCATCATATGTCACGCTTACATGACCAGAACCACCGATATCAATTGTTACCTGCACTGTATCGACCGCATAAACATTAAATAATGAAGAAATTGCAGTGAATAGAATGATCATTGAAAAAAATACGGAAAGGATTTTTTTTAGCGACTTTCCAGACATAATTATACCTCCACAAAGTTTTTTAAATACATATAAACATGTTAACATTATTAAACAATAATTGCAATGTTTTTTTACGAAATATGGTTGTTATTCCCTATGCCATTTAACGCCTTGCGCAGTATCTTCAAGCGCAATGCCCTTATCTTTCAATTCATCTCTGATTCTGTCGGCTTCTTTCCAGTTTTTTTCGGCTCTTGCGGCTGTCCTAGCCTGAATCAAATCCTCAATCTCACTGTCTATATTTTCGGAATTACGGTTATATATCAAACCCAAAACACCCGTTAGCTCATCAAAAACCTCCATTGCACATTTGCAGACGACTTTTGAGGCTTTAGAATCTATAATATTAATGTTTATATCCTTTACAAGATCAAACAAAACACCGATTGCATCTGCAGTATTAAGGTCATCGTCCATTGCATCTTTGAATTTGTCAATATAAGCGGAAAGCTTATCGCTTATTTCTTTATCGTCTTCTTTTTCATTATAATCCGCATTTTCAAATGCAAAGTCAAGGTTCTCTCGACAAGTATAAAGCCTGTTTAGTGAGGATTTGCATTGCTCGATTATATCTGTGCTGTAATTTATCGGGCTACGATAATGTGAAGATATCATCAGGTATCTAATTGGCTCATAACCATATTTTTCAGCAACATCACGAACTGTGAAGAAGTTGCCCAACGATTTTGACATTTTAACATTGTCGATATTGATATAGCCGTTGTGCATCCAATAATTTGCAAAGGGAACACCATTGCAGCATTCACTTTGTGCAATTTCATTTTCATGGTGAGGAAAAACCAAGTCTTGCCCACCGCAATGTATATCAATAGTTTCGCCAAGATAACGGCGAACCATAGCAGAACACTCTATGTGCCAGCCAGGCCTCCCCTTCCCCCAAGGCGAATCCCAAGAAGGCTCACCGGGCTTTGCAGACTTCCAAAGCGAAAAATCCATAGGCTCTTTTTTGATTTCGCCAACCATTATTCGAGCACCGGACTCTAAATCCTCAAGAGGTTGATGAGAAAGCTTGCCGTATTCGTCAAACTTTGACGTGCTGAAATAAACATCACCGTCAATTTCATATGCATATCCTTTTTCGATAAGTTGTTCAACTATTGAGATTATTTCATCAATAGTTTCTGTTGCTTTTGGGTGGGCTGTAGCCTCAAGAATATTCATGCCCTTAGCATCTTTCCAAAACTCCTTAATATATTTTTCGGAAATTTCTTTATAGGAAACGCCTTCATCATTTGCACGCTTAATAATTTTATCATCAATATCGGTAAAGTTTTGAACAAAATTAACTTTATAGCCTCTATATTCCATATATCTACGCATCACATCAAAAACGCAAATCGGACGTGCGTTGCCGATATGAATGAAATTATAAACTGTCGGGCCACAAGCGTACATTTTAAGTTCGCCCTCTTTAATCGTTTTTAATTCTTCTTTCTGTCTTGTCAAAGTGTTAAAAATCCTCATGCTATATCCTCTCCCATAATGGCTGTATTTTAATACGGGCGAAGAAAGCCGTGCAGACTCCGCCCATATAAATTTTAAACATTATTTTTAACTTATTTGCTGTTTTGCTCTTCAAGCTTTCTTTCAAGCTCACTAAGCCTTGCATGAATCTTAGAAATCTCCTGTGCAACAGGGTCGGGAACATGAACCTGGTCAAACTCATCAATTTTCATTCCGTCAACCCTGACGACCTTTGCAGGGACACCAACCGCGGTTGAATTTGGCGGTATTTCCCTGAGAACAACGGCACCTGCGGCAATCTTAGAATTATCACCGACTTTGACGGGGCCAAGAACCTTCGCACCAGAACCAATCATAACATTGTTGCCAATTGTCGGGTGTCGTTTACCCGCATCTTTGCCTGTGCCGCCAAGTGTAACACCTTGATAGATTGTTACATCATCGCCTATAATCGTTGTTTCACCAATTACAACACCAGTGCCATGGTCTATAAAAAACCTACGCCCAATTTGAGCGCCGGGATGAATTTCAATTCCTGTTTTTTTTACAGCTCGTTGCGAAATATAACGAGCACAAAAATAAAGCTTATGCCTTAAACACCAATTTGACCTTCGGTGCAATCTTATCGCACGCAAACCCGGATAAAGAAGCAGAACTTCAATAGCTGAACGGGCCGCAGGGTCACGCTCCTTTACGCAAGCTATATCTTCTCTAAGTCTTGCAAACATAAGGCACCCCCTTTTTTAAGAATATACCTATTTTAAGAAAAAATCCGCCGCCAATAAACAGACAGCGGAAAAGAACCTCAGTCCACCAAAAAATAGGCTTAATATATTGTACTATACAACACCATAAAATGCATCATTTTTTTACATAAAGTTTACATAATGTTACTGTTGTGAGAAATCAATCAGTTTAACGCTTTGTTTTAAGTATATAGCTCCCGAAACGACAGTTAACAAGGCTGTTATCCACAAAAGTGCATTTGAAATGCTTACAAATGTTTCAAATGAACAAAACTCAAAACTGGCATGCACCTGCAACATAATCATAATCACTATTGTAAACACCATTTGGCTAATTGTTTTAAGCTTGCCCCAAATATTTGCGGGAATTATAATCCCTTGTGCGGAAGCGACAAGTCGGATGGATGTTACTATGAACTCTCTTGTCAACACAATCATTACAATCCATATACTGCACAGCTGCATTTGCATGAATGCAAGCAATGCTGCTGTTGTGAGCATTTTATCCGCAACGGGGTCCGCAAGCTTACCAAAAACAGTTATCTGATGTCTTTTTCTTGCTATTCTGCCATCAAGCGCATCACTTAAACAACCGATACTAAAAACCAAAGTAGCGGCAAGAATGTGGTATGGAAATTTATACAAAAACACTGCTAAAAAAATCGGAGTGATAATCATTCTGAAAATTGTGAGTTTGTTTGGTGTGTTCATCTATTCCTCCAAAATACTAATCAATCGCTCTGCCTAAAAGCTCAAAATCCAATTCGCCAAAAATTTTAATCTTGACGAAATCACCCTCATTGTGCTCCATTTCGGATGTGAATCTAACATTACCGTCAATTTCAGGTGCTTCCATGTATGTTCTGCCAACATAGCTATCTGTGTAATTATCATAATCCTCGACAAGCACACGATATATATTACCTATTTTATCTTTGTTTTTCAGGCTTAAAATCTCAAGCTGGTCCTGCATAATAACTTCATTTCTTCTGTTCTTGATTTCGTCCTCAACCTGCTCAGGCATTTCGGCGGCAGGAGTCCCCTCTTGGGGAGAAAACGAAAAGCAGCCAAGTCTATCAAATTCTGTTTCATTGACAAAAAGCGCAAGGTTTTCAAACTCTTCATCGCCTTCACCGGGGAAGCCCGTCATAACAGTTGTTCTAATAATAATGTCGGGTATTCTTTCCCTAAGTTTTTTAATTGTTGCTTTTATATCTGCTGAATCACCGTTTCTATTCATTGCTTTTAAAATCTTGTCATCAGAATGTTGAACTGGGAGATCAATATAATGCAAAACCTTTGGTTGAGTTGCCATAACCTCGACTAGCTCATCTGTAATTTTGTCGGGGTAACAATAGAGAAGTCTTAACCATTCAATGCCGTCTACATCGCATAAGCGGTTTAATAGTTCGGGCAATTTAAGCTCACCGTATAAATCCAAGCCGTATCCGGTTGTGTCCTGTGCAATTAAGACAAGTTCTTTTGCACCTTCATTCGCAAGCTCAGTAGCCTCTTCAATAATATCTTCAATTTCACGACTTCTGAAATTTCCTCTTATTGATGGAATTGTACAATATGAGCAACGGTTTGAGCACCCGTCGGATATCCTTAAATACGCCCAGTATTCGGGAGTTGTCAAAAATCTATCACCATTCAAAGGCATTTGACTTTTAGGCGGAAACTCGTAAATGTTTTCACCGTCGATAACTTTTCTGACAATTTGAGAAATATCCGCATTTGAGCCAATACCCAAAACTGCGTCAACCTCCGGAATTTCAGTAAGAACCTCTTCTTTATATTTTTGCGCAAGACAACCTGTAACAATAATCTTTTTGACAATGCCTTCTCTTTTAAGAGCGGCAGCAGCTAAAACATTGTCGATAGACTCCCTCTTTGCGTCATCAATAAACGCACAAGTATTGACAAGCACAGCATCTGCGCCGCCAACATAATCAACAATCTCAAACCCCGCTGTTTCAAGCGAGGAGAGCATTATTTCAGCATCTACTTGATTTTTCGGGCACCCCAAAGAAATTAACCCTACGGTATAAGCCATAATATCACCCATTATAAAATTAGTATGTATCGGTTAAATCAATATTTAACTCCCTCATTGCACTGCGAATGTCAGAAAAACCGTATCCCATACGAACAAGAGAATTGAAAGCTCGCTTTTTCCCCTGCGGTGTTGAGAGCTGTCTTTCAAACTTACGATTTAATATTTCTATAATACGCTCCTTAAAATCTATGTCAAGACCTTCGCAAACATTATCAGCACTATCTTTAGAAACTCCTCTGCGTATAAGTTCTGAACGAATGCGAAAAGGGCTAAACATCTTTTTTTCAAAAAGCTCAGTTGCAAGCTTTTGAGCGTATTTGTCATCATCTATAAAGCCCAACTCAAGCACTCTTTCAACTGCTCGCTCTGCCGCTGGAGGTTCAAAATTCCTGCAAAGGCGTGCAAATAATTCCCTTTCGCAATAATCCCTTCTTGAGATTAAGTCCAACGCCTTGTTATAAGCACGCCGAAAGCTTGCAGCATTTTTCAACGCTTCAAGCTCTTCTTCGCTTATTTCATCGCCTGTTGATATCCCTTGTGTAAACCAAAAGTCTGCATCAACAGTAAAAATATATTCTTCGTCGGCACTGACATGAATTTTGTTGCCTTTGCCGGATTTTGCTTTAATAACCATTATTAGTCGTCCACAATTACATCAAGTTCAGACTTTGAAACAGTTTTTGTCGCCTTTCGAGAAGCAGCCGGTACAGGGGCAGACTTTCTTGCTTTTGTTTTTACAGTAGTTTCGACAAGCTTATCTCGGTTTTCTTTGATCTTTCCTTCAATTTCGTCTAACAGCTCGGGGTTTGCCATCAAATAATCCTTAACATTGTCGCGCCCTTGCCCTAAGCGAACGTCACCATATGAAAACCATGCGCCACTTTTGTTTACGATATCAAGCTGTATTGCCAAATCGAGAACCTCGCCCTCACGAGAAATCCCTCTACCGTACATGATATCGAAATGTGCCTCTTTAAATGGAGGCGCAACCTTGTTTTTGACTACTTTTGCCCTTGTGCGTGAGCCGACAAACTCGTTGCCTGTTGCCTTGAGCTGTTCAATTCGCCTAATATCTATTCTTATTGAGGCATAGAACTTCAATGCCCTGCCACCTGTTGTTACTTCGGGGCTACCGTATATAACGCCAACCTTTTCACGAAGCTGATTTATAAAGATTAATATCGTTTTGGATTTTGAAAGTGCACCCGCCAATTTTCTTAATGCCTGCGACATTAGCCTTGCATGCAACCCAACGTGCGAGTCACCCATTTCGCCCTCAATTTCCGCTCGGGGAACAAGTGCCGCAACAGAGTCAATAACAATAACATCAAGTGCGCCCGACCTGACAAGTGCCTCCGCTATCTCCAAAGCCTGCTCGCCGTTATCGGGCTGTGAAACAAGCAATGAATCAACATCAACACCGAGTTTTGCTGCATAAGCAGGGTCAAGAGCATGCTCTGCGTCAATAAACGCAGCCTCGCCGTTTGCTTTTTGTGCCTGCGCAACCACATGAAGTGCGAGTGTTGTTTTACCTGAGGATTCAGGCCCGTATATTTCAACAATTCGGCCTCTGGGCAGACCTCCGATACCTGTTGCTGCATCAAGAGAAATAGAACCTGTGGGGATTGATTCAACGTTCAACCCTGAGCCTTCGCCCAATCTCATAATTGAGCCTTTACCATATGCTTTTTCAATCTGGTGTAAAGCAGTTTCAAGTGCTTTTTGTTTATCAGCCATTATCTTTCCCTCCGTAAGTGTACAAATGTTCGGTTGAGAGTATTATAAACCATAAAATGTCTGTTTGCAAGACTATTTTTAAATTATTTTTCAATATTGAAATTAACCTTTTTTTAGCTCCCTGCTAATATCTGAAACACAACCACTTACGAGCTCTTGAAAAACATCAGCTATTTTATCAGCGGCGATTTTTATTTCACTGTGGGTCAGTTTTTGTTTAAGAATCCCCGCAGCCATGTTTGTAATACAACTTATGCCACAAACTTTCATGTCCATATGACGTGCGGCAATCGCTTCACAGGCGGTGCTCATTCCGACAGCGTCAGCACCTAAGATTCTGTACATTTTGATTTCTTCAGGTGTTTCGTAATTTGGGCCCGTTGTTTGAATATAAACACCTTGTTTAAGCGAAAGACCAATCTTTTCTGCTCTTTTCAATATAATTTCTCTGATTTTTTCATCATATACATCGCTCATGTCAGGGAAACGAGTGCCAAGCTCCCCAATGTTTTCGCCTACTAAAGGTGAGGGAGCAAAGCTACTTATATGCCCTGATATTAACATCAAATCTCCTACAGAGAACTCCGTGTTTATTCCGCCGCAGGCATTTGTCAGAAACAATACCTTTGCACCGAGCATGTGCATAAGCCTAATCGGCATTACAACATCACTCATTGAATAACCTTCATAGTAATGAACACGCCCCTGCATAATAACTGCAGGAACACCGTTAATTCTGCCGAAGATAAAACGGCCCTCATGCCCTAGCACTGTTGAAACTGGAAACCCCACAATCTCTTTGTAATCAATTTCGCAAACCTTTTCAATTTTTTCTGCATAATCGCCAAGACCAGAGCCTAAAACCAGAGCAACCTCAGGCACAAAATTCGTACAAGAACGAACATATTCATAGCTTATTTTAAGGCTTTCGTAAATATCTTTCATTTTCCCCTCCGAAAAATTAGTGTTTTAAATAATTCAAATCATTATACCTTAAATTAGCAGTTTAAGTCAAACAGAGTAGGAGATTTGCAATCACTGTTATGGGAAAAAGGCATTTTAAACTACCGTTACAATACAGTCTTAAAGTGCCAGTTTTTTATTTAAAATGAAGAAATCAATTATCATTTTCTATTGCTTTTCTTATGTCATTGCCCGATGGGTTTTGGAACACAGACAACCCAAACTCAGGTGCAACAGAATATAAATGGTCAAATATATCAGCTTGAATCACCTCATATTCATCCCATACGACTGTGTTTGTGAACGCATAAACCTGCAAAGGTATGCCGTTTTCTGTGGCACTTAGCTGACGAATCATCATCGTCATATCTTTGCGAATGTTCTTATTGTTTTTTATATACTCGCCTATATATACCCTGAAAACCCCTAAATTTGTCATTCGTCTGCCGTTGACCTGAACGGACAAATCAAATTCATTGATTTTGTTGTGTTTCTCAATCTCTTTTGTTTTATTGGATATATAATCTTTAATTAAAAAGATTTTTTTGAAACGCTCAATCATTTCATCGTCACATAATTTTACACCGTTTGCGTCGATATTGATTGACCTCATAATTCGCCTACCGCCTGTATCCTGCATACCTCTCCAATTAATGAAAGCATCGGATACCAATGAATAAGCTGGAACAGTTGTAATTGTTTTGTCGAAGTTTTCAACCTTCACCGTCGTCAAGGAAAGGTCAATAACCGTTCCATCCGCCGAGTGTTGGGGCATTTCTATCCAATCGCCAATTCGCACCATGTCGTTTGCACTCAACTGAATGCCTGCCACAAAGCCCAGAATAGCGTCTTTGAAAATAAAACTTGTTACCGCTGTCATTGCGCCGATTCCGCCGAGCAAAACCATTGGGCTTTCACCGACAAGTACAGCAATCAAAACAATGCCACCTATTATAAACACGACAACCTTTATGACCTGCAATAAACCCTTAATTGGTCTAATTTTTGATATTTCATATTCTCTGTATATTTCGTCAACCGCATTTAATACCGCACCGATTATCAGCATCGTGAACAACAATGTTAAAACATAAATAACCTTGTTCCACAAAGGAATCGGGTTTGGAAAACTGCCAGAAAACAAATGCATTGTGATTGGGATAAGAAGGTTTGAGGCACGATTAAAAACCTTGTTGTGTAGTAAAATATCGTCCCATTTTGTTTGCGACCTTTTTATCGCCCTTTCGATAAACTTAATAACAATTTTTTCCGCTATGCATCGCACAATAAGGCACACCAGTAAAATTGTAATCATCAAAATAATATAGGTAATGACTTCGGTAACCCTTTCACCGAGGAGTGAAACAAGAAGACTTGAGAAAAAATCAAACATAAATTACCTCCGTTTGTTGAAGAATAGTGAACACCCGTGCAATGTATAGAAAGTTAATCGCACAGCCTATCTAACCATTATAGTTAAAACGCAATTCTTTTTCAACCCCGCGCCTTTATTTTGTGCATACAAGAACCCGACATATCAATTTTCATCTATTTAATATAAAGCCGGATATGGAAAAATTCCCATACCCGGCTTTTAATTTAATTAAAAACTGACTGCATTAGTCCCATACAAGAGAATCAACATCAAACGCGTAGTGCCTTAGGTGCACAACAACTCTTATGCTGCCAATATCAAGAATGTGAAAAAGCGCCCCGTCTTGTGTCGGCAAAATAGTCATTCCCTCACCTTCTGTACTACCGTAGAGGTTTCTGGCAAATGCTTTTTGAACTTGACCAGTTTCAAGGTTTACGGCAAAGACTGCCTGCTCATCTCTACTCGCTGACAAATACAAAATACCCTTATACATCTCTCCGCCTTGAACCTTATGGATAGAATCCTGAAGAGGTATTGTTTTTATATATTCCATAGTTTCAATATCAAATACATTTATGCCAACAATATGGTCTCTTCTGGCAGTGTAGAGATAACCTTTGTCAGGGTCAGCGACACACCAAGGCGCACCGTTTTCTTGAAGTTCAAGAGGAAGAGGGTAATAATCAAGCATTTTAAGAGTATCCGAATCATAGACAATTATATAAAGATTTTCAAACACTTTACTGTCCTCAACAGGGGCATAAATCTTACCGTCTGAATAAGTAATACCGCCGATGTGTTTACAACCTAACTTTTGAAGCTCTAAGGGAATTGCCATTATGTTTCTTGCGATAACTGTTTCACCGTCAAGTTCTGTTTTAATAAGAAAATAGTTAGAGCTATAAATATAGCTTTCTCCGTCGGTAGTTATTCCTTGTGCGCGTACGAGTGCATCAGCAAGAGCAAAGCTTTGTGTGCTTACGTCTTGATAATAATCATCTTTCGGAGGCATTTCAGCAATATTTGAAATAAGTATTACCAATGTAATAATAATTGCAAACAAATTTTTAATAACGGAAATCATCTTGCTATAAATCATAATGTAATCATCCTTTTCTAAATTCTATAATGTTTATACAATTTTTAAAGTTAAACTATAACACCTTGAAAACCCAACAAAATAGATCTGTGAAATTGTGCTAAAATATTATTATTTGGTTATCAATAACGGAATGACTGCGTGTATAGCTTCAAGTCTTTTATATGCTCCTTTTCAAGGTAGTCATTCAGCTATAAGGTGGCTTAATTAAAGCTTCTGAAAGCCAACTTCTGTTCCGAAAAATTAGTATTCTTAATAACATAAATTATTATAACTTAAAATGGCAGTTTAAGTCAACAGATTGGGAGCTTTGTACCCACTGTTTTTTAAATAAAATATTTTAAGCTACCGTTACAATATTATTTTAAATTGTCGTTTGTTTAAAAATAACGAACACGCGCGCAAAGCACAGGAGTTAATCGCAAAAGCTATTTTACTATTATAGTTAAGACACAGGCATTTTCAACTCTGCACTTTTAATTCATGCATGCGAATAATTTTCTCATAACTTTCTCCTTTTCGTACTATTTATTAATAATAACTATTGGTCTTTCGATAGGATTGTATGAAACATTCGCTTTTTATAATTTAAAATCGTTGTTTCAAATAAAATTAAAATATTGTTATATAAGAATAAGGCTTGTTTGTGATTGAGTTACAGAAAACAAGGCAAAATAAGAATATACTATGACCATAAATTAAAACAAATTAATTAAAGGAGATGTACTTATGGCAACAATAACAATTACAAAAGATAATTTCAACACAGAGGTTCTTCAATCAGACAAACCCGTTTTGATCGATTTTTGGGCAGGATGGTGTGGACCATGCAAAATGATTGCACCTGTTCTTGATGAAATTGCTGAAGAAAACAGTAATGTAAAGGTTGGAAAAATTAATGTTGATGAGCAACCGGACCTTGCAAGAAAGTTTTCGGTTATGAGCATACCTACACTTATTCTGGTTAAAGACGGAAAGCTTGTCGACCAATCAGTTGGCGTAAAACCTAAAAACGATATATTGGATATGATTAACGGCTAAACCTTGAAAATTAGTGGGAGGACTTGTTGTTCTCTCACTTTTCATTCGTAAAGGAGATTATAATGATGAAAAATGATCTAAAGGTCCTGATTGTTGGTGGCGTTGCGGGAGGAGCTTCAACCGCAGCAAGACTGCGCAGGTTGAATGAGGACGCACAAATCATAATGTTTGAACGGGGTGAATATGTTTCATTCGCCAACTGCGGCCTGCCTTATTATATTGGTGATGTAATAAAGAAAAAGTCTGCATTGACTGTTCAAACACCTAAGGATTTTATTGATAGATTTAATATAGATGTGCGTATAAAAAACGAGGTCGTTTCCATTGATACACAAAAAAAGTCTGTTACAGTAAAAAACTATGGAACAAATGAAACTTATAATGAAAGCTATGATAAACTTGTTCTTTCAATGGGTGCGGAACCTGTTGTGCCTAAAATTGAAGGTAGCGACTCCGACAAAATATTTACCCTGCGCAACATCCCCGACACTTATAAAATAAAAGATTATATCAACGAAAACAACCCTAAAAGAGCTGTTGTTGTGGGCGGCGGATATATAGGCATTGAAATGGCAGAAAACCTTCACAGACTTGGTGTGGAGATTACACTTATTGAGCTTGCACCTCAAGTTTTATCAACCATTGACCCCGACATGGCAGCAGATGTTCACAATCATATGGTAACTAAGGGCGTTAAGCTTGTGCTAAACAACGGTGTCAAATCAATCAAGGATAACGGCAACTCCCTTGATGTTGAACTGATGAACAATGACCGCCTTGAAACTGATATGATTGTTTTGGCAATAGGCGTAAAGCCTGAAACATCAATTGCACATTCTGCAGGAATTGCACTCAACGAAAACGGTGCAATTATAGTGGATAAGCATATGAAAACCTCGGCAGAAGATGTTTTTGCTGTGGGTGATGCAATCGAAATCACTAACCCTATTACAAATCAAAAAGGGTATGTCCCTCTTGCTGGGCCAGCTAATAAGCAAGGTCGAATCGTGGCTGATAATATTTGCGGGATTGACAGCGCTTACCCTGGCACGCAAGGCTCTGCTATA
Source organism: Clostridia bacterium (assembly GCA_035647435.1). Taxonomy (GTDB): domain Bacteria; phylum Bacillota; class Clostridia; order Oscillospirales; family Acutalibacteraceae; genus JAAZFZ01. The sequence goes on from DASRNM010000128.1 coordinate 16,773, forward strand.
ATTAAAGTTTTTGATTTAACAGTTGCTTCAACGGGCATAAACGAGAAAACAGCTAAAAAGCTAGGTCTTTCTTACGACAAATCATTCACCTATTCTGCAAACCATGCCACATATTATCCCGGAGCGGTAAACATGTCTGTAAAAACAATTTTCGAGCCTCGAAGCGGAAAAATTCTCGGCGCACAAATTGTTGGATACGACGGAGTAGACAAGCGTTGTGACATATTTGCAGTCGCAATTAAGGCAAACATGACCGCTAATGATTTGTGCGAGCTTGAGCTGTGTTATGCACCCGCTTACGGCTCAGCAAAAGACCCTGTCAACATGTCGGGGTTTGTTATTCAAAACCTTATCACAGGCAAAGTCAAGCAAATTCATTGGCACGATGTTGATTCACTGCCCCGTGACGGTAGTGTGACTCTTTTGGATGTTCGCACGCAAATTGAATATGAAAACGGTCATATGGACGGTTTTATAAATATCCCCGTCAACAGTTTGAGAGGGCGTATAAACGAACTTGATAAAACAAAAACAGTTTATATATCTTGTCGAATCGGTTTAAGGGCATATATTGCTGCACGCATTTTATCACAAAACGGATTTGATTGCTTCAACATTGCCGGAGGTTTCCGCCTGTATAACTCGATTAACAGCAAAAACAGCAACATTGAAGTTTCAGGCATTGATTCGGCGAAGGACTTGGGGAATGTATCAACATTGAAAAAGAGCAACGATGAGTCGGGCAAAATTGTTTCTGTTGATGCTTGTGGTATGCAATGCCCAGGGCCTATTTTAAAGCTTTCAACTGCATTAAAAAGCGTCAACGAGGGCGATGTTATAGAAATATCAACAAGTGACCCTGCCTTTGCAAGCGATGTTGAGGGGTTTTGCAAAAGAACAGGCAATAGTTTTCTTGAAATTAGCAGCAAAAACGGCATAAGTGTAGCAAAAATAAAAAAGAATTCAATTGAAAAAAGTGAAACACCTCTTGAAAAAAAGGATAAAAAAAATATCATTGTTTTTTCAGGAGATTTGGATAAGGCGATAGCCTCTTTTATAATCGCAAACGCCGCCGCTGCAATGGGCAGGGAAGTCAGTATGTTCTTCACATTTTGGGGTCTAAATATACTGCGCAAATCTCAACGAGTTAAAGTCAAAAAAGACTTCATGTCTACTATGTTCGGCAAAATGATGCCTAGGGGCACGAAAAAACTCGGTCTATCTAAAATGAACATGGGCGGAATGGGAGCAAAGATGATTCGCAGCGTTATGAAAAACAAAAACATTGACAGTCTTGAAGACTTAATAAAAACATCACAGGAAAACGGCGTGGAGTTAATAGCCTGCTCAATGAGCATGGATGTCATGGGGATAAACAAAGAAGAGCTTGTTGATGGCGTCAAAATGGCTGGAGCAACCGCAATGCTTGCTAATGCCGAAGAATCAGATATGTCTCTTTTTATTTAACCAATACAAAATTTTAAAAATGGGAGCGGATAAAATCCGTTCCCATTTTTTTATTGTGCCAATTCACGCAATTTATTTTTATCAATTATCTTTACTCCGCCTCTGGACAATTCAACAATACCTTCACCAACGAAGTATTTCAACATCCGTGTAACAACCTCTCTTGCACTGCCCATATATCTTGCTATCTGTTCGTGCGTCAGTTTAATTTCATCTTTACCATTTTTTGCAATTTCGTCCATTAGAAATATAGCCAAACGACGGTCGAAGCTCATAAACAATATTTGTTGCATTGTCCACATAACATCAGAAAATCTTGTTGATGTAATCTCATGTTGAAAATTTTTTATATATATGTTTTTTTCTGCAAGTTTTTCAAAAATATCGGATTTAATCAGCAATAGTTCTGAGTCTTCCTCCGCATCAATAAAAATATCAAATGTTATAGTGTCAATAATGCATGACGCTGAAAGCACGCACACATCATCTTCAAAAAGTCTAAACAAGGTTATATCTCTGCCGTCCTCCGACATCATATATGTTCTCAAGTGGCCTTTTTTTATAAGTATCACGCCAAGGCAATTCTCGTTTGCATTGTGAATGTTCTCACCTTTTTTAAACTTCATCATTGTCATGTTTTCGCACAATATTCTTTTTTCTTCTTCGGATAAATGCTCCCAAAAGCAAAAATGTTTAACAAACAAATCCGTAAAATCTATGCACTCATTAGCAAACATATTCAACCCTACTTTATTCAAAATTTATTGATATATTGTTTGTATTATAG